>JAUXFT010000021.1 GCA_030622755.1 Aestuariirhabdus sp. | reverse complement strand
GGAGTATATAAACCTGTGCCACTGATAACTACGTCAGTCAAAACCATTACCTCAGCTGCTTGCAAGGAGCTATTTAAACAAATTATGATCACCTGAAAAAGCGCTTATCTCAACCATAACAGCGACGCAGCCAGGCCTTAAAGAATTGCCCGATCATAACACAGCATCAACAGCTGTCAGGAGACTTTTTGCAATCCCTTGACAATACTTCACACTTGATTTCATTAAACCAAAATCTCCGACCAGGACTTGCGCAATCTCTTGGCAGATACCGGGTGGAGAGTCTTCAAGGGTTGAGCAAATAAAGACACTCGATACTCCTCCAACATCCAGCGGTAGGTGATCAGTCGTTGATCTGCATTTTGCTCCTCTTTCAGCTGTAACCTGCGCGACTCAAATTGAGACCATAACAAAGAGAGCTCTTCCACCCCGACTCTATCGCGCGCTAATACCGTGCCCATTTTATCCAATCTATAGAGAATTGCGTCCAGATAACGTGGATACTGCTGCAGCCACTCCCAGGGAGTTTCCCGCAAAAAACCAGGATAGATTAGTCTTGAGAGCTGCTGTTTTATATCAGCCAGCGATAATGCAAGATCGAGAGAAATTTTACCCTTGAGCTGCTTTTGTATCTTATGGACCCTGGAAAACACCTGACTCAACAGCTGATCAAATTGCTGCGCCACATCATCAAGGTCTCCACGACGCTCAAGTAACGCGTTAAACTCCTCCTCGCCTCTTGGTAGAGCCGTATCCGTGAGCATGCACCTGTCGATTGCTACCAACCAGAGGTCTTCCAGCAACTCATTCGTTGGGATCAGGGTAACGGCTTGTAATGCACTCTGCTGAAACCCGGTCAAATATCGCTTACCCTCTTTCACCTGCTTTGCTAACGCCAGATAGAGCAAGCGCACCACGCCTTGGCGAGTCAGGTAATTCGCCTGTTCAGGATCGGTACACACCTTGATAGCAACTTCTTTACCCTGATCAACCAACGCTGGCCATGCTTTAAGTATTACCCCTCCCTGAGGACGGGTAATCTCGACAGGTAAAACCCCGAAGTCCCAACTCCGAATATTGCTTCGCTCAACCCCCCCCTCTTCCGACTGCCCCATAGTATCGCTGGCCTGCTGTAAAAATCGCTTCTGCAGCCCAGCAAGATCGCGTCCCTGCCCTAGCAACCCCTCATCTCCTACAACCTTGATATTCATCAGGTAATGACTATCGATGTCGATTGAATTCCAGTCATCAGCAGAGATGGCAATAGAGGTCATCTTCTTGAGTTTTTCAGCCATTGCTTGCTGCAAAGGATGATCCGAAGGAACTATTGATTGCGCCAATGCAGACACATAATCAGGTACAGGCACAAAATTTTTGCGAACCTGTTTCGGCAGCGCCCGCATCATCGCCGTCATTTTTTCACTTAACATTCCAGGAACAAGCCATTCAAGCCTGTACCGTGGCATACGCGGCAGCAAACCGACAGGTACTGAAACACTCACGCCGTCATCAATTTCACCCGGGGCAAAATGATAACTTAGAGGTAATCTCATACCACTCAAATCAAGATGATCAGGGTACTGAGCCTCAGTGACCTGTAATGCATCGTGCTGCATCAGGTATTCCCGGCTCAAGTATAAAATTTCAGGGGATTTTGATTCCGCCGCCTTGCGCCAGCTCTCAAAACTGGCGCCATCAGATATTTCCGGAGGGATTCGCTCATCGTAGAATTTATACAGCGTTTCTTCATCAACCAGAATATCCCGCCTTCTGGATTTTGCTTCTAAATCATCAATTTGCTGCAATAACTTAAGGTTATTTCTAAAGAAACTTGCACGAGTGTTAAACTCACCTTCAACCAATGCCCCACGAATAAACAGGGAGCGGGCCAGCACCGAATCAACCTTGCTGTAATCAATACGTCGCTTAACGACGATCACCAGGCCAAATAGCAAAACCTGTTCGAACCCCATGACCTGACCACGTTTTTTCTGCCAATGAGGCTCGAAGTAATTACGCTTTACCAGATGTTTCGCTAACGGTTCGATCCACAAAGGATCTATAGAAGCGTTGATTCTCGCGTAAAGGCGAGAAGTCTCGACAAGTTCAGAGCAAAGCACCCATTTCGGACGTTTTTTGAAAATTCCAGAGCCTGGAAACAGGAAAAACTTTCGGTTGCGAGCGCCCAGGTATTCCGCATCTTCATTGCGCATCCCCAAATGGCTCAACAATCCAGCCAGCAATGCGCGATGAATTGCGGCGTAGCTTGCCTGCTGCTCGTGCTCTTTCTGGCGAAAACCAAGATCGCGACACGAGAGAAGAAGCTGTCGATGTAAATCTCGCCACTCTCGCATGCGCTGATAGTTAAGAAACCTTTGCTTACAGTACTTACGCAATTGATTCTGTGTAAATTCCTGGCGCTTTTCTTCATACAGATTCCACAGGTTTAGCAGGCTGATGAAATCAGACTCATCACTCTGATACTCTCTGTGCAACTGATCAGCATGCTGTTTTTTTTCTGCCGGACGTTCACGCGGATCTTGAACACTCAGCGCTGCAGCAATAACCATCACCTCGGACAAAGATTCTTGCTTTCGGGATTCCACAATCATTCTTGCAATGCGCGGATCCACCGGCAACTTACTCAATTGCTGCCCCAGCGCTGTGATGTTCTGCTGTTTGTCTACCGCGCCCAATTCAAGCAACAAATTAAAGCCATCACGAATAAAACGATTATCCGGCGGATCGACAAAAGGAAAGGACTCGATCGCACCCAATTTAAGCTTAAGCATCTGAAGAATTACGGACGCGAGATTTGTCCGTTGAATTTCCGGGTCGGTAAATTCAGCTCTACCCAGGAAATCATCTTCATCATAAAGCCGGTAACAAATGCCTGCACTTACACGGCCACAGCGCCCCATGCGTTGATTGGCGCTTGCCTGGGAAATTGCCTCAATTGGCAAGCGTTGAACTTTTGAGCGATAGCTATAACGGCTGATGCGAGCAAATCCTGTGTCTATTACATACACGATGCCCGGTACCGTGAGAGAGGTTTCTGCGACATTGGTTGATAAAATAACCCGCCGTCCGCTGTGTGACTGAAAGATTCGATTTTGCTCAGCCGCGGTCAGGCGAGCATACAGTGGTGTGATTTCAGTATTTTTAAGTTCAAGTCGGCGTAAATACTTGGCGGTATCGCGAATCTCTCGCTCTCCACTAAGAAACACCAGCACATCACCAAACCTCTTGGTATCCGTTCGATCATGTTGCACTATCTCTTCCAGTGCGGCCGCTATTCCCTGCTGCAGTTTTTGATCAGCGTCCCCCTGCTCATCAATATCTAACAAGGGCCGATAGCGAACCTCTACAGGAAAGGTTCGACCGGATACTTCAACTACCGGCGCATTATCAAAGTGCCTGGAAAAACGTTCTACATCGATGGTTGCAGAGGTAATAATCAACTTCAAATCGGGGCGTTTGGGTAACAGGGTTTTTAAATATCCCAACAGAAAATCGACATTCAAACTTCGCTCATGAGCTTCGTCGATAATCAAAGTGTCATAACGATTTAAAAAACGATCATGCTGCAATTCAGCCAGTAAAATACCGTCGGTCATCAGTTTGATATGACTATGCTCACCAACCTGATCGTTAAATCGCACTTGATAGCCAACACCACCACCCAGCTCAGTCCCTAGCTCGCCCGCAATGCGCGCTGCAACCGAACGCGCTGCAAGCCGGCGAGGTTGTGTATGTCCAATTAATCCATAAACCCCACGACCCAGGGTCAAACAAATTTTGGGGATTTGCGTGGTTTTTCCTGATCCGGTTTCCCCGGCAATAACGACAACCTGGTGGTCACGAATAGTTTCAGCTATCTCATGCCAACGCTGACTAACAGGCAAACTTTCATCGAATTCAGGTTGCGGTAAGCAGGCACGGCGCTTATCGGCCAGGACTACTGAGCGCTGTAAACGCTCGTGCCACTGGGTCGATACCGATTTTTTGTCTTTAATGAAACGGCGTAACTGATTGCTCAGCGGATGCCGGTCGCTCAGCATCGTTTTTTCGATACGCTGCTGTAATTCTTTTGTGCGCGTGCTCAAACGCAATCCTCTAAAAACTAAAAAAAATGCCCTGACATTCAATGGCAGGGCATTCTATCAAAAACTAACGGTCAGTCCGATAACTGACCGATCAGGCTTTAGCTATTCGCTTTCAATTTACTCAGTTCCTCATCGCGAAGCTCACGTCGCAGGATCTTACCAACGTTGGTAGTCGGCAACTCATCGCGGAATTCAATCGAGCGAGGAATTTTATAGCCTGTCACACCGGTACGCATATGCTCAATAAGATCCTTTTCGGTTAACGAAGGATTACTCTTAACAGCAAACATCTTGATGGCTTCACCTGTTTTTTCATTAGGTACCCCGATGGCTGCGCATTGAACAATGTCAGGATGCTGAGCCATAACGTCTTCAAGCTCGTTCGGATAAACGTTAAAACCGGAAACCACGATCATATCTTTCTTGCGATCAACGATCTTGAGGTAACCATCGGGCTGAATGATGGCAATATCACCGGTTTTTAACCAACCGTCTTCGGTGATGGTTTCAGCTGTCGCTTCAGGGCGCTGCCAGTAGCCTTTCATGACCTGAGGACCTTTGATGCAAAGCTCTCCCACACCGCCGAAATCGACATCATTTCCTTCGTCATCGATCAGCTTGGCCAGTGTTGAAGGAACCGGCATACCAATAGTTCCAAGCTGGTTAGCACCAAGAGGATTGACGGTTGCCATCGGTGAGGTTTCAGTCATACCAAAGCCCTCAGAAATCTCGCAGCCCGTTATCTGTTGCCACTTCTCAGCGGTCGCCAACTGTAGCGCCATACCGCCAGAAAAAGTGCACTTCAAGGAACTGAAGTCCAGCTTACGGAACTCTTCGTTATTAGCTAAGCCTACAAACAAGGTATTCAAACCAACAAATACCGTATATTTGTGGTTCTTCAACTCATTAACAAAACCAGGTAGATCACGAGGATTGGTAATCAATACGTTATGAGAACCGATAAACATCATAACCATACAATGAAAAGTAAAACCATAGATGTGATACAGCGGCAGTGGTGCGATGGCCACCTCATCTTCACCCATACCGGATCCCATCACGGCCTTGGCTTGCATCATATTGGATACAACATTGCGATGAGTCAGCATGGCACCTTTGGCAACACCTGTGGTACCACCGGTGTATTGCAGTATAGCGACATCGTCAAAGTCCATTTTGCAGGGCTTGAAGGTCGAGCCATTACCCAGCTTCAACGCCTTGTTAAAGGCTACAGACTGAGGCAGGTTATAAGCGGGAATCATCTTTTTCACGTGCTTTACGACAGTATTAACCATCAAGCGTTTGAGCGGTGGGAGCATATCGCCAATTTGTGTGACAATGACGTGCTTGATGCCGGTATTGGGTATTACCTCTTGGGCAAGGCTGGCCATATTGGCAAACACGACCAGAGCCTTGGCACCGGAATCATTAAACTGGTGTTGCATTTCTCGAACGGTATACAACGGGTTGGTATTAACTACTACCATGCCAGCTCGCATCGCACCAAATACAGCGACCGGAAACTGTAAAACGTTCGGCAGTTGTATAGCAATACGATCGCCGACTTCCAGACTGGTATGGTTTTGCAAATACGCAGCAAAATCACTACTCAGATCATAGAGCTCTTGATAACTGATGGTTTTACCCATATTGCTAAAAGCAGGCTTATCTGCGAATTTTTTACAGGATGACTCAAAGACATCGATGATAGATGTGTAGGAGCCAGTACTGATTTCAGTGGGAACACCCTCTGGATATTTATCCTGCCAGAAATTTTCGCTCATGCCTTGTTCTCCTTGAATACTGTAAATAGATTTTTAGTTGTGATCGCTTACTATGATGTTTGTGGTATTTATAATCATCAACACATTCCCCTCAAGCCCACATCACTCCATTAAGGAAGTGCTGTAGTTCCAAGGATATTGCGAAGCTTCTATTCTATAAGACGAGTCGGAGATTAACAGTTTTCGACTTTGTCTTACAGCGTAAAAGATACCACCAGTATAAGGAAAGAACTCTGCCATAACGCACTTTTCCCTGCATGTTCAGGTAAGAAGCAATCACGAGTACAGTTTAAAGCGGTTATAAGAATTACAATATACGGAATAATAACTATAAATATTGAATAGCCCGCTACAGGCTACGGAAAAACCCTTATGAAATGGCATCTATCAACACTCATAGCAAAAGATCACAAGAAGATTCCTCTGTATCAATACCCCGCCCCTGATTCACCCCGTGGCATTATCCACATTACCCATGGCATGGCGGAGCATAGCGCTCGCTACCAATTACTGGCACGGAGTTTAAGTGAGCAGGGCTTTGCTGTTTTCGCCCACGATCACAGAGGCCATGGGGATGCAACGCCTAAGCAGAGTCGGGGACATTTTGCCGATGAATTTGGTTGGGAGCTGGTTTGCGATGATCTTGCCATTGCCCTCGATTATTGCGCTAAACAATACCCCGACACCCCACTCTACCTTTTAGGTCATAGCATGGGGTCATACATTGCTCTCGGGTATCTCATGCGTCACCCCAGATCACTCGCCGGATGTATTCTTTCAGGGTCTAATTATGGTTCTCGGCTGCTATATCGGATAGCGAGAAGCGTTGCCCGCATTGAAAAAATTCGAATTGGTGCAACCACGCCCAGCGGGGTTATGGATTTTATAGGTTTTGGTGCATTCAACCGTAAATTCAAGCCAAATCGCACGACATTTGACTGGCTATCCCGGGACCACAATGCCGTCGATCAATATATAAACGATCCTTTGTGTGGCTTTCCCTGCAGTAGCCAGCTTTGGATAGATCTTCTGGGAGGTTTGCTTGAGATAACCGACCCTGCAAAACTCAATAAGGTTCCTGATATCCCACTGTATATTATGGGCGGTGATCGAGATCCCGTAAGCGGCCCCAAGGGGTTAATTCAACTTGCTGATGCACTAAAATCACAGCAAGCCCATAAAGTCACATTAAAGCTCTACCCGGAAGCACGCCATGAGGTTTTTAATGAAATCAATCGCGATGAGGTGGTCAATGATCTACTGCAATGGCTGCTATCAACGCCTGCTATGAACTCCTGACTGCAGTTTAAAAGCAATGCTGTCACCAGACAGCCAAATACAATGAAATATGCAAGGGGATGAACATGACACGACTTAGCAACCATACTTTCGAAGAGCTTAGCGCCGGTGACACCGCTACTTATAAGCGATCGCTAAGCGAACGCGACCTTATATTATTTGCAGCCGTTTCTGGTGACATAAACCCTGTTCACCTCGATGAGGAGTACGCTAAAACAACTCAGTTCAAGGAGCGCATCGCGCATGGCGCCTGGTCGAGCTCACTGATATCTGCAGCGTTGGCAAATGTCATGCCGGGTCCCGGTACTATCTATCTGGGCCAAACGGTAAAATTTCTAAGGCCGGTTAAAGTCGGTGATGAACTTACCGTTCACCTTACCGTTAAAGAAAAGCGCGCTGTAAAAAACCAGGTGACATTTTCCACCACCGTTAAGAATCAACAGGGTAAAACCGTGGTTACCGGAGAAGCCGAAGTAATCGCTCCTTCCGAAAAACTTGAGATACCCGCAGCTACCTTGCCCGACATTAGTATCAACTGATATTCCTGGCGCCTTACTGATGATGTTTTCTTGAATATTGTCACTCTAATGACGGAGAAACATTAAAACCAATACAATCAATCAGTGAGCTGAATCATGGCAAGCTGACGCTGCGTTGTTTTGCTGACGCCAACGTCATCCTCAGAGGCATACTTAATCAGGAATAATTAACCAGGCATTATTAATCAGGCATAGTTAACCAGGCATAGTTAGTGGCTCCGGTGACACTATCACGCCGTTGTTGTCTGCGTAGACAAAGTCTCCAGGACAAAAAGTTACCCCGGCAAAGGTTACCGGTATATCAATATCGCCAATATCTCGTTTATCAGTTTTGATGGGATGGGTTCCCAACGCCTGGACACCCAGATCGGTCTTCCCGATAATATCCACATCACGAATGCAGCCATACATAAGTATGCCCTGCCAACCATTTTTCGCTGCCTTCTCCGCTAACATATCGCCAAGACAAGCACGACGCATGGATCCACCTGCGTCAACCACCATGACTTTACCATGGCCGTCGGTATCAATCAGCTGCTTTACCTTGGAGTTATCTTCAAAGCATTTAACGGTAACTATCTGACCACCAAAAGAGCGCTTACCACCATAATTTTTAAATATAGGATCCGCAGCCTCTATCAACTCTGGGTACGCATCACATAAATCCGGGGTTATATACTCCACACTCAATACTCCTGCAAAATCTTTAGATTATTCAGTAATGAGGGCATTGCTACCCCCTCTTGCATCCGTAATTAAACCAGTTCTTTATCCGCGAGATAAAACCAGGTGTCCATGACTGAATCAGGATTCAGGGATACGGTATCGATTCCCTGCTCCATCAACCATCGAGCAAACTCCGGATAGTCCGAAGGGCCCTGTCCACAGATACCCACGTATTTACCTGCTTTACGACATGCTGAAATTGCGTTTGCCAACAGCGCTTTAACGGCTTCATCTCGCTCATCAAACAAGTGAGCGATAATTCCAGAATCACGATCAAGGCCCAGCGTCAGCTGTGTCATATCATTGGAACCAATGGAAAACCCATCGAAATATTCCAAAAACTGCTCTGCTAATAATGCATTGGCTGGCAGCTCACACATCATGATGACTCTAAGTCCATTTTCTCCTCGCTTGAGGCCATTCTCCTCAAGCAACTCGACAACGCGACGACCTTCGCCAACAGTACGCACGAAGGGCACCATAATCTCTACGTTCGTCAGGCCCATGACATCCCGTACGCGACGCATCGCACGACATTCAAGCTCAAAGCAATCGCGAAAATCGTCCGAGATATAGCGTGAAGCCCCCCGGAAACCCAACATCGGGTTTTCCTCTTCCGGCTCATAAAGTCGACCGCCGATAAGGTTGGCATATTCGTTCGACTTAAAATCAGACAATCGAACGATCACTTTTTTGGGTGCAAACGCAGCCGCTATGGTGGACACACCCTCGACCAGCTTTTCGATATAAAATTCAACGGGATCCGCATAACCGGCTATTCGTGTATCGACTGATTTCTGTACTTCCGCGGGTAAGGATGAATAATTGAGCAACGCTTTGGGGTGCACCCCAATCATTCGATTGATAATGAATTCAAGCCGGGCCAAACCAACACCATCATTCGGAATAGCCTGAAAATCAAACGCGCGATCCGGATTACCTACGTTCATCATAATTTTGAACGGAAGCTCAGGCATTGAATCAACACTGTTACTGCGAACATCAAATTTCAACTCGCCTTCATAGATCAATCCAGTATCGCCTTCCGCACAGGAAACCGTCACCGGCTGGCCATCGCTTAGTCTCTGCGTCGCATCTCCACAGCCAACAACAGCAGGAATCCCCAACTCTCGGGCAATTATCGCCGCATGACAGGTTCTGCCACCCCGGTCAGTGACGATGGCCGAGGCCCGTTTCATAATGGGTTCCCAATCAGGATCGGTCATATCGGTAACCAGCACATCACCGCTATGAACCATGTCCATTTGGCTAATATCATTAATCAGTTTGACCGGACCACTGCCAATTCGCTGACCAATACTGCGTCCTTCCACTAATACCTTGCCCTGTTCCTTCAGTAGATAACGCTCCATTACAGCGATATGGGTTCGGCTCTTTACCGTTTCGGGGCGTGCCTGAACTATATAAAGTTGACCATCATCACCATCTTTCGCCCACTCCACATCCATTGGGCGACCGTAGTGCTTTTCAATAATGAGCGCCTGGCGTGACAACTCTGATATCTCTTCGTCTGTAATACAAAAACGCATACGATCTGCTTGATCAACTGCCACTGTATCTACTGATTTCCCGGCCGTAGCTTCGGTCCCATACACCATTTTTATGGCCTTACTGCCTAAATTCCGACGTAATATCGCAGGTCTACCCGCTTCAAGTGTGGGTTTATGGACATAGAATTCATCAGGGTTCACAGCGCCCTGCACAACTGTTTCACCCAAACCATAGGCAGCCGTAATGAACACTACATCCCGGAAACCCGATTCTGTATCCAGCGTAAACAACACACCAGCAGAGCCGGTTTCACTGCGCACCATACGCTGTATTCCAGCAGACAAAGCGACCAGTTTGTGATCAAAACCCTGGTGCACTCGGTAGGAGATGGCACGATCATTAAATAAAGATGCAAACACCTCCTTTACTGCATGAACGACATTATCCAAGCCGCGAATATTAAGGAAGGTTTCCTGTTGCCCGGCAAAAGAGGCATCTGGAAGATCTTCTGCGGTAGCTGAAGAGCGCACTGCAACCGCCAGGTTGTCATTACCATCTTGCAACTCAGCAAAGCTATGTTTAATAGCTTCTTCCAAGGTCGGCTGAAATGGCTGATCCATAACCCAGCCTCGAATCTTCGCTCCTGCCGCTGCGAGCGACTTAACATCATCTACATCGAGAGTATCCAGCAGGGAATTAATGCGATGATTGAGGCCACTTTCTTCAAGAAATTCACGGTAGGCATCAGCCGTTGTTGCAAACCCCCCGGGAACACTCACACCAGCGCCGGACAGATTACTGATCATTTCGCCCAGTGAGGCATTTTTGCCACCGACGATTTCAACGTCATCGACGCCAAGCTTATCCAAAGTAATCACATAGTCTTTCAAGGTAAAAACTCCCATGACTAACAGGTATTACGACCACCGTACCCAGATGAAACGGTGAGGCCACTGAGGCGGCTGAGTATACCTGATGATTCAGTAAATACATCATAACCAGCCTATCTTCTGTTGACCCATAGCAACCCTGTTGCAATAACACCAGTGAGACCTTTTTGTGCCTCAACTGTTTCTTCCTACCATGCTATCGTCACATCATCTCACTATTAAAATCAGGAAATGAGTAGATGCATCGCACCGTATTTTTTATCTCTGATGGTACTGGCATTACGGCTGAATCGTTTGGCCAAAGTTTGTTGGCGCAGTTTGATCACATCACCTTCG
Source organism: Aestuariirhabdus sp. (assembly GCA_030622755.1). Lineage (GTDB taxonomy): Bacteria > Pseudomonadota > Gammaproteobacteria > Pseudomonadales > Aestuariirhabdaceae > Aestuariirhabdus. The sequence goes on along the minus strand of JAUXFT010000021.1, from coordinate 18,057 downwards.
ACCGTCGAACATTGCCCTACATTGACACGCCAGAAAAGGCACAGGAAGTTGCACATCACATAGACACCCACTGTACAGAAACCGGCATAGTTCCCTTGGTATTTAGTACCATCGTGGATGAAACCATTGGTAAAATCATTGCCCGCGCAAAAGCCAAACACTATGACATTTTTGCCACCTTCACAAAATCACTGGAACAGGAACTGCACATTCATTCCGCGCACAGCATTGGAAGAAAACGGCAAATTGACTCTAATGCCCTCTATTCGGAACGCATAGGGGCGGTACATTACGCGCTGAATAATGATGATGGTGCTCGTACCAACCACTACGATAAAGCAGACATTATTCTTATTGGTGTTTCACGTTGCGGGAAAACCCCCACCTGCCTCTACCTGGCCATGCAGTTTGGTATTCGCGCAGCTAATTATCCGATCACTGAGGAAGATCTGGAAGATTTCCATTTGCCAGAACCATTAAGGGCCCACAGAGACAAACTGTTTGGGCTGACGATTGAGGCTGAACGGTTAGTAGCAATTCGCACCGAACGAAGAGCTAATAGCCGTTACTCCTCTCTACGCCAATGCAATATGGAAATAGCCGAAGTGGAACGACTGTTGACTAAAGAACGAATCCCTCACATCGACACAACCCACTTCTCGATCGAAGAGATCTCCACAAGAATCATTGCCAGTGCCGGAATTGAAAGGCGCCTGAAATAGTGCCCCCTTTCCTCATCTACATTTAACAGTCTTCCTTACCACTCAGTCTCAAAAACAGCTTACGAAGACCAGATGTTCGGTTGGGATCGCGTGATTTTCCAACAGCGATGAATTTTGCCATTTCGTGCAAAATCCCGATCCAGTGTTTGCCGGGAGATATCCTCAATTACAAAATGCTCCGGGAGCGAGGCATCCAGCTTGAACCGCCTGAAATTATTAGAGAAGTACAGAACACCGCCCGGAGCAAGCACACGCATTGCATTTTCGATAAGCTCAGAATGATCTTCCTGCACATCAAACACTCCCTCCATGCGTTTAGAGTTGGAAAACGTTGGGGGGTCAATAAAGATAAGATCGAACTGCTGCTGATTATTTCGTATCCATTCCATGCAATCGGCCTGAACTAACTGGTGCCGATCACTGAAGCCGTTAAGTGACAAATTCTTCCGCGCCCATTCCAGATAGGTTGGCGACAAATCTACGCTCACAGAGCTGGTAGCACCGCCTTTGGCAGCATGAACGGTTACCGCCGCTGTATAGCAGAACAAATTCAGGAAACTCTTTCCTTTAGCTTCAGATGCAATTCTGCGTCTCATTGGCCGATGATCCAAAAACAGACCGGTATCGAGATAATCCTTGAGGTTAATCAACAGCCTGCATCCATGCTCTTTCACTTCAAATTGCTGCCCGGCTGTATCTCGACGCTGATATTGTTGCTTTCCTGTTTGGCGTTGACGCTCCTTAAACACAATCTTATTAGAATCGATCTCAAGCGCCTGAGGTATAGCTGACATCAACTCACGCAAACGTTCAGCGGCTCGATTAACATCAACGCTCTTGGGAGCTTGATACTCCTGCACACACACCCAGTCACCATAAATATCAATGGCTACAGCATATTCAGGCATATCTGCGTCGTATAACCGATAACACTGCAGATCTTGCTGTTTGACCCACTTCGCGAGTTGCCGACGATTTTTCCGTAAACGATTGGCAAACATCTGAGCACCAGGCGTTAACGCTGCCACCGGTGCTTGAGAATCAGCGTTTTGAGGCGTATCTCTGCGGGATGCATCGACAAACCATTCCTCAGCCACTTCGAACATCAAGAGACGAGTCGGTAATGTGCCATTGAAATACCTATATTGCTTGCGGGCACGAATACCCATTCGTTTGCCCAATTCCGGATTGCCGGTCAACACCGCACCTCTCCAACCAACAAACTGCTCTTTCATCACACGGCCAAGGTACTGATAGAGGTAGATCAGGCTGGCTTCTTCACCCAGTCGCTCACCATAAGGTGGGTTTGTGATTAACAATCCAGAATTATGAGTTGGCTCAGATTGCTTTAAAGTAGCCAACTCGGCATGCGATACCTTGATGAAGTCTTTTAAGCCAGCCCTTTGTATATTTGCCTGGGCACGTCGAATAACGTCAGCATCAGCTTCATAGCCCTGAATATCAACATTGCAGTTTGCCAAGCCTGTTTTGCGCCGATTGCCAGCCTCGGTCACCATGGTATCCCACAAGGCTGTGTCATGGCCTAACCAACCAATAAAACCAAAGTAATCTCGATCAAGACCGGGAGCAATATCTGCAGCAATCAGGGCGGCCTCAATCAGTAAGGTTCCAGCTCCGCACATTGGATCAACCAGATGGCCACCGGAAGACATTGCAGACCACCCAGCTCTATTCAGTATTGCAGCCGCTAGATTTTCCTTTAATGGCGCCGCACCAGCCTCTTTACGATAACCCCGCTGATGCAGGCTTACTCCAGACAGATCAATGGAAATGGTTCCCTGTCCTTTGGACAACAAAACATTAACGCGAATATCAGGTTGATTTCGTTCTATAGAAGGCCGCTGTCCACTCTTTTCACGTATCTGGTCCACAATCGCATCTTTTACCTTGAGCGCGCCAAAGTGTGTATTATTGATCTCTTTGGCTTCTCCTCGGCAATCGACCCGAAGCGTTTGATTATGTGTCAGATGTTCGGACCAATCGATCGCGGCAACGCCTTGATACAGTTGATCGCCGGTATCCACTGTAAACTGTGACAACCGATATAAAATTCGATTGGCTAATCGGGACCACAAACAGCACCGATACGCCACCTCGAGGGAGCCTTCAAAAGAAACCCCTGCAACAGTTTCACGCGCTTGCTCGGCACCAAGACTCTTCAATTCTTGTAGTAACTGCCCTTCGATCCCCTTGGGGCAAGAAGCAAACAACGTTAAAGATCTGTTCATTAGAAGACACCATTAAATAGAAGAACGCATTCTAAACCAGAGCCTACGACTAAGCGAACCACAGGTTATTGTCACAAAACCTGTGGAATTGCGTCACAAAGTAGTCACAAACCATTTTAAAATACCATCACAGCCACCAGATCTGTGAACTTGAGCGGCTTAATTGCACCTGACACCACTAGGATTTGTATAGATTGAATTGAACTGAACTGAACCCATCGTCGCTTCTGGGGGAGAATAATAATGAAAAAACATAGCCTTATCTTCTTAGCCAGCATGGTATTACTCAACAGCCCCAATGCATGGGCATCTGACCTGAATGAGCTCTCTCCGGTCCTGGACCTGAAGATCGCGGATAGTTCGAACCTGCACAATGTCGTAAAACTCGTAGACAGCTCTCATAACGCCTTGCCGATCAACCAACAAACGGCTCTACGCTTCGATTACACTGAAATTGATAGCGATATGACAAATCCGGATGAATACCTGAATGAAGAAATGCAGTTTCGTCTCAAATTGACCTCCCATTTCTAATTCAATCATTTCAATCACTTATCAAGCAAACCCGAAGCAGTCTTTGAGCCTTTATACCTGAAGTCGATAAATTAGTTGTAACTTATTAGTAATCAGTACTCGACAAGTCATCTCGCTTTACGATAGAAAGGTTAGTAAGGCAATCGAATACAGGAGGCGATTGCTGCGTCCTGACACGATATTTCTTTCGATCCCCTTCCCCATTGGACGTGCATTTTCTGTGTTGTAAAAAGCCCTCTTGGTTAATCGAGAGGCAGCGGCTAGGCCGGAACCCTTACACTGCAACCACTTGCAGATATTTAACAGCCAGCCCAGAAGTTATCAGTTATTTCTTTATAATTCGCTGAGGCAACAACAACCATGAAAAGACAGAAAAGAGACAAGATAGAACGTGCTTTTATTAAAGGTTATAACACCGGCGTGACCGGGAAATCTCGAGATATATGCCCGCATGAAATGATAGAAATGCGGCAAGCCTGGTTAACTGGCTGGCGGGAAGGCCGCTCTGACAACTGGGATGGATTCACTGGCGTTTCAGGTGTCCATAAAGCAGTCGGGATTTAACCCGGACTCTTTCTAATTAGTTTCCACAAGACATCTAAAAAAGGGACCCACAAGGTCCCTTTTTCATTTGAGCCCCTTTCATAAAAGCTCTTTTCATTCTGGCTCTCTTTTGAATCTCCGGCCGTGTTATCTAATTGATTCTGGCGCGCTGCTGAGAGTAGACTGCTTCCACTGCCTCAGAAATGAGATCTGGTCCGCGATATACAAAGCCTGAATAGACCTGCACCAAACTGGCTCCAGCTTTGATCTTATCTGCAGCTGATGCGGCATCAGATATACCCCCAACACCAATAATAGGCATACGCCCGGCTAATTCATCAGCAAGTGTTCGTATTGTTGCTGTAGAACGCTCACGAACCGGATCACCACTGAGCCCTCCAGCCTCTTCAGCAAACTCAAGTCCTTGTACCGCTGTACGATCGAGCGTTGTATTAGTGGCTATGACACCATCTATTTCGTATTCCAGTAACGTTTTGGCTAACTGTACCAGCTCCTCATCTTCCATATCCGGAGCTATTTTGACCGCGACGGGTACATAACGACCAAATTTCTGATTAAGCTGCTGCTGCGAATGTTTCAATGTTTCCAATAAATCACGGAAGCCATCGCCATGTTGCAGAGTACGCAGTCCTGGTGTATTGGGAGAGGATATATTGACCGCAATATAATCAGCGTAGGGATAGACCTTTTCAAAACAAGTTAAGTAATCAGCCGTGGCGTCATCTACCGGTGTATCGAAGTTTTTGCCGATATTGATGCCGACAACACCCTTATAGGAAGACTTCTGCACATTAGCAATAAGGTGATCGACACCTTTATTGTTAAAGCCCATACGGTTAATAATTCCTTGTTTTTCAGGCAAACGAAACAGTCGCGGCTTAGGGTTCCCTGGCTGAGGTCTCGGGGTAACCGTACCGAGCTCAAGAAATCCAAAACCCAACGTGCCCAAGCCATTGATAAAATCGCCATTTTTGTCCATTCCCGCAGCAAGTCCGACTGGATTATCGAACTGCAACCCCATTACTTCAACAGGACGGCTGGCTACTGGTTTGCTAATCAAGCGGTTCATATGTAATCGGCTAGCAGCACCTATCAACTCAAGACTAAGCTCATGAGCAACTTCGGGATCGAGACAAAACATCATACGACGAGCGAGAGAGTACATTGGAATTCCTGATCTAGGGTAACACCGCAATTATACGCAGCTTAGAGAAAAAACGAATAGATTCGGCATATAAACACAGCACCTTACAAACACGATAATGACCACTTCAGCTAGTTAGTGATCAAGGACACTAACAAACAGGGGGCATCAGAAATAACTCTTTGATGCTTGCGTCAACTAGTCCTTAACAGGCTGAATAAAGATCTTGTATATCTCACAATCGGCCCCTTATATTTATTATGTAAGCCATTCAAATCAACCTATCTATTTTTGCGGAACCTTTTTATTGTTGAAGCAGCAGCCAGTTATTGTTGTAACAGCGCAAAGGCTAGAGAATTCAGACTCCAGCCTTTCTAAGATTACTGTTTTATCAATTACTGGTGACTATTTTGCACTAAATCAACCAGCTCACGATTTGAGACCGTAAACATTGCCAGCTCACAACTTCCCTGACTACGTAACTCATTGAGCATCACATCCCAACGATCAACCAGGGGCTTATTAGTATCAAGCCAGCGAGCCAATTGCTCAGCAACCACTACCTTGCCTTTGGCGCCGTTAAGAATAGCCACCGTTAACGCCCTCAACTGCCAGTTAAGTTCATCACGAATGCTTTCTCGTGCCATAGACTGCCATTGGTTTGATACTTCAAGATTACCAAGCTCCTGAATAAACCAACCGATATCGAGCCTATCACCCAAGGCGAAGAACAGGCTTGCTGCGACATCTAATGGTTGGCCTGTTTGGTCAGCCGCGTCTGAAATCGACAAGCTTGCAGACAGATAACGCTTACCCGCAACAATTCCTGCCAGTTCCTCAGGAACACCCTGATCGATAAGTACCTGGCGCCCCTCCTTCCATATTTCAGACTGGGATTGATTTAACTGCTGATGAAACTGTCCAAAGAATTGTTGCACCATGGGACCGTAATGACTAACCGCAGTTTCAGGCACCAGATCATTACGCTTCATGCGAATAAACCATCGTGTAGCGCGTTGCCCTAACTTTATCAGCTCAGTCATCATTCCGAGCTGCACCGAGCTATCAACTTTATGATCCAGCTGCTCAATCTGTTCAAAGTAATGGCTTAAACCAAACACATCACGAGCGATAATAAATGCCTTGGCGATTTCAGCCGCATCTGCGCCAGTAGACTGTTCCAGTTTATGAACAAAGGTGATACCCATCATATTGATCATATGATTAGTAATCTGGGTCGCGACAATTTCTCGGCGCAGTCGATGAGTATTTACCTGGTCTGGATACTTCTTAACTAGTACATCAGGGAATGCCGTGTGCATTTCTCTCGACAGATAATCATCATCAGGTAACGACGATTGCAAAAGTGTTTCTTTAAGATCGCCCTTGCTATACGAAATCAACAGTGACAGCTCTGGCCGTGTCAATCCTTTACCGGCTGCCTCTCTTTCTACAAGAGCCTCATCATTCGGGAGATACTCAATCACACGATCCAGTTTTCCTTGAGACTCAAGGTGCGAGATAAAGCGCCGATACTCATTCATGCGGTCTGCAGCCTCAGCTTGCGCATGCGATATAGCTTGTACCTGTCGATAATTATTTTCCAACACCAATTCCGCAACCGCATCGGTCATTTTACCTAACAGGGCGTTACGTTGCTTGAATGTCATATCTCCATTAGCAACGATTTCGTTAAGAAGAATTTTGATATTTACTTCATGATCCGAACAATCCACACCGCCGGCATTATCGATAAAGTCAGTATTAGATGCACCTCCCTTTAGACTGAATTCAACGCGCCCTAATTGAGTAGCGCCCAGATTGCCGCCCTCTCCTATAACGCGGCAGTGCAAATCCTGACCATCAATGCGCAAAATATCGTTGGCCTTATCCCCAACATCTGCATGACTTTCTGTTTGCGCCTTAATGTAGGTACCTATACCGCCATTCCAAATCATATCTACAGGAGATTTAAGTAATGCAGTAATGAGTTGTGTAGGCGCCAATTTATTTTCAGCGATCGAAAATCTGGCTTTCATCTCCGATGAAATGGCAATAGATTTAGCGCCTCTGGAAAAGATGCCACCTCCTTTTGATATCAAGCCTTCCTCATAATCCGTCCAGCTTGATCCAGGCAGATTAAATAATCGGTTTCGTTCGTCCCAACTAGCATCAACATCGGGATTTGGATCAATAAAGATGTGCAGGTGATTAAAAGCAGCAACCATTGCCAGTTTTTTCGACAACAACAAACCATTCCCAAACACATCGCCCGCCATATCACCGATGCCTAATACGCTAATCGTTTCAGACTGAACATCAATACCAACCTCTCTGAAATGGCGCTGCACAGAAACCCAGGCACCACGCGCCGTGATTCCCATTTTTTTGTGGTCATAGCCTTCACTACCACCGGAAGCAAAAGCATCGCCAAGCCAGAAACCATGCTCAATAGCTAATTCATTGGCGATATCAGAGAACGTCGCAGTACCCTTATCAGCAGCAACCACCAGATAGGGATCATCACCGTCATAACGAACAACATTCTCAGGATATACAACAGCGCCATCCACAAGGTTATCGGTAATCTCGAGCAATGATCGAATAAAGGTTCGATAGGAAGATATCCCTTCCGCCAGAAACGCCTCCCTATCGTTACTATCCGGTAACCGTTTCGCAAAAAAACCGCCTTTAGCACCGACCGGTACAATAACGGCGTTTTTAACCTGCTGCGCCTTTACCAGTCCCAGCACTTCAGTGCGAAAATCTTCTTGTCGATCAGACCAGCGCAAACCGCCACGAGCGACTTTGCCACCGCGCAAATGCACCCCTTCGACTTGAGGTGAATACACGAAGATCTCAAACAATGGAGCAGGTAATGGGATTTGGGGGATATCCCTGGGAGAAAATTTATAGCTTATATAACTACGAGGTTGACCATTCTCATCCAGCTTGAAGAAATTGGTCCGTAGCGTTGCTTTAATCAGGTCAAGATACCGACGCAGAATACGATCTTCGTTGAGCACACTCACCGTATCGAGAGACTTTAATACCGAATCCGCTAATAGTTTTTGTTCCTCTTCTCGCGCCTCCAGGCTCAAGCTTGAATGGGGATCAAAACGGATTTCAAATAACTTAACTATTACCTGCGTTATTTCGACATGTGCGGTTAGGGTCTCAGCAATATATTGCTGACTTAGACCAAAGCGAATCTGTTTTAAATATCTCGCATAACCGCGCAGCATCGCTACCTGACGCCAATCTAATCTGGCAGCAATCACCAAACGATTAAAATGATCATTTTCAGCATTGCCCAACCAGGTTTGTTTAAAGGCATTGTGGAAGATACGGTTGATTTTTTGTACATCTACAGAATCCGAACCATAGTCGAGCACAAAATCATGTATCCAGATTACGTCGTCTTTTGTGCGGCGTATCGTATAGGGGAACTCACCTATGACTTTAAGCCCAAGGTTTTCAAGCATCGGAATAAGGTCCGATAAAGGTAAAGTGTGCCCTAAGTGATACACCTTAAAGTGAAGGTGTCCATTGGTATCATCAACAGACTGATAGAAACTCATGGTCAAGCGATTATCTGTCGATAATGTTTCCATGTGTTCAATATCAACCACTGCCGTCCGAGCCCCAAAACGTTCCTGATAGCTTGCTGGAAAACCGCTACGGTAATTGGCAATCAGGCGATTCCCGCCAACCTCTCCTTCTGCCTCTATAATGGAAGCCTTTAACTCATCCTCCCAGGTACACGCAGCTTCGGTAATTTCAGCCAATAAAACATCCCGCTTATATTCAACGGGAGAATCAGGATCAAGCAATAAGTTAAATTGCACCCGGCACAATACAGACTCAGAGAAATAGGTTATAAATTCCGCATCAACAGCCCCCAACCCTTTCACCAGTATTTCTTGGCTTGCCTCACGCAAATCGGTGCTATAAACGTCTCTAGGGACATACAACAAGCAAGTGGCAAATTGGTTGGTTCGATCCTTGCGAATAAACAACTTGATCTGCCGGCGTTCCTGGATATGTAAAATGTCGTTGGCTGTCTGAAACAACTGATTCATCGGCGTCTGGAATAACTCATCTCTTGGAAATGCCTCTAAAATCTGTTTGAGCTCTTTACCATGGTGACTTTTAAGGTCCAGGCCTGACTTTTCGAGAACCCAGCCAACTTTATTGCGCAAATAGGGAATCTTCTGAGGACTCTCGGTATACACCGGAGAGGTATACAGGCCTAGTATTCTAGCCTCACGAAGTAATTTCCCCTTGGCATCGGTAAAACGTACCAGGATGCAATCCGGATAAGCTGGACGATGAACTGAAGAGCGTACAGGAGATTTAGAAAAAGACAGCGGTCCTAGAGGGTCTGAATCGACGCAATGCCTGGAGAGTCGTTGACTGTATTCTGTGTAGGCATCACCGATAAACATGCCATGACAACTCTCAGACTTTAAAGCAATGCCTTTCCCCTTACCCCCTGCAATAACGTTAAGAAGTTCATAACCAAGAAATGTAAAATTATCGTTCAGCAGCCATCTCAAAAATTCACTGCACTCAGCAACACCCTCGCCACTTTCTTTATCAATTAATTTACCAAGCTCGCTAACCTCTTTAATGACTGAATCATAACTGGAAACAACCGATTGAACATCTGCCAGTACAGAAAGCAACTCCTCCTTCAGCGTATCGAGTTCATTATCTGCGGCGATCCTGTCTATCTCCAGATACATTACTGCCTCACGCACATTGCCCTTTTCGGCTGCAGCAAGCTCTTGAAGCTTTCCATCATCACTGCGCTTTACACCCATCACATTATTTTGCAAGAAATGTATCGTGGAACCCTTTGCATTGAATCTCATGCGTACAGAATCAACAAGAAATGGTATGTCTGAACAAATAATCTGGATTACGGTATGGGTTGAATGCCAGCCGTTATGCTCATATTCAGGATTAAACACCTGAACAATTGAATCCCCCGAAACCCGCTTTTGAAATAACTTCCAAAAGCTAAGTGAGCTGCCGACAATATCCTCTTTATCGAAATTCATCAGATCTTCAAAACTGGTCACGGAGAAAAACTGTCGTGTAAACCGTTCTGCGGTATCACACTGTGCTTTGGGAATGTGACTTTTAAGGCCGGTAACAAGCTTGTCCAGATATTGCGGCTTGTTTTCCACAGTAAAGTGATCCATAAAAACGCTCCGTATTCGGTGATCATTCAAGATAAGATTTGTGCGACTCATGATGGAATCATGAGGACAAAAAATTGCGAAATATTTACTCCTCAACCTATTGAAATAGTAGCAGAAATACTAATAATAACTTCTGTCCTTCCAATCCAATGAGCACCCGATGAGCAACAGTGATAATCTGCTAAACCTGAAGAACTACCTGACCCAAGTTATTATTGGTCAAGAGCGTCTGGTAGACCGCCTGCTTATAGCGCTTCTAGCCAATGGGCACTTACTGGTTGAAGGTGCGCCAGGGCTAGCAAAAACTCGTGCTATCAAAGGGTTATCGCAAGGTGTTGAGGCCGAATTTCACCGGATTCAGTTCACCCCTGATCTTCTGCCAGCGGACGTCACCGGTACCGAAATCTATCGGCCGGAAACCACCAGTTTTGAATTTCAGAAGGGTCCCATTTTCCATCAGCTGGTGCTCGCTGATGAAATCAACCGAGCCCCTGCCAAAGTGCAATCAGCCCTCCTGGAAGCGATGGCCGAAGGCCAGGTAAGCGTAGGCAGACAAACTTACAAATTGCCTGAGCTTTTCATGGTTATGGCGACCCAAAATCCCATCGAACAAGAGGGTACCTACCAGCTACCTGAAGCACAATTGGATCGATTCCTGATGCACGTCACTATCGGATATCCAGATGCAGGGGCCGAACACAAAATTCTAGCCTTAGCCCGTGGTGATGCCATCAATAACGAGATCCCCCCCCCTGAAACCCAAATCACACAACAACAGATATTCGATGCTCGCAAAGAAATTATGGGGCTGCATATGGCGGAATCCGTAGAGCAATATCTGGTAAATCTTGTTCTCGCGACCCGAGACCCCTCCCACTACGATAAGGAACTGGCTGACTGGGTAGAATACGGAGCGAGCCCTCGCGGCACCATTGCACTCGATAGCTGTGCGCGAGCCCATGCCTGGTTACAAAATCGAGATTACGTAACGCCCGATGACGTGCAAGCGGTTGCCCATGATGTGCTACGTCATCGAATCATTCTCAGCTACAGTGCCGAAGCGCAATCAATCAATAATGATCAATTCATTGATCGTTTGTTACTCGCTGTTCCTGTTGCCTGAAGACTACTGACATGAGCGGCCCCTACACTACCCTGCAAGAACTGATCGATCTGCGTTCCGATGCTTCGAGCTTATCGCTTTATGCCAATCAGCACGTACGCAGTGCACTTTCAGGCCAGCATCGCAGCCGTTTACGAGGTCGAGGTATAGACTTTGACGAGGTTCGCCGATACCAGCCCGGTGATGATATTCGTACCATCGATTGGCGGGTAACAGCTCGGAGCGGAAAGCCTCACACCAAACTTTTTCGCGAGGAGCGTGAACGGCCAGTCTTTATTCTTCTTGATCAAAACCCAACCATGTTCTTTGGCAGTGAGCTGAACTTCAAGTCTGTCACAGCAGCACAGTGTGCTGCCGCAATATCCTGGGCCGCCTTAAAACATGGAGATCGTATTGGTGGGGCTGTATTTAACGGAATTGAAAACCGCCAAATCAAACCAAAGCGCAGCACACGTACGCTTCTACATTGGTTAAACGCCGTTACAGAGATCAATAATTCGTTAACAAGCAAAACCCCGCCGGCGCCAATATCTGTTTTCAACGATGCCTTGATGTTTGCCCGCAGCTCAATCAATTCAGGATCTGCGATATTTCTTATCAGCGATTGTCTGCACATAAATCCAGAAACGGATACCCAACTTTTCCAGCTGGCAAAGAGCCATGACGTGGTGGTAATTCGGCCGATTGACAGGTTGGAACATGAACCCCCTGCCCCGGGCCGCTATGTAATTGGCGACGGTAACTCTCAGTCCTTGCTAGATACCCGGGATAAGGACATCTCTGCAGAATATCTGCGAAATTGCCAGACACAACAAGATGAAATAGAAAACGTTCTTACAAATTATGCTATTCCTTTAATAAACATCCGTTGCGGTTTACCAGTAATACCCCAATTACAACGCGTTTTTGCAGCTGGCAAAATCAGGAAGCGTTATGTTTGATCCTCAAACGCTTAAGCAACAGCTGGCACCGCTTGTAGAACCTACAGCGATTACATTTTGGCCGCCTGCACCTGGATGGCTGGTACTCATAGCGCTTGGCTTGGCTTTTCTCTTCTGGGCCTTCATTAAGTTAAGAACCAATTGGCAGCGAAGAACATATCGGCGCCATGCCCAGTCACAATTGCAGAAAATCTGGTCATGCTATGAAAGCAATCAGAATGACCTGCAGCTGGTTGATGATATTAATACCTTGTTAAAACGAGTAGCTATTACTGGCTATCCCTCCAGTCACTGTGCAAAACTTCATGGCAACGACTGGGTAGATTTTTTAAAAAAGCACAGTTCGAAACCAGATGTCGATACCGCATTAAAACTACTCGGTGACTCCCGTTATCAGAAAAACTTTGATACGGGTAATGCCGGTATTGAACCAAAAGCTTTATATGAATTCACCAGATACTGGATAGACTGTCATGACGCTTAATCTGGAATGGCCGTGGATTCTGGTGCTTTTACCTTTGCCACTACTGGTATATTGGTTAATACCCGCTGTAAAGACACAAACAACTGCATTAAGAATCCCGAACTATGCCAGACTGAAACCCTCGAAAGCAGTAACTCAGTCTCTAAGCTCCCATCCGCTTAAAATATCAATCAGCGCAATTGTCTGGTTGTTGCTTCTGCTGGCTGCGGCAAGACCCATCAGCACCGGCACCCCGGTACAACTACCAGGCAATGCCCGCGACCTTATGCTTGCAGTTGATCTTTCCGGAAGCATGGAAACCCAGGATATGGTAATTCAGCAGCAACGGACAAATCGGTTGATTGCTATAAAGGCGGTTCTAAACCCTTTTATCGACCGTCGTAAAGGTGATCGCATCGGCTTGATTTTGTTTGGCTCACAAGCGTACCTACAGTCTCCTTTGAGTTTCGATAGAACAACGATAGCCACGTTGCTAAACGAGGCTCAAATTGCCATGGCAGGCAGAGAGACCTCGATAGGAGATGCAATCGGACTTGCCGTAAAAAGGCTACGCTCAAGACCCGCTGAAAGCCGGGTATTAATTCTGGTTACCGATGGTGCAAACACTGCCGGAGTAATCCCTCCTTTGAAAGCCGCCCAACTAGCAGCTGAAGAACACATAACTATTTACACCATCGGGGTTGGAGCTGAAGAGATGATACAACCCGGGCTGTTTGGGTCATCATTTGGTGAGCGGCGAGTTAACCCCTCCGCTGACCTTGATGAAAAGACCTTAACGGAGATATCCAATCTAACCGGTGGGCGATACTTTCGTGCACGAAACACCGAAGAGCTTGAAGGAATTTATCACCTCCTTGATCAATTAGAACCCGTATTACAAGAAGCTGAAACCGTTCGGCCAAAGAAAAGTCTCTATTACTTACCGTTAATGGCGGCAATATTTATCGCTTTTTTCACCTCGCTATTTTCCACTCTGATAAGAAAACTCATCGTCAGAACTGGAGCAGCAAAAACGGTTGAGGGTTTATGAGCATTAACGACTTCATAAACAGTTTCCATTTTTTGCGCCCTGCTGCATTATTGCTATTGTTTTTGGTTCCTCTCGCTATCTGGATCATCAACAAATACCAGATTAAACGCTCCAGCTGGCAACAGATCATTCCCAATCATCTGCTAAAACACCTGCAATCCAATGACAGTCTAACCACATTAAAACGGCCATTAGGATTACTGGCCTGCGGATTGCTAATCGCGATAGTTGCTATTGCAGGGCCAACATGGCAAAAGCTTCCAACACTGGTATACAAAAATGAAATGGCGTTGGTCATTGTCCTGGATCTTTCCAGCTCTATGTACGCTAAAGATCTTAAACCGAACAGACTAACCCGAAGCAAACACAAAATAAGAGATATCCTTAATCAACGTAAAGACGGAACTACCGCTCTGGTTGTCTATGCAGGTGACGCCTATACCGTAGCGCCACTGACCGATGACAACGCCACCATTGCCAACCTGCTAGCCGCACTTGAACCTGAGCTAATGCCAGTACCTGGCAGCCGCGCCAGCCTTGGTGTTGCTACTGCAATCAATCTGGTAAAGCAGTCGAATACTCACTCTGCCAACATTCTGTTACTGACTGATGGAATTAGCAGCAAACAGCAAGCAGCCATCGAAACGTTGATAGGAAATAACAAGATACCCTTATCAATCATAGGCGTAGGTACACCCCAGGGAGCACCAATCGAAAAAGCCGAAGGGGGTTATCTACGAGATAGCAATGGAGCGATCGTTATTCCCAAACTGGAAAGAAAACCCCTTGAATCACTAACTGACGATGCAGGTGGCCGATATCAAACTATGACGATTGATAGTACAGATATCGCCTGGCTAAGCTCGGAGAATGAGAGCACTAACAAAAGCGTCGAAGATGAAAGCAACTTTGATCAATGGAGAGATCAAGGTGTATGGCTTACTTTACCTTTACTACTGATTTCATTAGGGCTTTTTCGCCGTGGTTGGTTGCTATCAGTGGTACTGTTGATACCTATGTCCTTGTATACCGATCAATCAAGTTACGCATCAACCTGGCAAAATCTTTGGCAAACAGCCGACCTGCAGGGAATGGAACTTATTAATAACAATCAGCCTGACCTGGCCGCCGAAAAATTCACTGATCGTGACTGGCAAGGTAAAGCCTATTATGAGGCGGGAAATTACGAAGCCGCCGCTAAGGCTTTTGCCCGCAGTGAATCAGAATCGGCACGTTATAATCAAGCCAATGCGTTAGCACTTGACGGTAAACTTGAAGAAGCCTTGGAGCTTTACAACAAAGAGTTGGCCGACAATCCTGAAAACAAGGATGCACAACATAACCGTGACCTTATTCAAAAAACATTAGATCAACAAGAAAACTCTCAAAACCAGCAACAAAACCAGAATGGAGACAATGGTGATTCTGGAAAATCACAACCTGGCAATGGGGATAATGACCAGCACCAGAACAGTGAAAATACAGAAGCTGACGACAACAACCTGGCTGAAGATAATAAAGGGAATGAAGACTCTTCTGGCTCTGAAAGTCAGGGCAACACATCAAACGCCACTCCTCAACAAAACTCAGAAAATACGCAGAATTCAAAGCCGAATAATAACGGTTCAGAAAAACAGGAATCTCCCATTAAAGATGCTGATTCCCAATCATCAAATAACAGCGAAGATGCTTCATCGGGACATCAATCCGAAACAGAATCAAAATCTCCGCAAAAGGAAGCGTCGGGGCAACAAGATGTCCCTTCCTCCAACAGTGAACTCCATCAACCTTCTCCAGGTGAGGAAGGTGACGCTACCCCAAATAGCTCAGAAAACACTGGTACGGAGCAAGATAACTATTCAGAAAACCAGCAAGCTATGGAAGGCTGGTTACGCAGCATACCGGATGATCCCGGCGGCTTACTCCGAAGAAAATTTCAAATGCAACAAAATCAGCGTGCAACGCCACGCCAAAGTGATGAAGCATGGTAAATAATATTTTTCTGATTATTCTATTAGCATTACTAGGTACCACTAATGCTTATGCGGAAAAGTTTATTGCATCCGTCAATAAAAACACTGTTGCCGAGGGGGAGTCTATTGAGTTAACTCTTCGAAGTGATAAACAGGAATTTTTCAGTTCCCCGGATCTATCACCGCTTGAAGAACATTTCGATATTATTAGTCAGCATCAAAGCAGTCAGTTCCAGATTAATAACGGAAAAAGTGTATCCTGGACCGATTGGATTATTAATTTAATACCGAAAAGAGATGGTTTTGTTGTTATCCCCCCTCTTACACTTGATGG
The DNA here is from genome assembly GCA_030622755.1 of Aestuariirhabdus sp. Classification (GTDB taxonomy): domain Bacteria; phylum Pseudomonadota; class Gammaproteobacteria; order Pseudomonadales; family Aestuariirhabdaceae; genus Aestuariirhabdus. Next base: position 1,749 of record JAUXFT010000021.1, on the reverse strand, counting down.
TTTGACGACTCAACCCATAAGTATTCAGGTAAAAAATTCAGAGAACGTTAAGAAAGACTCAACCGCTATAGATCCAATTTTTATCGAAAGCGGGATCGACATTGATGAGAGCTATGTCCAACAGCAGATCATCTACACGATACGCATCTTTCACTCAATCGCACTATTCGATGACAGCAAACTTAGCGAATTAAAAATTGACGATGTGATCATCCAACCCCTTGGGGAAGTTAACGCCTATACCGAAATTATTAACGGAAAACGACACGGCGTGTTTGAACTTCGTTATGCCATTTATCCGCAGCGTAGTGGTGAACTGACTATTCCCGCGCAAACATTTAAGGCAACAACTGCAGCGCCAAGAAGCAGATACGAGCCTTTTCTTAATTCACGCCGAGGCAAACGTATCACTGTAGAATCCTCAGAAATAACGCTGCAGATAAAACCGATACCAAAAGAAGTCAAAAACAAACCCTGGATTCCTGCTCACTCTCTTCGTATTGAAGAATTCTGGAGCCAGGACCTCGACAACCTGTCACCCGGTGATGCAGTAACTCGCACCATCACCTTAACAGCAGATGGTCTCACCTTTGCACAACTGCCCATAATAGAAAATCCTGCGCTGGACAATTTAAAAGTGTATCCGGATAAACCACTAGGAAAAAACACACTGAGCGAAAGAGGAATAGAGGGAAGTAATAGCCAGGCCAGTGCGTTCGTAGCAACAACTTCTGGAAGCTATACAATACCTGCCACAGAGATTCAGTGGTTTGACACGGATACGAATACAGTTCAGACAATCATACTGGAAGAAAAAGTTATGACTGTAGCTGACGTTTTAGGCTCAACGACAACTCCCGGCACCCCGTCTAAAATAATGCCACCTACGGAATCATCTCCTCTCCAACCGGCAGAAGTGGTAAGCAGATCTAAAGAGGCCACATCAAACAGTACCTTCTGGAAAACAGTCAGTGGCGGCCTGCTTCTGCTGTGGCTAATCACTATTGCCTGGGGCACGAATCGCGGCAATATTTTTGCAAGGAGTAACAACCTACCGAACACCAGCACATCCAGTTCAAATTATGCCAATCGCCCCGATGAAGAACGGCTTTATCAGCAGCTTACCAGCGCCTGCAAAAGCAACAAAAATCCTCATCAAATACGAGACTTACTAAAATCATGGCTTCACGCTCTTCTGCATGCATCTGCCAGCACCACTTTGAAAGAGCTTTGTAATTCGACCGGGAACGACCAACTGACCAATTACGTAGAAGAACTACAAAGGTCACTGTATCACGACGGGCAGAAACCGATATTTACATACTCTGAACTATCAAAACTATTAACTGAAGTTAGAAAAAAATCAAAGAACAAGGCTGCCTTTACTTCTTCTCCCCTCAAAAAACTCTATGGTTAATAGTGACTAAGCATGAACGAGATCACCCTCTGGCACATCACAAAACCAATTAAATCAAGAGTCATGTGAGAACAGTCGGTTCTCAGTAAATATGCTATTGCGCTTATTTAACAGATACGATCTTATATGTTGTGACCTGTCAAACGGTGCCATCATTTTTTCATAATTTCCTCTCTCAGTAAGCCCTTAAGACAGAGCAGGGGCAGCGTTTTACGACGGTTGATCAATCTGATATTCGCGGGCCGGTACCGCCTGACAAATGAGCTGCCCCTCTCTAAGATCGAGGGTCCAGTCCAACATACTTGATAAACTGGTTCATGACCTATCCTCCT
>JAUXFT010000036.1 GCA_030622755.1 Aestuariirhabdus sp. | reverse complement strand
GCATGAGTGCAGAGGCATTAGCAGAGGTATTAAATGGAGGCAGAGTGCTGTATCCACAGGGAATAAAGGCTTGCCCTGCATAAAAAAAGGCCAACCCTCTCGGATTGACCTTTTTTCTTTATACAGCGTACCCACAGGGCATAAAGTGCCTAGTCAGGAAGGCTGTAGGCAATCAGTGAATCACCCGTCTGTGACCCAATGGATTCAAACAGTCCCTTGCCGCCGGATGCAATCACAATGTATTGCTTGCTGTTTTTCTTCAGTCGATAGCTCATGGGCATTGCGTGGGCGGCGTAGGGTACGCCGACTTCCCAAAGCAATTCCCCGGTACCGCTGTCAAAGGCTCTGAACTGATTGTCCATGGTGGCACCAATAAAGCTCAAGCCGGTAGCTGTCTGTAAATTGCCTCCCAGTGCCATACCACCCCAGGGGAACAGGCCTCCCATAGGTACCATGTTTTCCAGAGTGCCGAAAGGCTGGTTCCAGAGTTGCTCGCCGGTGTTCATATCAATGGCCGTCAGATAGCTCCACGGTGGCTGCACGCAAGGTGCGCCGTAGGACGTGCCGAACAGATCCATTAACGTGGCATAGGGGGCGCCATGTTGTGGAAAGGCGTAATCCTGACCCTCTTCACGCGGCACGAGTGTCATTATAAACGGGAAGCGGTGATAGCTCATAATGGCCACATTGGTTTGCGGATTGAGCGATACAGCGCCCCAGTTTACGCCGCCAACCGGCCCCGGAAATTGCAGTGAGCCCTTTAATGAAGGGGGCGTAAAAATACCCTCATAACGGAATTTTTTCAATAAATCCTCGCACTCGCCCCTGCCCACAAAGCCAAAGATAGCTAGGAAGTCGTCTTTTTCTAGGTCTGGCATTAGCGGCGCAGGCTTGGTGGGGAATGGCTGTGTTGGTGCCGTGTATTCGCCGGGGACATCCGTTTGTGGTACTGGACGCTCTTCTACCGGAAATAATGGCTCGCCGGTTTTGGCGTTGAGCAGAAATATATGCCCCATTTTGGTGGCGACGATAACAGCCGGCACCTTGCCTGCGTCAGTAACTTGCTCGTAAGGAACGGGTTGCGCGGCAATATCGTAATCCCACAAATCGTGATTCACCACCTTGAAATGCCAGAGTACTTCTCCGGTATCTGCGTCCAAAGCCACCAGTGCCGTACCGTAGTAGTCCAGGCCGCCTCTTTCCTCGCCGCCCCAGAAATCGTTAGCCTGGTTCCCCATGGGCACATAGACAATACCGGACTTGGGGTCACCGGTGATCAGTCCCCAGCTGTTGGGTGTTGAAGGCGTGAAGATTTCACCGTTGGCCACATCTTCAACTGTTACCGGATCCATGCTGGGGGGTACGGGGTCAAAGGCCCAGGTTAATTCTCCTGTGCGGGTATCAAAGGCGCGAACAACACCGGCAGCTGCGCGTGAACTTTGATTGTCTACGACCATCGCACCAGCCACTAACTTGTTATTTATGACCAGTGGCGGCGAAGTCGGATAGCTACCAGTATTGCGAAATTCATCGCCCACGCCATGCATCAGGTCAACCGTACCCTTATCGCCAAAATCTTCGCAGGGCTTCCCTGTTTTTGCGTCCAGACCGATCAGACGGGCATCGACGGTTGCCACATAAATTCGCTGTCGGCATACCTGATCAGCGCTCGCTTGTTCGTCTTCCCAATAACTGACCCCTCGGCAGATGTGGGTCAGTACACCCTCGGAATTAATCTTTGGATCGTATACCCAGCGCTCTTCGCCCGTTTCAGGATCAAGCGCAAACACTCGATCATAGGGGGTGCAGTAGTAAAGCGTGTCGTCCACCACCAGCGGGGATGCTTCCATGGCGGTGACTAATCCTGAGCCGTCACTTTCGCGGGCATAATCACCGGAATTGTGAATCCAGGCTACTTCCAGATCTTTTACATTGTCTTTACTGATTTGTGTCAGAGGAGTGAACTGCTGTCGCTGTTCACTGCCACCAACCTGGAGCCATTCTGAAGTGGGCCCCGAATAATCAATGTCCCCTGGTGGTGAGCCGCAGCCAGTGAGAACACTCAGGCCGACCAGTAACAACAGGCCTCGCCATTGCAACTTATGGGTAAGTAATGATTGTGACATAACTGCGTCCTTCATTGTTTTTGGTTTATTCATTTAGTGTAGGCGTTATTATTGCTTACAACTCTAAAATTAAAAATATGAAATTAAAACTGAGTGCTTATCTAGCCATAAAAACTTCTTGGTTCACCTACAAAATAACGATAGCTGCCAAAAGCATAGTCTGCTGCCTTCATATTAATACGAAGGTATTAATATTGCAATTGATATTGTAAGAATCTGCACGAACAGATTTCCGGAAATAATTGACCACCACACATAGCTTATGTGTGGTGTGGAAGTAAGTGGTGGTGCCCGGGTGCTCGCTCTCTGCAAGTTCTGGTATATTCAGGTCTTGGGAAGATACTGATCTGATTGAAAACAACCGTGTCGTAAGAGGCCTTCCGCTTGCAGGCCTGTTTTCTAAAATCGAGGCTTCAGTACAATATGGGCATATACTCATAATAAGGCCTTGAAAATTAACGGGATAAAAAATAATGAAAAATAAATATGCCTTGATAGGGCTGCCTCTATTGTTGTGCAGCTTAGGTGTGATAGCCGCTGATGCCTCAGAGCAGGATGTCCCAGACCTGCTTCTGTGGGGGGACACGCATGTCCATACTAATAACTCTATAGACGCTTTGATTTATAAAAACTTTACTATTGGCCCAGAGGAAGCCTACCGGTTCGCACGTGGTGAGCCCGTATTACATCCTCTTCATCAGTGGCGTGTACAGCTTGAAACCCCATTGGATTTCCTTGTTATTGCCGACCATGTTGAAGTGCTGGGTGTTGCCAAGGAGATTTATTTCCGAGGGCCGCAGTTTGAAGATCCCAGTATCGTAGATACGGTGAAAGGTTGGATAGCCCAGTTCTTTATTCGTCGTACAGCTGATGCAGTTCATGACTGGGAGCACCAGAACAAACTGGTGCCGGAAGTGGGGGATCCCATGGAAGAGATCAAGCAGCATAATCCCACGAAATTGCCAAATAAAGAGGCTTTAATCGAGACGACTTGGAACGATCATATTGCCGCAGCGGATGCGTACAATGAGCCGGGTGTGTTCACCAGTTTCATCGGTTGGGAGTGGACATCAATTCCGGGTGGAGCGAACCTTCACCGAGTAGTGATTTCTACAGCGGATCAGGAAAAAGCCAGTCAGTTTAAACCCTTTGGTGCCAGCAGTAGCCCTTACCCAGAAGACCTCTGGAGCTGGATGGACGAGACAAGTGTAAAGCTGGATATGGATTTTCTGTCCATACCCCACAACTCCAATATTTCCAAGGGCCTGATGTTTGCTGAGCATGATATGCGTGGCCGGCCTCTTTCTAAGAGCTATCTTGAAAAGCGCGCGCGATGGGAAAAACTGGTTGAAGTTACCCAGGTTAAAGGGGACTCAGAAACGCATCCCGCGCTCTCTCCACGAGATGAGTTTGCCGACTTCGAAGAATTTCCATTCTATCTTCAGAAAAATAAGCAGGAATATATAGCTGCTCCGGGTGACTATGCTCGATCTGCCTTAAAAACAGGGCTCAAATACAGTCAGGAGCAGGGTATTAACCCGTTTGAATTCGGCATGATCGGCTCCACAGATTCTCATACCGGTTTGGCCACCGCCGAGGAAAAAAACTTCCATGGCAAGTTGGCGACGGAAGGAACACCAGCGGGTAAAACTATAGAAGGGGCACCAGAAGGTGTTATCACTGGCTGGTCCATGTCGGCCTCAGGGCTTGCTGCTGTCTGGTCTAAAGAGAATACCCGGGAAGCCATTTTTGATGCGATGAAACGGCGAGAAGTCTATGCCACGACGGGCTCCAGAATCGGTCTGCGTTTCTTTGCCGGCTGGGAACTGCAAAGCGATATCCTTGATCAGACAAACTTCGCAGAATTGGGTTACCAGCGGGGCGTGCCAATGGGTGGTGTTCTTAATCAGTCACAGGCTCATGGGGATACAGCACCCAGCTTTGCGATTGTGGCCACCCGCGATGTAAAAGAAGCGAACCTTGACCGTATACAGGTGATTAAAGGTTGGGTGGATGACGGCGGAGAGCTTTATGAGCAGGTTTATGATGTGGCGTGGTCCGGTGCTCGCGAGCCGGATGCGGCGGGAAAGTTACCTGCTGTTGGTAGCAGCGTCGACCTGAGAACGGGAAGAACATTAAATATCATTGGGGCTGAGGAGTTAAAAGTCTACTGGACAGATCCGGCATTCGATTCGCAGCAACCGGCCTTTTATTATGTGCGAGTGCTACAGATTCCAACGGTGCGCCACACCTATCTGGATGCCAGGGCTCTTGGGCTTGATGCTCCACCTGAGGGCGATACGCTAATTCAGGAAAGGGCCTACAGTTCCCCTGTTTGGTACTACCCGAAGAGATAAATTAATGGGCGATATTTGTGGTGGGATTATCTGTTTTAAATCTGTGTTTTAAGTGGAGTCACTTGTGGTTCGCTTTGTGCCAAGAGCGGGTAGCTGTTTGAAGTCCATAGATTTCATTAACTTAGTCGACTATCAATCATAATCACGCCCTTATTTTTTCCTGCCTACTAAGTTTCGTTAGCCAGGTTTGCTAAGCTAGCGTCTCTCCAGCATGGGCAGTCCTCAATATGACAGACACAGACACAGACCACACCAGCTACTATATTCTCAATCGTGAGTACTACAGTGAGTGCTTCGACGAATCGGCCAACACCGCTGCCAGCCTCAAAACATACCGTCAGGTCATACTCTTTATCATCGTGGCAGGCGTATTTTTTGTCATGAAAATCGAGGCCTATGTCGTCTGGTTTTTACTCTGCCTGGGCGGCGTCGAGCTGCTATCAATTCGCTATAAACGAAGCTGGTGGATTGCTCGCCAAATGCTCAGCCGCGCTGCGGGCGGTAAGGTTAATATTCGGATTGATGATCAAGGCATTTTTACCGACAGCACTTACCATCAGCAAGACATGCTCTGGAGCGACATTGCTGAGATCAGGGGTACCGAGAAAGGTTTTGTTATCACTCACAATAGTGGCACTAGTTATCTTTCTAGAAGTGGCCTGGATGAGGATGTTTTGGCTTTGTTGGTCGCCAAGGAAAAAGCGTTAGATGTTTAACCTGTACTGGCCTATTGTTTCTTTTGCCCGCAAGGGGCCAATCCACAGATCGATCACTCAGTAACGCTTCAAACACTGGGCCTCTTTGCTGGGTCCGAATGCTTTGATTTGCAGGGAAGAAATCCGGTCTTATTGTTACGTCTCTGCATTAAATAACACCGACAACTGATCAAATATTGAGCTATATCAACAAGGGTATCTTTAGTTATCATTACAATTAAGCTCCACCTTGGGGTGAGTAGTACGATTAGGGGTATTTTCGCTGTTGCTCTGGTATTATGAGCTATATTTATAGTCTGGGATTCCAGTGCGAATGTATTGCTCGTAGGCTTTTGTTTTCTCTTTTTGAGTTATAAAAAGTTTAATCCATGCATTGTATAAGTGGCCTAATCAGTAAAAAATTAAATTAATACTATTTGAAATCATGCTCAGGCATGAACAGATGTAACACTCTGCAAAAAGTTGACTCAGTAAAAATAGCGTGAGAAGGGAAATGTCAGTGGTAAATGAAAATGATCAAGCTGTGACGGTTACTAAAGAAAATAGCGTACAGGATATTGTATTTGACCTTAATGCACCGAATGGAAAAATACCTTGGAATATTAGAGGTGATTACCCCTATGCAAAAAAGATGGGAACCATGGAGTATGAACAGCAGAAGCATGAATTGCAGATAGAGCTGTTAAAAGCACAAAATTGGATCAAAGAGACTAAGCAGCGTGTCGTTATCCTATTTGAAGGTCGCGATGCAGCAGGTAAGGGTGGAACAATAAAACGCTTTATGGAGCACCTAAATCCTCGTGGTGCACATGTAATTGCATTGGAAAAGCCTAATGCTCGTGAGCGTAATCAATGGTACTTCCAGCGATATATCCAGCACCTGCCTACTAAGGGTGAAATAATACTTTTTGACCGTTCCTGGTATAACCGCGCAGGGGTTGAAAAGGTAATGGATTTCTGTAGCGAGGAAGAACATCGGGACTTTTTGCGTCAAGCTCCAGAATTAGAGCGCATGCTGGTCAATAGCGGTATTATTTTGTACAAGTACTGGTTCTCGTCCAGTCGAGTTGAGCAATTCCGTCGTTTCAAATCCCGACAAGATGATCCGCTCAAGCAATGGAAGTTGAGTCCTGTCGATATGGCCGCTCTGGAAAGATGGGATGATTACACCAATGCAAAAGATGCCATGATGTTTCATACTGATACGAACGATGCTCCATGGACCATCATTCGTTCTGACGATAAAAAACGTGGTCGGATTAATTGTATGCGTCATTTCTTGGCGGGCTTGGACTACCCAAATAAAGATCATGATGTTGTAGGGGTTCCCGATCCGTTAGTTGCAGGATCGAGACGCAGCATCTATGAGAAGCATGCATAAAAGCCCTTAAGTATTGGGCTGTGAGGATCAGGATATGAAAGAAAAGAAAAGGATGAATTCCCTAAAAAAGCTAATTAAGAAAAGTCAAAAAGATGTGAAAAAAACAACTGAAATAGCTAAAAAAGCGGCAGAAAAAGCCAAAAAATCTTTGATCAAAGCGAAAGAGGCTGAGGCTGCAGCTAATAGGGTAGAAAAGCAATTAAAGGATGCTCTGCGTGAGTTAAATGAAGCGCGGGCTAAAAAAGTAGCAAAAAAGAAAGCGGCTAAGAAAGCTATTCAGAAAAAGGCAAAAAAGAAATCCGCTAAGAAAAAATTGAAATTGAAATTAAAATTGAAATTGCAGGATGCGAAAGTAGCGTCCGTAGACAATGCAGGCACAGCGGGAGTGTCGGAGCCTGTTTCAGCCAGCAAAGAACCTGCGCCGAAAATCGCCCAACCGCAACCCAAAAGATTATTTGAAACAAAGCCAGGTTCAGAAACGGTCTCCGGGGTTATTTCGGAAAATAAAAAGGTGGCGCCAGAGGCAGGAAAATCTTAGCCTGTATCAAAAAAGTTACCAGTTGCAGCATTTATAATTGTTTCTTATCAACGTTCGTTGATAAGAAACAGATTCCTTTTAAAATCCTATGATGATCTAACTAGAAAGGTAGAAACTACAATAATCACTAAACAATCAGCCTATAGTCTTAACCTCAAAGAGGCCATGAATCTACCTATTATAGAGGCTGCGGGAGGGCTTATTTGTAACCGCTCGCATCATATTCTATTGATTTTCAAGCGGGGGAAATGGGATCTTCCCAAAGGTCGAATTGAGGGCGGCAGCAGTCGTGAGCTCACAGCATTGCGTGAGGTTGAGGAGGAGACAGGCCTGGCTGCCGATAAATTGTCCATAGAGCTAAAATTGGTTTCCACATGGCACTCTACTCGACATAACAAGGCCAAAGTTCTTAAGGAAACACACTGGTTTCTTATGATGTACGATGGCGATGACGATGATGTGTTTCCGCAGATTGAAGAGGGGATCATAGAGTGTCGGTGGGTGCATCCCAGCGATCTTCCAGGTTATCGCGGATTACTGCGTCCAAGAATCGACTATGTCATTGATTTTTGGCATGAAAATCTTGCCTATGTCCCAAGTAGATAAGACGGTTGTCTGCTTTGTTGAAAAATACCTCTTTCGGACGGCCCCACCTATCCCAATGCTTCAAATGGTTATTCGGCGATTCAAGCCCAGAGTCCCCAGCCGAGAGTAATCACCCCAAAGCATGCCGCGACCATTAAAATTGGAATAGCCAAACGGCCTGCCCTTTCCGGATTGGCCAGTCGTGCTTCACGTAGCGCGAAGAACATCGCCACCACAATCAGTGCGACGGCGATGCTTGAAACCCATGGCGTGGAAAGTAACACCGCAGGCAGTTGCGTTGATCCGTCAGATAAATTAATCGCAGTGTCTGCTCCACGTGGATCGCGAAGCGCACCGGGTAGATAGCCACCCCAAGAAGTGAACTTTGCCACGCCCTTGGCCATGTGACCCGCAGCAATAACAACCACCAGCGGCAGCGCAAGTCGTCGCCATGCCTCTGATAATGTTTTTGCGGCGCCCGACACAAGAACCATCGTACCCAGCGCCAGCCAGAGTAATACCGGGAATACAAATAGGGTCCAGATACCCTTCACCCAACCATTACCTGGATCCAGGCCAAACACTGGCGCAATCTGTTTCGGTGTCCACAGGAAGGCTGTCTTTGCCGCTGCCCACTCAGTACACAGTTCGTAGGTCACAAAACCAGAAACCATCATGATGAACAGTAACACAGGCCAAGCTACCAGCTCTTCGCGTGTATCGGCCGGATGGAACGGACGGCGCAGCTGAAGTTGCATATTATCTGGTTCACAGGCTTTAAGGCACTGACCGCAAACCAAGCAATCGCGGTTGCTGTCCAGCTTGGCGGGATTTAGCAGGCTGGGACAACTGCGACCCTGCCATTGAGTGCGATTGCAGTCCAGAGCACAGTGATGACCCGTGCAATCCGCGCATCGATTGGTGGATTCGTGCCGAATGGCTAGCATCCCACCACGCCCATAGGTAGCAAGGAGCATTCCGACGGGACAAAACCCCCGGCAAAACGCACGGTCTTTGAATACGAACCCTACAATCGCTGCGGTACTCAGTAATCCTATCAGGAAGAACGATGTGTAGGCCGGCACCCGGTGCAAGTGAGCGCCCGCCACGAGCATTTGAATCAAGACATACAACAGTAGGATTAATATCCCGGCCCGCAGCCAGGAGCCTAGCCTGGCTTGTCTGACACCAAGGCGTTGACTGATTCGTTCAGTGATATTCGCCACCAGTTCCATCGGGCAGATCGTGCACCACGCACGACCCAACAGAACGGCCACCCAAATCATTGCCGGCCACCACAGGCCCCAGACTATAAGTTGGGTAAGATGGGTCTTTGCGAACAGTTTGTCAGAGACACCTTCGGGGGCGAATTGTTGCCACGAGAGGGTGGCTAAAACGATAAATATAATAAGGGTGGCCGCTTGGAATACATATGGAAATCCAGCCCAGTGCACAAGGGCGCGGACCGGACGAAACTGCAGCAGGTTGATTGTCCCTCGGTTATGCAGCTCAGTCGCTGCGTCAGTCTTGTCTGTTTTTATAATGTCACTTTTTTGTGTATTCATAATTCGAATCCCGCCCTAAATCATACCTAAAGGCACTTTTTTCTGTAAAACCCTTAATTAAAAGTAAGCAACCATTCCTACGATCAAGTAAGGCCTACTCGGGTGTTGAGGGTTGCAGTAATTACCCCCTTTCCCTCGGTCATCCCGGCGCTCGTGTAGCTTAGCCTGATTATGGAAACAAGAAATACTGGCAACAGGCTGTAATCCATCTTCGAAGAAATGTCCGTGAATAGACTTGCCAGAGTCCCAACCCCCTTGTGAATATTCTGGGAGCGATCCCCGACGTTTTTGTGCTTTGTTCATTCCTGCGTAGAACTAAAAAATAACAGATAAGTTGCCCTTTTAGATTGAGCTGTATCAACGTTGTACTTTTTGTTAACTTCCGCTCCGTATTACCAGCGATTACTTTATGGGGTCATGAACACTATAGAAAAAAGATCAGGGGAAAATGGTGTCCCCACAGGGCATAAACGACATAAAGGGTATAAAGGCCCGCCCAGATTTGAATCGGGGACAACCCCGAGAAATCCTTGGTTATTTCCCCCGCTTTTTCGATTATTTCAGATAGTGCGCCGCATCTAAATTAATCTGCCCAGTATGTGGTGCTGTTTTGGTTTAAATATGAACATTTAAATTTTTCACGTTTGGGAGTAGGGTTAACCATCTGGCTCAGTCCCTTTTTTATTTAAGCTGCGGATTGCAGTCAAATGACTGGTTTGTTTTTCAGGAGAATAGAATGAGATTCCGTTTACTTGTTATTGGTGTAAGTTTACAGGTTGCTATGTTGGTGTCGGTATCAGTAAGTGCTGAAGAATTAGCTGGCGAGGAGGCTCTAAAAGCAGAGGCTGTAAGTATTGTTAAGCAATTTGGAGGCGCCTTAAAGCCGAAATTAAAACAAGCTGTCCAGTCGGGCGGTTTCGGTCACGCTATAAATATATGTTCTAACGAAGCGCCTAAAATAGCCGAACAATTAAGTGCGGAAACCGGATGGGTCGTTAAACGCGTCAGTTTGAAACCCCGTAATAATAAAAGTGCAACGGCAGATCCATTTGAGAAGAAAATCCTGGAAAAGTTTGATCGGCTTCAGTTGGAAGGCCTGCCAGTGGATACTATGGTTCATTCGGAAGTTATCGATAACCAATATCGATTCATCAAAGCTCAGCCGGTTGAAGGGCTTTGCTTGGGGTGTCATGGTGACTCCCTCTCGGTCGAAGTGAGGGAAGCACTTCATCTTCAGTATCCAGATGATATGGCTACGGGTTACTCGCTTGGCCAGATACGAGGTGCTTTCAGTTTGACAAAGCCTTTGTGAGCGATCGATTCACTATTTACAGGAATGATTGCAGAACAAGGCTTTCCTCATGCGTATAGAGGGAAAGTGATTGATTAATATGCTGGAAACAATACGGCCCGCTAGCCTGTAAATATCATTCTTAATACTTCTATACCTGTTTTAGAGGTTTCCAATGTTTCAAATATTCACTGATTTTGCCAGTTGGCTGGTCTATGGCCAGATCGGCTTGACGGCCGAAACAAAACTCGGTGATGCGTTGCACTTCTTTGTTGAAGATGTCAGCAAGATATTTGTTTTGCTGTTGCTAATGATTTACATCATTGCATTAGTCCGGGCGTCACTAAATATTGAGCGGGTTCGAGATTATCTGGCAGATAAGCACAAGGGACTAGGCTATATCCTGGGTTCTACCCTGGGGGCGATCACGCCATTTTGTTCCTGTTCAAGTATTCCTGTTTTTCTTGGTTTTACCTCGGCGGGTATTCCGATTGGTATCACCATGGCTTTCTTGGTTACCTCGCCATTAATTAACGAGGTGGCAGTACTGCTGCTTGTCAGTCTTCTTGGGTGGAAATTCACGCTACTCTATGTCGTTGTTGGCATGGGTATCGGTATTATCAGTGGTGTATTTCTTGATTTCATAAACGCACAGCGTTGGTTGAAGTCCTTTGCGGCGGAGGCACTTGAACGAGGAAGACAGGAGTCAAACGTGGCAGATCCGCATGAAGTTGAATCAACTATTACTATGTTGGAACGTCATCGATTTGCCGTTGAAGAAACGACGGACATTTTTGGGCGAGTTTGGAAATGGGTTATTTTAGGGGTTGGCCTGGGTGCTGCATTACACGGTTTTGTACCTGACGGCTGGATTGAAACACACCTGGGTGACGGACAATGGTGGTCGGTTCCTGCGGCTGTGCTACTGGGAATTCCCCTCTACTCGAATGCAACGGCTGTGATTCCTGTGATGGAAAGCCTAATTGTGAAGGGCTTGCCTGTGGGGACTACTATGGCGTTTTGCATGAGTACGGTCGCCGCCAGTTTTCCTGAATTTATTTTGCTTAAACAGGTTATGCAATGGCGATTATTGGCCGTGTTATTTTCTTTGTTACTAGTGGCATTTACGCTGGCGGGCTGGCTGCTGAATATTGCGGATCCCTTTATTTAAAATATTAAGTAGGTTTGTAAACTTTCGAAAAATACGGAGTCATAATGAAGACAGTAAAAGTGTTGGGCAGTGGTTGTAAGAAATGCATAAAGGCCGCGGAGCTGGTCGAGGCTGTGGCTTTAGAGTTGGGTGTAGAAGTGAATATTGAGAAGGAATCAAGCCCTGAGGCGATGCTTGCTTATGGTGTGATGAGTACCCCCGCTATAGTAATTGACGAAACACTTGTCCACTCAGGCTCAATTCCGGGTCGGGAGTCTGTAGTGAATTGGCTGAATGGGTAATGTCTGGTCAGTGTATTAGAAGAGGGTGCTGTATCCATAGGGCATAAAGACCCGCCCAGACTTGAGCTGGGAATCCGCCCCGAGCTTAAATGAGAGTTGAGTTGGGTACTCTGCGATAAGCATTCGTATAAAAAACAGGCTGCTCTTTTACAGCCCGGCAAAATGTCGTAAATAGAGATATCCCGTAGCAATCATCACAGACAGCAGCATAATGGGAATGGCGATTAATAGAAAACGTGAAAATTTTATCGGATAACCAGCACGCTCTGCGAAACCGGCTACAATCACATTTGCTGTGGCACCAATCAGTGAGCCATTACCACCTAGGCAGGCGCCAAGTGACAGGGCCCACCAAATAGGTGCCATTGCTTCTTCGCCACCCAGTCCCGTGGAGGCTGATTGTAGTAATGGGATCATAGTGGCAACAAAAGGAATGTTGTCGATAATGGCCGAGGCTATGGCAGAGAACCAGAGAGTCACAAAGGCCGTCAACTGGATATCACTCCCGGAAAACTCCACAAGGCCTTCTCCCAGAATCGCCAGTAAACCATTCACTTCCAGCGCGTGAACCAAGACGAAAAGGCCGATAAAAAACGCCAGGGTACTCCACTCTACTTCATCAAGAATACCATTCACACGTTTAGACTGATTCTTGCTACTGCGGCCTAATATGTGGAGGAGTAAAAGAAGAGTGGCACCAAACAGCGCAATACTGCCAGTTTCCAGGTGGATGATTTCAGCTAGCATAAAACCAGCGATAACCATTGCGAGAACCGTAAGTGATTGAATCAGTAGGCGCTTGTCGGTTATTGCGTCTTTTTCCTCAAACGCCATAACCTTTTCCCGACACTCTTCGGTGGTGGTCAGTCGGCGACCCCAGATAAAGTCCAGCATGACCAGCATGGCTGTATGGATTACGATGACCACTAAGCCCAGCTCACGGACGAAATCCATAAACGAAAACCCTACCGCTGAACCGATCAGGATATTAGGTGGGTCACCGATAAGGGTGGCAGTGCCACCTATATTGGAAGCAAATATTTCTGCGATTAAAAACGGATAGGGAGACAGTTCCAGTTTGTCCACGATCAGTAAGGTTACCGGCACAATCAAGAGCACCGTCGTTACATTGTCCAGCAGTGCTGACAGCACCGCTGTTACTGTTGCCAGCATAAGTAGAATGCCACGGGGCTTCGCATCTACTTTTTTGGTGGCCCAGATAGCCAGATACTGGAAAACTCCCGACTGTTTGGTTATCGCTACAATTATCATCATGCCCGTTAGGAGGGCAATGGTGTTGAAATCTACCCCAGCCACGGCCTGCTGTTGATTGAGCACGCCAGTCAGGATCATTAATCCTGCACCGAGCATAACCACAACCGTGCGGTGGATGATGTCACTGATTAATAACGCATAGGTTGTGATGAAAATTGCACACGAGACCCACATTGGGTTCAAGCCCAGCACTACTTCCTGTGCCGTTTCGTACATCACTCTTCCATTTCCAGTGCGCGCAGCAAAGTGATAAAGGAAATCCCTCCAACCAGTTGCTGATTGTCAGGGTCCAATACGGGAATCCGGATATATTTGTTGTGGTAGAGCAGAGTTAAGGCGTCCATCAGGGGAGAGTCTGGATAGACAACGTTAATGTCTGTATCCACATACTGGGAGATCAATTGATCACTTACGTTATTGAGGCGTTGGTGCAGATCTTTCAGCGTTTCACGCATGAAGCCAGTATGCTTCAGACCCATATCCATGCTGATGCTATCGGGCAACAGTAGGCCTGTCAGACGACGTGTGCTGATCTCGCCAACAAATACCTCGTCCCTGTTAACCACTGGAAGATTGTACATGTGATGTTCGATCAGCAGGTCAATCGCCTCCCTAACTGTATTGTCGACATACAATCGGGTTGGGGGGCTATGCATGATGGTTTTACATTTCAAATCAGTAGCTCTCTTTAGTTTTATACAACAAGGCTAATCCTACTGAACACCCTAGTCAATTTCAGTGAGGATATATCGTTGCTATGTTCAGGGCGGTCAATAAGCCGAGACCCTATATGATGTGTGGGTGTTCTAATCAGCCAGGTGATTGAGGAAATACGACATCGAGCGGAGGTGGGCTCATTGCTTCGTGTTATTGCATGCCTCCTACTGTTTCAGGCTGCTAAATTTAGTAAATGACCTGAGCTCTATGTTTTAACTCTGTTGATTAAAAGTATTGAGGAGGTTACAGCTAATGTGCTCGAAGCCTGGTGCCTGCCTGCCCACATAAACGTTCTCCCATCGTTTTTAATTCACTACACTGTATATAGTTCTTAGCATTTGTCAGGTGTAAGGTGCCACAGTGGAGTTTTTGTCGATCTACGGGTGTGCTGAAGGAAGAATGACAGTATGAAGCGGCTCAACTTTTTAGATACAGGAATTTTGCTGGAAGAAACTCGCGAGATTCCCATGCATATTGGTTTTGTGTCGCTGTACACCATGCCGGAAGGGGTCGATGAGCAAACCTTTCTGAGTGAGCTTGCGGACACACTACGCGACGTTGAAGACTTTCAATATCCCTTCGGAGTCCGACTGAAAACCGGTCGTCTGGGTTTGGCTGGGGCTAGCTATTGGGAGTCTGATCCCTCCATAGATATTGATTACCATATTTGTCGTTCAGCGCTCCCTCACCCGGGCTGTTACCGCGAGCTTTTTAACCATGTGTCACGCTTACACTCCACCCTATTGGATCGCAGTCGACCACTTTGGGAGGTACACCTGATTGAGGGTTTGGAGAATCGGCAGTTTGCGGTGTATTTAAAGGCTCACCACGCTGCAATGGATGGGGAGCGCTTCATCCACATTGCTCGCAGTATGCTATCGCCCAACCCTGAGGATCGACAGGCTGATTCCCCTTTGTCATTGGCGACCGGGGAGCGTTATCGCGCAGCATTGAGGCGTGAAATCCCCGATCCTGTCAGTGACAAGGAGCTGCGTAATGTCGCTGAGGTATTGGAAGCAAGTTTCGATAGCAGCGTGAATGCATACTGTGCCTTGAAGCGTTTAAGCAACAGTTTACAAGATAAGGCTGGCGCATTGGCGCTGCCCTTCAAGGGCGTGCCTCGTACTTCAATCAATACTCCTGTGGGTGGTGCTCGGTATTTTGTTGGCCAATCCTGGCCCTTCGCTCGTATTCGTGCGATTGGCAAGGCCTTCGGCGGTACTTTTAATGATGCCGTACTGGCTATGTGTGCCGGCGCGCTGCGCACCTATTTGCAGAACCATGCGGAGTTACCGGAAAAGTCTCTCAAGGTGCTGGTACCGGTTTCACTGCGCAGCGAAGGCGATATTGACTCTTCCAATAAGGTAGCTACGATCAGGGCTGATCTGGCTACCAACATTAAAGATCCGGCCAGACGCATGGCTGTAATCCAGGCATCGATCCGTGCCGGGAAAGAATTTTATATGGATATGTCACCGACAGAGGCACAAGTGTTCAGCGCTGTATTAATGATGCCGGGTGTATTTCTGGGGCAGTTGGGACTGGCCAGTCGATTGCCAGCCTTTAATACGGTTATTTCCAATATACCCGGTATCCGTCAGCCAATGTATTGGAACGGTGCGCGCCTGGAAGCTTGTTACCCCGTATCAGTCCTCATGGAAGGTGTTGCGTTAAATATCACACTGGTGACTTATGACAAGAGCGTTGATTTTGGCATTATCGCCTGTCGCCGCTCAATGCCACAGGCTCATCGCTTGGTTGATTATATGGAGCAAGCCCTGGTGGAGCTGGAAGAGGTGGCCGGGTTGCCAGCATTCAAGACTAAAGACAAGGTTAAAGCGAAACCGAAATCGGTACTCAGGGAAAAATCAACCACACGGTCTAAGAGCAAAAAAAGAAGCAAATAGAGTATTAATGTAATGAACTACTACAGTCCCCCCCTGTGTTAGAAAGTTTCTTTTCATCAGATGAACAGTCAGATTAGTGGATTTTTCAAGCAAGTTAACTGTTCAGGCTTGAACTGGGGACTTGCCTCATTCTTCATATTTTTCTTTTGGTGCAGGGCGCATGCTAATCAAAATCAACTGGTTTATTTTAGTGATTATTTATCCGCTTGTATCTTGACCCTCATGAAGATGGATTCGCGAAACTTCTACCTTTAAAGGGTGATTGAGCGAGCTGAACTCTGGGTTTTCCGATAGCCGGGGACTACACTATTTTTAGCTTAGCGCCGGTTAACTCTTCAGATAGAGCAACTACGCGGCTGGCCATTTCACTATCGCGCGCAACGTCTTTGAATATTTTGGGCGTTGGGTCGCCAAAGATTTTAAGTTTTGGCTCCAGGAAATAATTCGGGTCAATTGTAGGATCAGTACATGCTCGTAAATGCGTGAGGCACCCCTTCTCAAGTGATTGTGCCAGAATTTTCATTATCCACGCACCGCTAAGTTCAGTATTTTTCAGGCCTTCCGTCTTAACCAGACCAGGTTGCATGGATATCGCCTGTGCGTTAATTCCGCCCCGTTTAAATTCTTCGTTTAATTTGTAAGCAAATAGAAGTTGTGCCAGACGGCTGTCACAATAAGCCTGTGTTTGGTTGTATTTACGCACAGTCCAATCAAAGTCATCCAGATCAATATTGCCTTTTTCATAGGGTACCGTTGTTGATTGAACGATTCGGGCGCCCGGTGTTTTTATGATGAGTGGCATCAGTTTACAGGTTAATAAAAAGTGACCAAGGTGATTGACTTGCATCTGTAATTCTCGGCCCGTGGGGGCAAGATCATAGACCGGGTGCATAACGAGCCCAGAGTTGTGGAGCAAAATATCAAGACGGTCATGGGTCTCCAGGAAAGCGGTCGCAAACGCATCAATCGATGCATGATCCGTTAAATCTAATTGGCCATAGCTGGCCTTGGCGTCGGGGACTTCTGATTTGATAGAGGCAACAGCGACTTCGCCATTATTGGGAGAGCGGGAGCCGATGACAACCTCCACGCCACGGCGTGCCAATTCAAGTGCAGTTTTTAAACCCAGTCCGGTATTGCCTCCGGTGATAATGGCGGTCTTGCCCGATAAATCACCAATGTCTGATAGTGCCCATGTTTGTCCCATTTGCTATTTCCTTCCCCTCTCTAAATAATGGCTTTTCTTATTGCGTGTTTATAGAGATTAACTATGGCAAAGATAACAGAGTATAAAAAAATAGGCGCGGAGTTCTTGAGTGACCCGGTAAAATGTATCGTGCTGCGAGAAAAAATGCCCGTTGATGCCGCGACTTTGTTTGAAGCGCTAAAGGCACCTGAATCCTGGTTGGCTATGTTGCCGATAGAAAGAGCTGAATGGCATCAGCCATTTGGAGCCAAAACAACGCGAACAATCGGGGTCAAAGATACCGAAGTGCTCGAACAGTTTTTTGAATGGGAAGAAGGTCGATCTTTTGCGTTTAGGTTAGAGCGTGGAACGGTTGCCATTTTCAACGCCCATGCAGAGCGGTACGAAGTGATAGAGCAGCCAGGAGGTTGTAGCGAGCTAAAGTTGACTGTTCGTACTCAGGCAAGCGGATTGACAGCACTTTTTACGCCCGTGTTGATGAGCATATTTAAGTGGCAAGCTCGAAAGGCGTTGAAAAAACTGGCCATTCATCTTGCCCGGAAAAATTAATACTACTGATTTCAACAATCATTATTACTATCTATCTAAGGGTTTATAGATATGGCACTCCCTCCGGCTTTTAAATTCGGCTCCAAGCGAAGATGTATAGAGCTAGGCTTCAATAAAAAATCTACCGCTGAACAAGTTACTGAAGGGATTGATTTATCCGGTCAGACAATTCTCGTAACCGGTGTCGGGTCAGGCTTGGGTCGCGAGTCAATGCGTGTTTTGGCTATGCGTGGGGCTCATGTTGTTGGCATTGATCGAACAATGGATCTCGTTAAAACGGCGTGTGATGAAGTACAGGGTGTTACCTCTCCATTTGCCTGTGATCTTTCAGACCCTGACTCAATTGTTGTCTGCGCTGAAGCAATCAGAGAGCAGTTTTCCTCACTTGATGTTGTCCTCACCTGTGCAGGGATTATGGCGCCACCCCTGACCGTGGTTCACAAATACAAAGAGCCACTCGAAATACAGTTTGCGGTAAATTTTCTGGCTAATTTTGTGCTGATAAATCACTTGATGCCACTTTTGAAGGCAGCCCCCACCGCACGCATAGCTCTAGTCGCAAGTGAGTCTTATGTAATGGCCCCAAAAGAAGAGGGCATTGCTTTTGATAATCTAGACTACAGCAGGAATTATGACGGGCTAGCCGCCTATGGTCACTCAAAGCTTGGGATAATGCTGATGAACATTATGCTGGCAGATCGCTTGAAGGGTACCAATGTCACATCCAATGCCATTCACCCCGGCCTGATCAGAACCAATCTGGCGCATGATACGGAAACCTTCCTAGTCAAGCTTATATCAAAGTACGGAGGGCCATGGATGCGCTCGATACCTCAGGGCGCAGCAACGCAGTGTCTGGTTGCAGCTCACCCGTCACTTGGGGCTATGAGCGGTGAACACTTTGCCGATTGTGACCTAAGGGCTGCGACTGGACATGCAGCTGATATGGCGCTTGCCAACAAGCTGTGGGGAAAGGCGACTTTCTTGGCCGAGGATTACTTAATAGCAGAGTAGAACGTATGTCAGTGCTGTTTTCACCGCTGGCCAATCCACTTCTGTCTCTACAATATTTTCATCTGCTAACCCCCAAAGGTGGTGTCGGGCCAACCCGGGATGTACGTTATGGGACTAGGGTAGCAGCACAATATAAAGCAATGGAGTAATAATATGATGCAGTACTACTCTCAATTTGTCGGCATTATTGGCTGGCTTCTGTTAGCTGGTGGTGTCTTGATATCACTGCCACCACTGCAATTTATTACTAAGAGGCAGTCGTCGCTTGGTGATGATGGTGTACTGCATTATTTTTTGGCCTTCTGCGCCAGCTTGAATATTGTCTGGGGCCTGATTTTGCTTGCTGCAGCGGACGAGCCTCTGTTGGCCGAAAAAATTGCATTGCCTTGTGCAGTAGGCTTCGGTCTTATGAGCGTGTGGCGTATCCCTCTGAGCCGACATCCGCAGGTGCTGGAAAAACTGGGAAAGGCACCGATGTTCGAAGTTGCAATTTTCGCCATGATTGCGGCGGTGTTTGCCGTGGCATCAAACAGCTAGAACGCAGCTCTTTAATTTTAGCCTCGCTTATAGCAACTACTTTTGAGAGCCATGAAGTCGCTAACATGTTAACTCTTCTTCCGCTCCTCCAATAAGGTAAGGTTTCTTTTTGAAGGATTTACACCGATCAAGACATGCACAAACCATACTGTGAGGTGTAATACCTATCGATTTATCTATTCTGCTAAATGCCCGCTGTGGCTTGCTCTAAGTCTAAGGTTCGTAAGGGCTTTCTCGGTCCGTTCTATACCTTTCCCGTGACGCCGAGCCATGGCCGAACTTGTGTTGGAAGGTGTGTCTCTGAATGCCTGCTTTGCACTAAGAAAGAATGTTACGCAATGAGCGTACTCGCCATTCTTTTGACGTGAGCTAACTACTTCATACATAGAAAATAGGAACAAAAAAGCCAGCCCGAGTGGAGGGCTGGCTTTTTACTAGCGTTGAATGATATCTGTATGATTACCGTGTGGATACACCCAAAGCTTCTACGGTCTGAACGTTTAAGTAACGATCAACAGGCAGTCCGTTATCTCTTTGGAAGGCATTCACTGCATTCATTGTCTCTTGGCCGATATCACCATCCATTGGGCCTGGATCATAACCGGCATTTTTGAGAGCAGTCTGGATCTCTGAAATTCGTGTATTGGTCATGTTGGTCTGACAGAGTATGGAGCGCCAATCCATAAAGCCTTCCTTATCAAGATGCTTTTCGGTAACAGTTTCATATTCGGCTGGAATAGCAATCCGATTCTCCTTGGCTGGGGAGGCAACCTTGCAGACTTCAACTGTTTTTGACTCTTGAGGAATTTCTATATTACGAGTTGTGGCCGCTGTTTTTACTACCTTGCGGGTCACAGTTTCATACTTTGCTGGATTTTCCACAAGACAAATTTTGTTGCCTGTTCTTGTGGTGGATGGTTCCTCCAGATTATGAATTTCATGCCAGACAAACTCTGGCCCTGAAACCAGTTTGGTAACAGCAACGGTTTTATATTCAGCAGGTATTTCATCACTACTGGAACTTGCATCAGTGACCAATTCCTTGACCCTGATAGTCTCATACTCTGCAGGTATTTCTATGCGCTTAGTTGTAGCAGGCGACTTTATTACACGTTTGCGAATTGTTTTGTAGGTGGCTGGAATCTCAACCAGACACATAATTTCGCCTGTAGCCTCGTCTATTTTCTGAATAGGGCCCGTACCTTGTTTCCAAATAGTATGAGCGGGTGTATCTACAATTTTTTCTTCTTCCCAATCGTAAACTGCAGGTACTTCTTCCATCCGATAGGAAGCTTCTTTTACGAGTACTCTGTTATCAGTCCAACGATATTCAGCAGAGCTCACTGCCAATGCAGAGTCGGCCTCGCTGACCAGAACTTTTTGGTCTTCAGTTGTGTATTTTGCGGGACGATAGTGCTCATGGAAGCACATTCCGGGTGTGGCTGCGTCAAGACTTATGCCGTGGATATTAGCAGTATTTAGCAGCTCAGGGCTGGCTGGAGGTGAATCTTTGGGTCGATCAGTCAGCCATACTCTTTCGGCTTCCTTGACCATTACTGTCTCTGTTTCAGTTCCATAAACAGCTGGAACAGTCTCAATACGTGTTGAAGCTTCTTTCACTACTACTTCTTCGGTCCCACACTCCTCAACGGCTGGAATAATCTCAACACGCTCATCAGCTTCTTTCACTAAAACTTCTCTCTCAACATCGCGGTAAGTGGTTGGCACCCATATCCGTGCATAACACTCACCAGCCTCTGCGCCAGGGGGCAGTAGCTCTCCACTAGAGGATGCAGCGTTTATGTTGTCCTCCCTACTGGCATTAAGACTAGTTTTGTTTCCTAGCTGTTGTTTTAATGATTCGTTTTCTGCTTCTAATTGGGATAGACGGCTACTGTCAGTACCGCTTGTATCCGTGCTGCTAGCACAACCCGTGAGAGCAAGAACTATAGCTCCTGCGAGGGGAAGCAATTTGTAAACTTTTTGAGTCTTCATAATGGATCTCTCTGAGAGTTTAGCTGGAGCGTTTGTGGGGCTTCTTTCCAATTCAAATTTCCTACATATAGAACTAAAGAATAGAAAAGATTTTTTGATTGTCCAGAAATCCTAGTGATTTTGTCAGGTTTGCCGTCCGCAGATCAGAATTAGAGACAAAAATAGATATTCTGAGTGCCCTAACAATCTTCTATTACGACTACCCCTTTATGTCAGCATAGTTGTCGCGTCATCTGATTTACCCCTAACCAAGATGAAGGGATTATGAAATCGTTGCAGCTGCAATTTTAGGTGATTCTGAGGCGGGCGAATTCTTAATTCGATATTCCAATTTATACCCTGAACTAAGTGACTCAAATGAGGTTCTAGAAAAAGGTACCTTAATGCTGGGTATCGTTAGGCCGAACGGTAAAACGCTAGTATGGCGCAGTGCTATTCAGGCATTTATTGTTGAAGATATTAGTTTTC
>JAUXFT010000065.1 GCA_030622755.1 Aestuariirhabdus sp. | reverse complement strand
GATTACGGAGAGTTGAAAGAAGAAGTACTGACCCTGCGTGAAGACATCGATGATCTGGATGATCGAGTGATGGCGCCGGAAAAGCACGCCGTGGTTGATGGTATTGAATGGGGTGGAGACTTCCGCTTTCAAGTTCACTCTGTCAACGCGCAGGTTCCCTCGCATATTAGTGGTTTAGGGGTTGGTCTGGTTAACTGGGAAAATGGTATTCAGCCACAAATGATTGCAATGCTAGAAGATGACAGTCAGGGGCCTCCTCTTCTGAAGCCGGGCTGGGGTTTTGCCGACCTCAAGCAGGTTGTCCAAGGCTTTTCACCACAGCAAATAGAGGGATTGCTGGGCAGTCTGGCACCCAATGCCGTGGTGCCTAGCTACTCATATGACGATGATATTCTACGCACCACACGCCTGCGCCTGGAGATGAACGCTAAAGTTGCTGAAGACGTCAGCTTTTATGGTCGCTTGGCCATGTATAAAGTCTGGGGGGACTCCACCGGCACTCAAGTTTTTAACGGCCAGCCCACATCTATTAACTGGGATGGCACCCAATCGACCTATCCCAACTCCGATGACTCGCTTCATTTAGATCGCGGCTACTTTACCTGGAGTAATATTGCCGATAGCGATGCCTTCCTGTCGGTTGGGCGACGTCCTTCCACCAATGGCGTACCTCTAAATTTCCGCAACGACGAAGCACGCGGCGGTACGCCCATGGGTTCAGTATTTAACTACCAATTTGATGGTATTACCGTGGGTTACAACCTGTCTGACGAGTCTACGCTACGACTCTGCTACGGCGTCGGTTACGAGTCAGCCTGGGGTAACGGCACTCAGCTAAAACCTGAAGGCGGTCTGGATGACACTATCTTTTATGGCCTGGTATGGGATGCCATTGATACCCCGAGCATGTATGTACACTTGATTGCCGCCCGAGCTGAAGATATTAGCGATGGCTTCCCTGGCATGACAGTAATGCCGGTTAACCCGGTGACCGGAGAGCCATCCCCCGGACCGGTGCCTATCCGCTATGAGCCAAACGGAACCGTCGGCAATATAGACCTGTTTGGTTTTGTGGTTGCCCGCAATGACGGCCCGTTTGATTACTTCCTTAGTTACGGCTACATGAAGAGTGATCCGACTGATTACACCGGACCATTCGGCGGCATGTTTACCGACCCGTTCGGGGTGACTGAGTCGCAAAGCGGTGACATGTACTACGCCGGTGTGCGCTACAGCTTCGATAACGCAAAAACCAAGATTGGCCTGGAATACAACAAAGGCTCTGAATACTGGTTTAACTTTGCCCAGTCGGAGGATGATTACCTATCGCCAAAAACCAGTACTCGAGGTGATGTATGGGAAGCATACTTAACCCACCGCATCCGTAACCGCTTCCTGTTTAAGTTATCTTACATGGATTACACCTATGACTATTCCGGTTCTGGCTGGTTGCTGGGTGCACCACAAGATCTAAGTTCTATGCCCATGCTGGGCTTCCCAACCTATGACGGAGCGAAGGTATGGAACCTCAGTCTAACCGCAGGCTTCTAAGAACCCTCACGAAGACACTTGGCGTTTTGACACTGGCAGCTCTGCTGCCAGTTGTCGTTTCTCATGCCCATGATGATGATAAGCCGAACCGTCATGAAGATCGCTTCGAGCACTACGAGGGCACCAAAACGTGCCTTGAGTGCCATGAAGAAGAAGCGAAAACTTTCTTTGAAAGTCAGCATTATCAGTGGCGGGGCCGCACACCTGACGTGGTGAACACGGAAGAAGAGCAAAAGCTCGGCAAGCTCACCATGATCAACGATTTCTGTACCAATCCGCAGGGCCATCAGTGGATTGGAAAAGTCAAAAATGAAGACGGGAAAGTTTTGGGTCGCGGATGCTCAAGTTGTCACGCGGGTCTTGGAAAATTGCCCGGTGATGAAGCCACCCGCGATCAACTGGAAAACATAGACTGCCTGATGTGTCATGTGTCGGGCTACCGTCGCGATCTCTATAAAGATGAGCAGGACGAGTGGGTGTGGAAGCCTATTCTTTGGCAGAACCAGGAAGGTATGGACATTGTCTCCAAGCGTGTTTCCCTGCCTGATCGCAGTATGTGTTTGCGCTGCCACTCTTCCTCCGGCGGTGGACCTAACTTCAAGCGTGGTGATATCGAGCCTATCCTCAAAGATCCAGATCGCGATCACGATGTGCATATGGACAGCGACGGCCCTGATATGTGGTGCATTGATTGCCACATAGACGATACGCACACTCACCGGGTTATCGGACGAGGTGTCGATATGGCGGCGACTGACAGACCAGAGAAGCGTCTGACCTGTACCTCCGGTTGCCATCAGGATCATAAGCACCAAGTAAACGACCTCGATCTTCATATGGAAAAGGTGGCTTGTACTACCTGCCATATTCCAGAGTTCGCCAGAGACCAGGAGACTGACATGTTCCGTGATTGGTCGCAGGTGAAATGGAATGAAGAAAAGAAAATGTACAAGTACGACGTCAGATTCGAGATGGACGTTGAACCTGTGTACGACTGGTTTAATGGTAAAAGTTTTGTGCAGATACCCGGCAGGCCTGTCACGCTGAATGATAAGGGTGAGGTGCCTATGGCCCTGCCGCAGGGTGACCGCAATGACGCTGAAGCCAAAATATACCCATTCAAGCTTCACCGGGGCAACCTGCCAGTCCTTGATGAAACCAAGTGGCTGGCGCCCGTATTAACAGAGAAAATCTTTATTGAAGGTGATCCAGAGGCCTCTGTACGAAAAGGAGCCAGTGATTTGTACGGCATTGAAAATACAGATTTCACCTGGATGCCGACTATTCGTTATATGGGCATTAACCACTCCGTACCGCCTGCTGATGACGCTCTGCAATGCGATGATTGTCACAGCGCTGGCGGCCGGATGAATTGGCAGGAACTGGGTTATGAAAAAGACCCTTACCCCTTACCATCACCTAGTGAAGAGGAAGCTGAATAATGAAAAAAGTTATTTGGCTTGTTTTATGTGGTGCCCTTCTGGGTGTAGTTGGCCTCATCACCTTTGATGGCGTCATACACGCCACCAGTACCGATGAGTTCTGTACGTCCTGTCACGAAATGGACAAACCTTATCAAAACCTGCAATACACGGCTCACTATAAAAATGAATTCGGTATGGTTGCGCACTGCTCTGACTGTCATGTGCCGAAGGAATTTATTCCAAAAATGGTGCGTAAGGTGGAAGCAGCTCGTGAGGTCTGGGGAACTATTACCGGGATTATCGACACCCCGGAAAAGTACGCAGCGCATCGCGATTTTATGCGTGAGCGGGAAATTAAGCGTATGCGCAACAATGATTCCCAAGAGTGCCGGAACTGCCACATTGTCGAGCAAATGGATTTCGAACATCAGGATAGGTCTGTAAGGCGTTACCACCGGGGGATGGAGCAGAGGGGTAAAACTTGCATTGATTGTCATCAAGGCCTGGCGCACTCCGACCCAAAAGATGAAGTAAAGGAAGATGATTAATTTAAGGGGGCAAAGCCCTTTTTACCGGTGAGAATGGAGGCTATGGATGGCACCCTGCCCACTTATAAGTTAAACGTGACCTACCCTTTTTTTGATTAGTCATTGTAGTGGCCAATTGACTGCGCCACTACAAGGTCCAATCAAAAGCTACTGCAATGCCTAATCAAATACCTAATCAAAAGCCACTGCATCTCGCTTCCCGAACACTTCCACATCAAGACTCCCCGCTGTATGCCCGATAAAGAAATACAGCCCAGAAAAATTATAGATTGGCGTCTAAGAGCGTTTTCTTACACCATAGATAATAAATTGCCGGCACCACCATTCAGCACTGCGTTCGCCCAGACAGACAGCAATTGACAATAAAATTCATTAAGGAAAGCAAGCAATGGAAGACAGCATTCAATACGACAACTCAAAACCACTGGCGGGAAAAGTCGCCTTAATTACTGGCGGTGCTGGTGGTATGGGAGCCGCACAGGCTGCTTTATTCATTGCCCATGGCGCCGAAGTTGCTATTGCGGATATTAACGACGAGAGAGGGAAGGAACTGGCTCAACAGCTAGGTGATAAAGCGCTTTATCTACACTTGGATGTAAGTGAAGAATCGGATTGGCTAGAGGCAGTCGACGCCGTTCAACAGCGATTTGGACGAGTGAATGTGCTGGTCCATAATGCGGGTATTTCCCCGAAGCCAAAAAATATTGAACAACTGACGGTAGCTGAATATGAACGGGTAATCCGTATCAACCAGCTGGGTACGTTTTTGGCGATCAAATCGCTTATCGAACCGATGAAGACTGCCGGTGGCGGCTCTATTATTACCTTGGCTTCCACCGCTGCGATAGATGGCGTGTCCGGTTTGTCGCCCTACTCATCAAGTAAATTCGCGGTAAGGTCGCTAACCAAAGTGGCCGCCCTGGAGTTGGCCCGTGAAGGTGTTCGAGTCAACACCATCATACCGGGGCCCATTGATACCGAAATGAATCGTGAAACGGGAGCATGGGGCTTTGATCTACGCCCTCTGTTTGCCAAATCCAATCCGATGGGACGTATGGGCAGCGCTGATGAAATAGCCTACATGGCATCCTTTCTAGCTTCAGATGCCAGCAGCTTTTGCACCGGCGGTGAGTATCCTGTCGATGGAGGGCAAGGCGCTGGCGTGTTATTCGATATGGAATAGCCGTTATTCGATGGTATCTTGCCCACTTATAAACTGAACCCGACCTGTCCTTTTTTGATTAGGCTTTGTAGTGGCCAATTGACTGTGCCACTACAAGGACTAATCAAAAACCACTACATCTCGTTTCCCAACACCGCCACATCAAGACTCCCCGCTGTATGCCCGATAAAGAAATACAGCCCGGAAAAATTATAGAGTGGCGTCTAAGAGCGTTTTCTTACGCCACAGATAATAAATTGCCGGCACCACCAGTAAGGTTAATAAGACGGCGCTAACCATGCCGCCAACCATAGGGGCAGCAATACGGCTCATTACTTCCGAGCCAGCACCTGTACCGTATAAAATTGGCAACAGGCCCGCGATAATGGCGGCAGCGGTCATCATTACCGGCCGCACCCTCATTCCAGCACCATTCAGCACTGCAGTAGCCAGCTTTTCTCGGGTGGGCGTTACACTCTGTTCTTTACAGTCCCTCAGCATTTCCTGGTAAGCCTGATTAAGGTAGACCAGCATAATTACGCCAATTTCAACAGCCACGCCCGCCAAGGCGATAAAGCCAACACCGACAGCGACGGAAAAGTTAAAACCTTGTATGTACATGAGCCAAATACTGCCAATCAGGGCCAGCGGTAAAGTGCCCATGATGATACAGACTTCAACAAAATTCCGAAAATTTATAAACAGTAGGATAACGATAATCGCCAACGTGAACGGCACAACATAAGTGAGCTTTTCCTTGGCCCGCTGCATGTATTCATACTGTCCGGACCAGGCGATAGAATAGCCAGCCGGTAATTTCAAGCGTTCGGAGACGACCTGTTGGGCACGCTCGACATAGCTCCCTACATCGACACCTTCTATGTCAATAAAAGACCAGCCGTTGAGGCGCGCATTTTCACTTTTTATACCCGGCGGACCATCTTCGATAAAAATATCGGCTACTGCGCGCAATGAAATACGCTGGCCGGAAGGTGTCACTATCGGCAAGAGCAACATCTGTTCGGGTGAATTGCGGTAGTCCTGAGGGTAGCGAATATTAATGGGGTAGCGCTCCTGACCCTCCACGGATTGTGAGACATTCATACCGCCAATAGCGGAAGCAACCACCTGCTGTATATCGGCAATATTAAGACCGTAACGTGCGGCTTTTTCACGTTGAATTTCTACCTTGATGTAACGACCACCGGCCACCCGTTCAGAGTACACAGATGCGGTTCCCTCAACGTCTTTAAGAATGACTTCCAGCTGCTTGCCTATGGCCTGAATTTGCTGCAATTCAGGCCCGGCAATTTTGATGCCCACCGGGGTCTTAATTCCCGTGGCCAGCATGTCTATACGTGTCTTAATAGGCATCACCCAGGCATTAGTAACGCCTGGAAGCTTCACCAGCGCATCCAGCTCTTTGATTAAGCCTTCCGTTGTGAGTCCCTCACGCCATTGATTGCGTGGCTTCAACTGAATGAATGTCTCGATCATGGTGAGCGGTGCCGGGTCTGTAGCTGTGTCGGCACGACCCACTTTACCAAACACTCTTTCCACTTCAGGTAAGGTATAAATCAGTTTGTCGGTCTGTTGAAGTAGCTCGCGAGCCTTGCCGATAGAAATACCTGGATAGGTAGTGGGCATATACATCAGATCGCCCTCGTCGAGCGGAGGGATAAATTCGCTGCCGATTTTATTGAGCGGCCACAGGCCTATCATTAAGACGATAAGCGCCAGTGCCAGAGTGGTTTTGGGGCGCAGCAAAACTCGTTTCAAAACAGGTAAGTAAGCTTTGGTAAGCAGACGATTGACTGGATTCTTATGCTCGGCTAACACTTTGCCTCGAATAAAATAGCCCATCAATACTGGCACGAGAGTGATTGCCAGAGCAGCGGAGGCTGCCATGGAATAAGTTTTGGTGAAGGCCAGTGGCGAAAACATACGCCCCTCCTGTGCCTCCAAAGTAAATACCGGCATGAAGCTAACCGTTATTATCAACAGGCTGAAAAATAATGCGGGGCCTACTTCTACTGCAGAATTAGTAACAATTTCCCAGCGATTCTCCTTAGTCAGTGGCGTTCTTTCCATATGCTTGTGCATATTTTCTATCATCACAATGGCCCCATCAATCATGGCTCCAATGGCAATGGCGATACCGCCGAGAGACATAATATTGGCGTTCAATCCCTGAAGCTGCATGACAATAAAAGCTGCCAGGATACCGACAGGCAAACTGATGATGACGACTAAGGAAGAGCGCACATGGAACAGAAATATCATGCACACCAAGGCTACGACGATAAACTCTTCTACTAGTTTAAAGGCGAGATTATCCACGGCTCGTCCGATCAGGCCGCTGCGATCATAGACGGTGACTACTTCTACACCTTCCGGCAGCCCTTTCTTCAGCTGCTCAAGTTTCTCTTTAACCCCATTAATCGTCTGCTGGGCATTCTCGCCGAAGCGCATAACAATAATGCCACCGACTACTTCACCCTCACCGTTAAGTTCGGCAATACCTCGACGCATCTGTGGACCAATACCAATGTCAGCCACGTCTTTTAGCAGTAAAGGTGTCCCATTTTGATTAACGCCCAAGGGAATATTACCCAGGTCTGTAACGTTCTTGATGTAGCCGCTGACGCGAACCATGTATTCAGCTTCAGCCATCTCAACCACCGACGCACCTATTTCCTGATTGCCGCGCTTGATTGCCGTCTGAATCATCGCAAGAGGTATACCGAATGCACGCAGTTTGTCTGGGTCGACGCTGACCTGATACTGTTTGATCATGCCGCCAATGGACGAAACTTCAGCAACACCAGGAACGGTTTGCAGCTCGTATTTGAGAAACCAGTCCTGCAGACTACGAAGCTGACTAATGTCATGCTGTCCGGTTTTATCTGTCAATGCGTAGAGGTATACCCAGCCAACGCCAGTAGCATCAGGACCAAGCTGTGGTTTTACCCCCGCCGGCAAGTCGGCCGCTACCTGACTCAGATATTCCAATACACGCGAGCGGGCCCAGTAGAGGTCTGTGTCATCATCGAAAATAACGTATACATAGGAATCGCCAAAGAAGGAATAACCACGAACAGTGACAGCCCCAGGTACAGACAACATGGCGGTGGTCAGTGGATAGGTTATTTGGTCTTCAACCACCTGCGGAGCTTGGCCAGCGTAGCTCGTCTTGATGATGACCTGTACATCGGACAAATCGGGCAGAGCATCTACAGGTGTATTTTTTACAGAGAAGAGGCCTAGCCCCACGATCATAACCATCGCCAGTAACACGAAGAGACGATTTCTGACCGACCAGCGAATGATAGATTCAATCATGGGTTAGGCTCCTTTTGAGCTATACCCTGAATAGCACTAATTAGAAACTCCCCGTTTTTCAGGCTGAAAGTAAATTGAACCCTCATGCCCTTGCTTAGTTCGGACATCTCCACCGATGGATCTACAACAAAATTGACGGTAGCCGCTGGACTCCCCCATTTCTCTATGGCATCACGACTAATATTGACCATCCGCTGCGCCACCATAAGGCTGTTAATAACACCCTCAACGGTGGCGCTATCAGGTACGGCGTGGTCGCCATCATCAATGGCGGTGATCTCATAATTACCGCCAGTAGTTTTATTCACTTCTATTCGCAGTCTGGCTCCTACCTTCAGCGAATTAATATCCACTTCTGGAGCCACGACAAAATCCATGGTCATTGGGGGCCAATCCCACAAGGGAATAGCATTGTGCCGAACATTAACCATGCGGTGTTGCGGTGTCACACTATTGATTTCAGCCTCGACCCAGACCAATTTTTCTGTATTAACGGCCGCATCGGCGTCGTGATTTAAACGCTTAAAATCGGATGTTTTATTTGACTCGGAGTCGAGTAAAAACTGTGCTGAAGTGACCACCAGATCACCTTTTTCCAGGCCGAATAAAATTTCAGCAAAGTCTCCACTGGTTCGGCCTAAACCAATCTCGACGGATTTATAGCGACCCTCACCCAGCGCCATTACCACACGATCCATGGAGCCAGTACGCACTACAGCGGCTTTGGGGACCAGCAGAGCTTTATCGCCCTGTGTATGAATGGTTACCTGGGTAAACATGTTGGGCTTCAATTCTCGGCCATCATTATCAAATCGCAACCGGACTTTAACGGTACGAGTTTTCACATCCAGCGAGGGGTAAACGTAATCAACGCGTCCCTGCCAAATTCTTCCAGGTAAAAAGTCGAGCGTCATAGTGACCAACAAACCCTTAGTAACGGATGCGGCCTGGCTTTCAAAAACTTCAGCTTCCACCCATACCTGATCCAGTGATCCAATCGACATCAAGGTAGTACCTGGCTTAACGTAGAATCCCTGGCGGATATTCAAAGTATTAAGTACGCCAGTTTGAGGTGAGTAGAATGTGACATTTTGTTTAACCGTGCGGGTTTTCTTGATTTCATTTATCACGCGATCCGGTAGTTGCAGTGCCGTTAAACGATCTACCGATGCACGAATCAGGCGCTTATTGTTACGCCCCAAGGCCAGCACTAATTCTTCCTGAGCATTCACCAGCGCTGGTGAATATATTTCATAGAGGGGCTGCCCTTTGGTTACAGGGTCGCCAGCAGCCGTTATATAGAGCTTATCAATCCAGCCCTCAACACGAGGGTGAATATGTATCAATTGACCTTCATCGTACTTCACGTACCCAACCGTTTTTATTTCAGAATATAAGGTTCGGTACTCTGCCTGAGAGGTGCGGACCCCCAGGTTATTAACCACATCGGGTGATATTCGGACGGTTCCAGGCCCAGCCTCCAAGCCATTGGATTCATCCTCGTAGACTGGGACTAAATCCATCCCCATTGGCGATTTTCCAGGCTTGTCTCGCCGATAATTGACGTCCATGGGTGCAACCCAGTAGATAGGCTCATCAACTGCCTCCGAATTATTCATCGCTGCTCCACCGTGAAAGCCCAATAACCTATAAGCTCCCGCCGTTATCAGCACCCCCAGAATGATGCCGACCATCAGGATTAATTTAGTGTTTACTTGACTACTCATGGTGCTGCTCCTGATTACCTGCACTTTTATTAGTGCCGCTGGTATTAGTGCGGCTGGCAATAATTTGATTAGGGTCGGTCATTAAAAAGTAATTCAATTGCACTCGGGACTTCTGCCTGTCGACGTCAATGCCCAATGCATCAATATTGGCGTTGAGCTCGGCTATACGGGCGCGCACCACCTCAGAAAAATCTCCATCGTCGTTGGTATAAGATGTTAACGAGGCTTCAGCCTGATCGTGCATTTGTGGTAAAAGCTTGTCTTTGTACAATGTGCTGCGCTGATCCAGACGCAGCAACTGTGCTTTAGACGTCTCAAAAGAAGCCATCATCTTACGTAACATCAACCACTTCTCCGCACGTAACGCCTCAGTTGAAGACAGAGCTGACTGCACTTCTTTGTCCTGCTTGTTGGCGGTAAAAATGGGCAAATCAAAACTCACACCAACGGAGAAAAGATCAGCCCGTTCATTACCCATCAAATCTTCATCCCGGTAACCATAACTAGCGTTGACGCTCCACTCAGGCTTGTATTTTTGTCTCGCTAATTCGATGCCAGTGGCGCTTGCCTCAATCTTCTGTTCCAACCCTCGAACCGAGGCATGAGCCTCAAAGTACGGGTATAAAAGCTGCGACTGAATGGGTACTTCACTGCGATAAAGATTAGGTTTAATCAACTTGATATCGGGTAAATTCTTATCCAGTGATAATAAGCCTCCCATAACATAACCCCCCTCACGGATAACCCCGGCTTGCTGAGGAACAAAATCAGTACTGAGCCATTCGGATAGCCGCTGCAGAGCAACATCGCGCTGCAGATTAAGTACCGTCAACCGGTCTTCCAATCGTGTTAACTCCAACTGGGCACGAACAATATCTTGCTGACGAGTATTGCCAAAAGCAGCAGAGTAGCTGGCCTCAGCAACATCAGCCAGCTGCTCGAAAAGAGAGCGATCACGCTCTATCAGCGCAATACTTTCCTGTGCCTTGTATGCATCCAGCCACTGATGAGCAACATTGACTATAACTTTGGCTCGGCGATCCTGGCGAAGATAAGGGTACTGACTACTCATCAACTCAAGGTTTTTGCGCTTAATGCTAAGACTGTCTCCGCGGGGAAACGTCTGCATAATACCGACCTTAAATTGGGTCATACCCTCCTGGTTAAAATCAGCTGTGTCAGTGGCTAAATTCGCCAGTCCGATTGACACCTTCGGGTCTGGAAGAGTGCCCGAAGCAACACTTAAAGATTCAATTGAATCCTGCTGGTGTCGATTGCCAACCAGCCACGGGTCGTTGTCTTGAGCGCTTCGCGTCACCATGTTTAGGGTTAACACTTTGGTTTTAGTAGCCTGTATTTTTGATGCATACTCGCTGGACTCTGCCGAGGCGTAGCTTGATGACATTACCGCGCAGAGTAGCAAGGTGGTCACCGCTGCAGCTTGGCCAGGTCTGAATATTTCAACGCGTGAACGGAGGGAAAGAGTCACGGCTATTGCTCCTGCTGAGGATTAATTCGTGCATAGACTTTGGTGCTGCCATCGGACTTCAATAAAAATACTTGGCAGGGATTAAATATAAGTACGTTGATCATTCAATAAAACTCATTACTAATAAGCCACGGGCAAAGCCCGACGAGGTGTTCGAAAGGATAGCGATAGTAATTAAGTTGCGACCCAATCTCTGGAGTTATCAGCCATCTTGAACTTATGGCAGACGTACCAGTCCTGTGTTAGGCAGAGATTGGTGGGCGGAACAGGCTTGTGGTGGGAGCGGTGGGGGCTTTTAAGTCGTAATGAGATTTAATATAACGACTTGAGGTAATAGTGTGTTTAGCATACTGGCTAATTAATGCAGTTGAGCAACTTCCAATACAGCATTGGCATTCCATGTCGGCGCAAGACTGCCCAGACATGTCCATTGTCATCTGATGGCTTGAGGATGCAGAAGCCATTTCCATATTTGAATGGCCGCTCGAATTAGCTTCATGGCATAACATTTCTGACTGATTACCAGACGAGCCATCGAATGGTAATGCAGAGGCAAAGACCATCGAGCCTGCCGCTAATTGCTGGCAGACCAATAAGATAACCATAATCAATGCAGTGTATCTTGGAGTCATTGGAACCGTATTAGCGTCCTGATTTGAGCGTAATTGACGCCTACCTCTAAAGTGAATGTAAGTCTAAAAATCATAAATGGCAAGATAAAGCATTAGAAAAGAGTGGTTTGATTTAGTTCAAACTACCTTTCTTATGCAAAAAAAACAGCCGAAGTGATGTATTGCCTTATATTTTTGAATAAGCTGTCATGCACTATAAATACAACAAGAAATGAGATGACCTATGAAGCTATCAGCAAGCATTATCCTTTTTACTTTAGTTATGATTTCTTCATTGAGTTATGGAGAAAATAGTCAAAACCATGAAACAAAAAAGGTTAACTCTGGCATAGAATCTCTTTCACCAGAATTACGTGATCTATTACAAAAAGAAATGGCTGCATTGCAGCATGGGATGATGTCTATCATACCCGCGTATATATCTGGAAACTGGGGAGAGATCGAACATATTGCTCACAAAATGGAACGTAGTTATATCTTGAAGAAAAATCTTACCGAAGAGCAGGTAAAAGAGCTGCATGACTCTTTGCCTGAATCATTCATAAAGCAAGATCAGTATTTTCATTATTTATCTGGCATGCTAAATCATGCCGCCAAAAACAAAAAAGCAGAATTAGTTGGTTTCTATTTCTCAAAATTAGGAGAGAGCTGTGTTAATTGCCACAGGCAATTTGCCACACACAAGTTCCCAGCGTTTACAGCTGAAACCAGCCAGTTAAAGCATGAGCACTAAAATGCATCACAAGGTAAATCATGTCACACACTGCGTGTACTGAGCTTGCTGCATTATGCTCGGAAAGTATGAATAAAACGGACAATAGTTAATCGCTTAAAATGGATAAACGCATGAGACTTTCATCATATAAACCAACTAACGCAGAAGAAATTAAGCACCTGTTTACCAGAGTATTTTCAGATTCAGAAGGTGACTCAGAAGGCTTGTTAATTGGAAATTTAGCGTACGACTTAATGACAGAGACGGATGATAATGATCTTTATGGGTTCATTACTATTGATGATAAAAAAATTATAGGGAGCATCTTTTTTAGCCGGTTAAAATTTGAAAACGAAGTGAATGCGTTCCTTTTATCCCCAGTAGCCATACACACGCAACACCAGGGTAAAGGCATTGGCCAGGACTTAATTAACTTTGGTATAAGTCACTTAAAAGAAAATGGGGTAACCCTGATCTTCACCTACGGTGATCCTGATTATTATTCAAAAGTCGGCTTTAGCCCCATTACCGAAAAAACAGTAAAAGCACCCTTTAAATTATCGCAGCCTGAAGGGTGGCTTGCTCAGTCATTAGTTAGCGATGAAATTGAGCCCATTACAGGTAATTCATACTGCGTAGAAGCATTTAACAGGCCTGAAATTTGGTAGGGAATATTTTACGGCGGAAAAACACCGTGAGGATCATCAGCGCTAATCACGGCTATTGGCACATAATAGGCAGTCAATCGGATTAATCCCAGCCGCGCTCAGAATGTAGGAACACATAACCGAATTACCTTCTGACAGCCTGCTCACCTGCACTAAAATAATGGTAAAATTCAAAGGATAAATCATCAAAAACACTGAGTATTGTCCCTATGGATTTTGAGTGGGTTGCCATTGCACTGGGCGATGTTGTCTGGATCACACTGGCCTTCTGTCTTGGCTTTCTTGCCAGAGCCATAAGTCTGCCACCTTTAGTTGGCTTTCTGGTGGCCGGCTTTATTCTAGGCGGTTTCGATATCGCTGCAGGAGAAGCGCTTCAAAAACTGGCAGACCTGGGGATTACCCTACTGCTCTTTACCGTAGGCCTGAAGCTGAATATCAAAACGCTGGCCAGGCCTCAGGTTTGGGCCGTCACCGTCACACACTCAATACTCATCACCTTTATTTTCGGACTGATCATTCTCGGACTCGCTCAAACCGGACTTCCTCTGTTTTCCGAGCTGGACTTGAAGCTCTCACTGCTCATTGCTTTTGCACTTAGTTTCTCCAGTACTGTATTTGTCGTTAAAACACTCGAAGATAAAGGTGAGATGAAATCGCTGCACGGAAGTATCGCCATTGGCATACTGGTCATGCAGGACATAGCAGCCGTTATTTTTCTCGCGGTTTCCGTCGGCAAGCTGCCTTCACTCTGGGCGCTGGCTCTATTCCTGCTCATACCCGCGCGACCGCTACTGCAGCTACTGCTCAGAAAATCGGGACATGGCGAATTGTTGGTTCTCTACGGTCTGGTATTGGCGCTGGGCGGAGCCGAGCTGTTTGAGTTGGCTGGCGTTAAGGATGATCTTGGCGCCCTGATTATTGGCCTGCTGATATCAACACACCCAAAATCCAAGGAGATGGCCAAGGCGCTGCTCAATCTCAAAGATTTATTTCTGGTTGGTTTCTTCCTGAGCATTGGCATGTCTGGTCATCTGACAGCTGAAGCTGTGGTCATTGGCCTGCTGTTGCTGCCCTTTATGTTTATAAAATCTTCCCTGTTTTTTATCTTGATGACGCGCCTCAAATTAAGGGCTCGCACATCATTGCTGGTCAGCCTCAACCTGAGTAACTATAGCGAGTTCGGTTTAATAGTCATGGCCATCGGCGTCTCCAGTGGCTGGCTTAGTGGAGATTGGCTAATCGTCATGGCAATAGCCGTCTCAGCCTCCTTTACTATCTCCGCACCCCTCAACAGAAACGACAACCGTATATACAATCTCCTGCGAAATTTCTGGCTTAAATTTCAGGGCGAACAAAGGCTGCCCGACGATATAGCCGTGAACACCAAAGGCTACACTACAGCCATCTTCGGCATGGGCAGAATAGGAACAGGGGCCTACGACAAAATGCGTGAGACCCGTGGCACCACATTGCTCGGGGTAGACTTCAACAGTGAACATGTAGAAAAACATCAGCAGCAAGGGCGTAATGTATTTCAGGGCGACCCCAGTGATGCGGACTTCTGGGATCAGGTAGACAGGGATCATACTATCAAGCTGATTATGCTGGCATTGCCAAACCTGCAGTCCAATCTGGACGCTATAGAACAAATACAGAACATCAGGTTTGACGGGGAGATTGCAGCCATTGCCCGCTACCCAGATGATAAACAGAAGTTAATCCAGGCCGGCGTGCATTCGGTTTTCAATGTCTACACAGAATCAGGTGCGGGGTTTGCCAACCACGTAGAGCTGCAGAGTCAGGCTCTGACACGGTAAGGCAAGCCCGATTAAAAGAATAAGTGGGGTCAGATCAGACTTTTCCTAATCACTAAACGTCCGCTCCTGGCACTGAAGCGATGCTGTTAGTGCGGTCGTTAATAACCTTTATCGACTAAGAACACCTCTGGAAATGACTTCTTTCATGATTTCGGAAGTGCCTGCGTAAATGGTTTGAATGCGCGCATCCACGTAAAAACGGGATATAGGACATTCGGTGGTGTAACCATAGCCACCGAACATCTGTAAACATTGACCCGTAACACGGCACTGTATTTCTGTGGTGGTCAGTATCGAGGCATCGTCAACAGTCATCTCACCTTTCTTGAATTGGCGCAATTTTTT
>JAUXFT010000128.1 GCA_030622755.1 Aestuariirhabdus sp. | reverse complement strand
GTGCATAAACATAATGCCATCGCTGTGTGTTACCAGTTCATAGTGCAGGCGCTCGGGATTGTCCCCGGCTTGAGCGAGTAGCTGTTGTAATCGATATTGGGTCGAGAGCGCGAGTTCGACGCCACCCGCGCCGCCTCCGACAACCACCACACGAAAAGCACCCTGGCTGGATTGAATCCGCTCAACAAGTTGCTGCCATTTGGTGAGAAAGATATCGATGGGTTTTGCGGATAATGCGAATTGATCAACGCCGGGCACGTTGATATTCTGTGGCCGGGAGCCGGTATTAATGGACAGCAAGTCGAAGTTAATGGGTGGCCTGTTGCGGGCAATCACTTGATTATTTTGCAAGTCCAGGCGTTCTACTTCTGCATGATAGATGCGTGCATTGGCAAATCGCGCAAGGGGCGCGAGGTCGATGTGACAGTCATCGTAGTCGTAAAGTCCCGCAACATAGCCGGGCAGCATGCCGGAATAGGGCGTATGGATATCCCGGGTAATCAGGGTAACCCGTAAGCCAGGTACGGGCTTCATGCCCAAGCGTTTTAAAACCGTTACATGTGCATGGCCGCCACCAACGAGCACCAACTCTTTTACTACCGGTATTGAACTGTGTTTCATAATGGTTGCCTGTCGGTCACACTATTTCGATATTCGTTGATGATCGGTTTCATAATAACCAGAGCGTCCAGTTGCCGCTATAGATTACTCGTTTTGTCGCTTACCGTTTACGAATAGCCTGTTCGCTGAAACCTGAACTCGGAATACCTGAACTCGGAACACCTGTACGCGGAAAACCTTTACTTGGAAAATCTAGGAACGGAAAAGATGCACGCTAAATAGTTTTTCAGGATCGCTCCATATGGCTTCAGACTGGAAGCCTGCTTCATTTGCTAAATGTATAAACTCCTCATCAGTATATTTATAGGAGTTTTCAGTGTGAATTGTTTCTCCCCGGCTAAAATGAAAAAGGGTGTTGTTCAGGGTTATGGATTGCTCGCAAGTACTGACCAGATGCATCTCAATTCTGCCCAGCTCTTCGTTGTACAGTGCTCTGTGTTGCCATAGATCCAGGTTAAAATTGGCTGAAAACTCGTGGTTTATCCGGCTCAGCAGGTTCAGGTTAAATTGTGCGGTTACCTTGGCAGAGTCGTCATAAGCACTTTCCAGAACAGATCTGTTTTTTTTAAGATCGATGCCGATCAGCAGATAACTCTCTGGGCCAATCAGTTGAGTGAGCGCCTTGAGAAAATCGATCGCCTGAATCGGATCAAAGTTACCAATACTGGAGCCCGGAAAGAAAGCTACGCGTGTTCCTCGTGGTACGGTCGGAGGCAAGCGCATTTCTCGACTATAGTCTGTGCAGGTCGC
The DNA here is from genome assembly GCA_030622755.1 of Aestuariirhabdus sp. Classification (GTDB taxonomy): domain Bacteria; phylum Pseudomonadota; class Gammaproteobacteria; order Pseudomonadales; family Aestuariirhabdaceae; genus Aestuariirhabdus. The sequence continues at coordinate 8,273 of JAUXFT010000128.1, read as the reverse complement.
ATGGATTTCCAGCCAGGGGAATAAAGTAGCTAACTCCTGAGTGGCAACATGCAGGTGTTCTTTGGAAATATCCATCGGGATGTAAGCCTGCGGTTTTAGTCCTTCGAGCAGTATTCGCACTTTTGCGCAGCTACCTCCGCCGGGTTCAACCAGCAAGCTCCCACTGCCAATATATCTGGCGATATCATCGGCGTTGTCATAGAGGATTTTTATTTCGGTGCGAGTGAGGTAGTACTCAGGAAGCCGGGTAATGGCATCAAAGAGTTCAGAGCCCCTGGCGTCGTAAAAGTATTTTGGCGGGATAGTGGCAGGACGTCGGGATAAACCACTTATAACATCGCTAGCAAACTCATCACGTGTGCTGTGCAAGTCATAAAAATGTAGCTTTTGACGCTTCATCTAATGTTTCCCCACTGCCTGTTATTGTTTTTCTGTGACATCTTCTTGCCGAAATTTATGGCGTGTCATCTGAAGGACATTAACCGTAATAGCACTATAGGGCGCAGGTGCGGAAACCGGCAAAAACGTCATTACGTTCGGGGCCGTAATAGGTGCGCCAGCTGTTTCGAATCATGCGAGAGCGGGTTGCCCATGCACCGCCGCGCAACACCCTGGTGTGGCCAAACAAGGGCTGTGAATAATCCTGATACATGTCCGGGGTGAATCCCGGGTAGGGGGCAAAGGTGTCAGCGGTCCATTCCCAGACGTTGCCGATCATTTGCCGACAACCAAAAGCGCTATCTCCATCCGGGTTGGCAGCGACATTGATGGTGCCCAGAGCACTGCCGTCCAGGTTTGCCAGATCCAGGCGCGGGCTGTCATTCCCCCAGGGGAATCGGCGTTTGATCTCCGATAGTGATCGGTTATCTGTGGAGGGTACTCCCGCAGCGGCAACCTCCCATTCAGCTTCGCTGGGCAAACGTCTGCCGGCCCAGCGGCAGTATGCTTGTGCTTCATGCCAGCAAACATGAATCAAGGCGTTGTCGAGTGACAGCTCCCGCCATTGATCAAAATGTTGTTCTTGCCAGCCAGCCGAATCATGCCGCCAATAAACAGGATGTTGGAGCCCGGATTGCTGACACCATTGCCAACCTTCCTCGTCCCAATAGTCCTGGTGGGAATAGCCCCCGCTCTCGACAAAAGCCAGGTAGTCACCATTACTTACCGCTGTTTTTGCGATACAGAATGGAGAAATTTCAACCTGATGCGCCCATTTTTCATTATCGAAGACAAAGCCGTGTTGCGGGTTGGCACCCAACATAAAATACCCACCGGGGATGGATGCATCGCAGGGAAGATCTGCGGTTACTGAAACATGTTGTCTTGGTATGTCTAAATCAGGGGCAGGATAGCCGAGCGTTTGGCGAGTGTAGGTATAGGCCTCGTTATGCATGTCCTGGTGAAAAACAGCGTACTGCGCGAGATAATCGCGCTCGGTATCGATACTGGATGACAGGTTATTAATGACTGAATCGAGCACACGTTCCATATAGGTGAGAGTTTCTTGCAAAGAGGGTAATGGCAGATTCCAACGATCGTCATGAGCGATGGTGATGGAATCGTAGAGTTGATCTGAATTAGCGAGAATGGCTGGGTGATTCAGGTGGTTTCGCAGGACCCAGTATTCGTAGAAAAAAGCAGCGTGACCTATCTCCCAAAGCAATGGGTTTACAATGGGTAATCGAGGTCCTACAAGCTGTTGAGGCGTCAGTCCGTCGATTAATCGAAGAGTACGTTGATGTGCGTCTTTTGCCTGACGTGCAATAAGGTTCGGGTCCAGTTCGTTTAAGCTGTGCTTTTTGTTGTATGGCATGTTGTCTGGCAAGTGCAATTTACTCTGCAAAGTGATTTCTGATAGCCCTGTCGTCGGGATAATTTCAGGGTGCGGTCAGTGTAGTGCTCATCCGAACAACGTAGAAACAGATAGGAGTGCATGGTTACAGGGTAGACCTCAGCGGGAACATTTGTAATGTGAATAGGGGCAACATGAACCATACTCTGATCAACCTGATTGTTAGTGGTTGTTCCAGATGCGCATCGCTCTTATTACTCCGGCTCCAGCCCATTCAAAAGCAGGAAACCGTGCAACGGCTGCGCGTTGGTCTGCAATTTTTCGTCGTCTGGGGCATCAGGTGATGATGGCTACTCATTACCAGGGTCAGAATGCAGATGTGATGATTGCATTACACGCCTGGCGAAGCGCTGATGCGGTGCAGCAGTTTACTGATAAGTATCCAGGGCGACCTTTGATTGTTGCTATCACCGGCACCGATGCTTACCAGTTTATTCATAGTGATCCGGAAATAACGCTCCGTTCTATCAGACTGGCTGACCATTTGGTGGGGCTGCATGATCTGATCAATGAGACGTTACCGGATGATCAGCGGCACAAAATGCACGTTATTTATCAATCAGCAGAACCGATTGTTAAACGTAATCCCTATAGACGATATTTCCATGTGTCTGTCATGGGTCACTTGCGTGAAGAGAAAGATTCGATGAGACCGGCATTGGCTGCACAGAGATTGCCGGAGGATAGCCGAATCCAGGTTCATCACTACGGTAAGGCACAGACTACGAAATGGTCAACGATGGCGTGTGCAGAGATGAATCGTAATCCTCGTTATACCTGGCATGGAGAAGTAGCTCACTATCGGGTGCGGGAAGTGTATCAGCGTACTAATTTGCTGGTGCTGCCCTCTCGAATGGAGGGCGGCGCGAATGTTATATCGGAGGCAGTGGTGGCAGGAGTACCTGTCATTGCTTCCGACATTGCCGGATCCATAGGTTTATTAGGCACTGACTATCCCGGGTATTATCCGGTTGGGGATGAGAACGCTTTGTCACAATTGTTAACGCGGGTAGAATCCGATCCCTTGTTTTATCAACAGCTTAAACAGGCTTGTCTTACAAGGCAGTCTCGCTTTACCTCTGAAAGGGAAACCAGCGCCTGGGATGATTTCTTGAACCAATTGTGAGCGATAGGTCCAGCCATAGTTGGGCTTGTAAATACGTATGCTGATAGCTGCGCATCCAGGTATAAGGGATTCAGGTCAGGTATTTAATCCTGGACTTTAAGCCTGGTATTAAAGGAAATAAATAATGATTACTCACATGAAACGTGTCTTTGGATCTTTGCTGGTAATGTTGTCATTGACTGCAGTTTCAAACATTGCATTGAGTGCACCCAGGACATTGGTTTTTTCAGCTATTCCTGATCAAAATCAGACTCGCCTGGTGGAGCGTTTTGGCAAGGTGGCAGACTACCTTACCGAAACACTCGGTGTTCCTGTGAGGTATGTTCCCGTAAATTCCTATGCGGCAGCGATCACCGCTTTTCGTAACAATCAGGTACAGCTTGCCTGGTTTGGCGGGTTGTCCGGTGTCAGGGCTCGCTTGCTGGTACCCGGTTCTGAGGCAATTGCCCAGGGACAGGAAGACACTGAATTCAAAACATATTTTATTGCGCATCACAGTGCAGGACTTAAACCGGTCGATGGATTTCCCGCTGAAATGGCAAATAAAACGTTCACGTTTGGTTCCAAAGGATCGACCTCTGGTCGTTTGATGCCGGAGTTTTATATTCGTGAGTTTTTTGGCAAAACGCCTGAAGAAGTTTTTGATAAGGTGGGCTTTAGTGGTAATCATTCTCGAACGGTTGCGTTGGTGCAAAGTGGTTCTTATCAGGTAGGGGCCACTAATTACAAGGTTTGGGAAAAAGAGCTGGCAGATGGAAAAATTGATGCCAGCAAGGTGTCGGTGATCTGGCAAACACCGACCTATCCTACTACCAATGGAGTATTCGTGGTGATGTAGATGCGGTATGGGGGACTGGTTTTAAAAAGCGTGTTCAGCAAGCGCTACTGAATATGAAGGAGCCTGAACTCTTGAACGCGTTTCCTCGTAGTCGTTTTATTCCTGCCAGAAATGATGATTACCAGACAATTCTGGATACCGCCAAAAAAATTGGGCTGATCGATTAATTTTCCGGGTATTTTTCTATGTTTCGTCTTGAATCGGCAAAGGTAACCTTTCAAGGAAAAGACGCCTTGACGGATATTACCCTGAGCATTCCTGAGGGGCAGAAAGTTGCATTGATTGGCCGCAGTGGTGCTGGCAAATCGACCCTGCTTAATTTGCTCTATCAGCAGAGACCCGAAGATATCTCACTGGTGCCTCAGGACTATGGTCTGGTGAGTAGCCTGTCGCTGTACCACAATGTTTATATGGGGAAATTGGGTACTCGTCCATTGTGGTATAACTTGATGAATCTGGTGCGCCCTTTCAAACAATCGAGTGATGATGTTCAAAGTGTTCTGGCAGAGCTGCAACTGGACGACAAGCTGTTTGAACCGGTCGCACAACTTTCCGGAGGACAGCAGCAACGTGCTGCGATCGCCCGCGCGATGATTCAGCCAAGTGAAATTTTGTGCGCAGATGAGCCGGTTTCTTCGCTGGATGAACAGCAGTCAAAATTGGTGATGGGTATTCTCTGCAAGCGATTCCAGACCCTGGTATTGGCTATGCACGATATTGACCTTGCCCTTGAATATTGTGATCGAATTATTGGTTTGGACATGGGGCGCATTACCATGGATGCGCAAACTGCTGCGTTAAAACGCAGTGATTTGCTTGAGCTTTATGGCGAATAACAGCGTTCAGCTTCGCCGTTCAATGCGCTGGAAGATCAGCTGGCTTTTTATTTTACTCGCTGCTGTTTGTCTGCCCTTTAGCGATCTGTCTATTAATACTTACGATCCATGGGGAGAGCTTGGCAGACTGTTTTCCGGTTTGTTACAGCCGTCATTAAGTGCTATCGACAAGCCATTCCATGCGCTGCTGCAAACCATTGCTTTTGCAATTTTGGGTGTTTCTGCCGGTAGCCTTATCGGTTTTGGGTTGGCACAAGTATTTCATTTTAAGTTAATACGGATTCTTTGTGCGTCGATACGAGCCGTGCATGAACTGTTTTGGGCGTTAATTTTTTTGCAAATTTTTGGACTGCATCCACTAACCGGCCTGTTAGCTTTAGGTCTGCCTTATGCGGCAACATTCGCCAAGGTGTATGCGGAAATTCTCGAAGAGGGTGATCGTAGACCTTATGATCGTGTGCAGCAGACAGCAGGGCGTGTAAGCGCATTTTTTTACGCTCGATTGCCAGATCTTTGGCAACACTTTGTGACCTACACCGGGTATCGCCTGGAATGTGGTTTGCGTTCCAGTGCAGTACTGGGATTTGTTGGGTTGCCTACCCTGGGTTATTACTTAAGTACGGCATTTATGGAGGGAGTTTATACGGAAGTCTGGGCGTTGCTGATCCTGTTTTATCTGGTCATTGCTACGATGCGCTATTGGTTGCGCCCAAAACTGTTGCCGCTCTACTTACTTGTTGCGCCGTTTATTATTGCCAATGATAGTGAAATCTCACTGGAGAATGTCGTTCGTTTTTTTAGTATCGATATCGTTCCATCACCTCTTCGAAATGGAGAGGGTTTGGCTGGTTTGTGGCAATGGCTTGCTGAGCTGGTGATGACTGAGGCTCTCCCGGGAATAATAAACACCCTGTTACTGACGCAATTGGCTCTGGTTTTAACCGGCGTGCTTGCATTATTCTGGTTTCCATTTATTTCAAAACTTTTCTTTCAGCGTTTTGGACGGTTGTTGGGGAATCTGTTTTTAGTGGTAATGCGTTCAACACCAGAATACATATTGGCATTTATTTTATTGATGCTGTGGGGGCCTTCTATGCTGCCCGCGGTTATTGCGTTAGCTTTGCACAACGGTGCAATTATTGGGCATTTGATCGGTCGATACAGTGACGGAATCAGGTTACGAATTAACGCACCAAAGGGGCTCAATCGTTATGCCTATGAAGTGGTACCCAGGGTTTACAATCAGTTTTTAGCATTTCTTTTTTATCGTTGGGAAATTATTCAAAGAGAAACGGCGATTCTGGGAATTCTGGGAATCACGACGCTCGGCTTTTATATTGATAGTGCAATTCAGGATATTCGTTTGGATAAAGCGGTGGTGTTGATCGTTATAACCGCAGCGTTAAATGTGTTGATTGATGGTATATCCCATACTATTCGAGCACGGCTAAGGTTGTCTGTAAGCCCGCAATAGGTTCTGAGGTAACAACCAATAAGTTTAGGCCAGATATGTCGTTTTGGTTTTAAGTCGTATTGATGAAGATGCGCCATGGCATCTTGCAGATATGAACGTTCTATATTCACAAACCTATAAGACCGGCTGTTATACGCGTTGTGAAAGCTTATAAACGCAGAGGGGGGGGAGCCAAAGCCAACTAAGGAGCGGTGGTGTGTGTTTCCAGTAGGTGATGTTTTGAAATGCGATGAAAAAAGGCCCTTCAATACATGAAGAGCCTTTTATGGTGATCAGGAAGTATTTATTTTACCAGTAAGGCGAGTTCAGCAGAGGCTGTGCGTTGCCTGTTGGTGGTGCTGTCGGAAGCTCATCTGTTTGCTGGGCTGCTTCTAACATTTCGCCCCAGTCTGTGCGCTCTTTCATGGCAGCTTGTCGCTGTTCATCAACAAAGGCATTGCCGGCTCTTATCTCCCAACCTCCGCCCAGTGCTTTGTAGATGGCAACCAGGGATTCTACCGCTTCACCCTTAACGGCAGCGTGCTCATCTTGTCTGTTCAACAACGTTTGCTGGGTGTCGAGTACGCGTTGGTAGTCAACCGAACCTTGTCGATACTGCTCCAGAGATAAGGCGACAGAACGCTTGGACGCCTGAACACTTTGGGCGAGAAAACCGCGTTGATCGGTGCTGCCAAGGTAGCCGCTAATGCCGTCTTGTACTTCACGTGCGGCTTCTAAAACCGTATTTTGGTAGTTGGTGATCAGTTTCTCGAGACGAGCGTCTTGTACTCGAACATTGTTTTTGATCCGGCCATAGTTAAGTATCTGCCAGGAAACGGATGGGCCAATGGAGTAGCCGAGGCTGTCAGAGTTGAACGTATCACCGTTGCTACTTTCATTGGTATTCGATGACAAAAATCCTACCGAACCGAGTAATGCGAAACGAGGGTAGAGGTCTGTTTTGGCAACACCAATGAGTGCACTTTGAGACGCGGCTTTTAATTCGGCCTGGCGAATATCCGGCCGTCTGCGTAACAAATCAGCGGGCATACCTATATCAAGCTCGTCTGGTGTTTGAGGAATGACTTTTGGACCTTCAAGTACATCCTGCAAATCACCGGGTGGTTTACCGAGTAAGATGCTCAGGGCATTCTTGGATTGTCGAATCTGGCTCTCAATTCTGGGGATTCTTGATTCTGTCGATCTAAGCAAGCTAAGGGCCTGAGACGGATCCAGTTCACTCACGGCACCATTGCGGAATCGTATATCAGCGAGTTGGTAGCTACGGCGTTGGGTTTCTCTGTTTTCAACGGCAACGGTCAAACGTTCTTCCAGCGTCCGCATTCTGACATAGGTGCGTGCTACCTCTGAGGTGAGTGCCACCAGAGCATTGTCGTAATCTGCGACCGATGCACCGAGGTTGGCGCTGGCTGACTCGACGCCACGACGGAAGCGACCCCAGAAATCCACTTCCCACGCAGCATCAAAGCCAATTCTGGATTGGTTGTAATAGACGTCATCTGCAGGGGTACCGTTAGGGGCGTTTTCGCTAAGTCCTATTTTGGTCAGGCCGCCATTAACTTGCTGGTTTTGCGGGTATTGTTGACCAATCGCGATACCTAACTGTGCACGGGATTCGAAAATACGTAAACCGGCAACCTGAAGAGGCAGGTTTTGTTTATAAGAAAGTTCAATCAGGCGATCCAGCGTAGGATCATTAAAAACGGACCACCATTTGGCCGACAGGTCATCTGTGTCCAGGCTCTGACTGTTTTCATCCCAGGTCTCAATTATTTCTGCCGGAGGGGTTTCAAAATCCGGGCCCAATGTTGTGCAAGCTGTAACAGCCAACACGCTAGCGCCGAGTGCGGCGCGTAATAAAAATCCATTTACTGACACGTGACTCACCTTCTTCAAACTCAGATACGTTTTTTTTAAAATTATTACTCTGCAATATACACAATGTAACGGCCTTACGGAACATAATGTACGGTGGTGTTACTACCAGCACTTATGGCAAAGAAGGAACGCCGTCGGGAGCTGGATCCTCAGCGGTTCCCGTGCGGATCATGACCGAAGCGTATGTTCCTACAATTAATTCGACACCTTCTGGCAATGTGCCCAGTTCAACGCGTACCGGAACCCGCTGAGGCTGGCGGATCCATTCG
>JAUXFT010000237.1 GCA_030622755.1 Aestuariirhabdus sp. | reverse complement strand
TGGCTACGATCCGACTTTCCATCTATCCATCTATCCACCTATCCATCTATCCATCTATCCATCTATCCATCTATCCACCTATAGCTCCTGCAGTGGTCTAATGAACGCATCCTGAATTTTGCATGAACAAAAACCTGGCTTGAACCGAAGGGTTTTATCTTCTAGTCTGAACTTCCTTTATGGTTAGAATTTTTAACGGATAGTTACTATTTGAGAGGGTTGTTACTGCTATAGCTTATACAAGGATACCTCTCATAATGGAGTCTGTAGTTTCGGGCGCTAAAACTAGTCGAAAACACCTAAATTATTCACCCTTTGACCATGGGTCGATTCATGGTTGGTATTCTGCAAGGAGATGTAATGCTTAAACTCTATGGTTTTCCCGTTAGCAACTACTTCAATATGATCAAGTTGGCGTTGATGGAAAAAGAGGTTCTTTATGAGGAAGTGACGGTTTATCCCAATCAGGCTGAAGATTATTTGCAGATCAGTCCTATGGGTAAAGTACCTTGTCTCTTGACTGAACAGGGAGCGCTGAGTGAAACCAGCGTCATTCTCGATTACATCGAGGAAACCCAGGCAGGAACCGCGTTCTATCCAGAGGATGCTTACGCAAGAGCTAAAGTTCGAGAATTGATGCGGGAGCTTGAACTTTATATTGAGCTTCCTGCTCGCCGTTGTTATCCGGAAGTCTTCTTTGGGGGTTCCATTAGTGAACAAACCCGAACAGAAGCGGAGGAGGCTTTGCGAAAAGGCGTGGCTGCACTGAAGAGAACGGCAGTATTTGCACCCTATATTGCCGGTGAAGAGATGACCTACGCAGATTTTTATTTTATATACAGCTTTGATCTCGCCAGTCAGGTCGCCGCAAAATTGTTCCAGCTTGATCTCCCCGCTATGCTGCCCGGATCGAAAGAATTGATGGCTAGCATGGCACAACGTCCAGCGGCGCAAAAAGTAGCGGCCGATCTGCGTGCAGGAATGGAGGAGTTTGTAAAACTTAGCAGCGCAAAATAACGGCGCAGGGTTGCAGGTGATTATTGGTAGAAAGTTATTATGATAAAGAGTACGTAAAAATATAAAGAGTATTAAGCTCGGCAGGCCGTTGCTATTTGATCGAATAGCAACGGCCTTTTGGGTTACGCGGTGGCGTTTTTATGCTGCGCAAGCAGCAGCCAGATGATCGCACCCGTCGCAACGAACAGGATAGGGATGGCGATCTGGTTCATACGTTCCCAGCCGAGAGTCGCTTCCATCCAGCCAGAGCTGAGCGACGATAGAGCAACTCCACTGAAAATTATAAACTCATTGGTGGCCTGGGATTTAGCTTGTTCGTCGCCGCGATAAGCCCTGGTAACATGGTGTGTGGCTCCGATAAACATGAAGTTCCAGCCCAGACCTAGTAGACCGAGCGCACTCAAGAAGTGCCATTCACTTTGTCCCTGTAGATTGACTGCGGTGCACAACAGCATACATACGGCTCCGCACAGCATGATGACGGGGGCACCAAATCGCTGGATAAGATTGCCGGTAAAAAATGAGGGAACAAACATGCCCAGCACGTGCCATTGAATCACTGAGGCGGCTTGTTCAAAGGCAAATCCGCAGCGCGCCATTGCGAGTGGCGTAGCGCTCATTAACAGGTTCATGACGCCGTAGGCAATGGTGGCGGTCAGTACAGAAATAATGAATGTCGATTGCTTTATGATTTGCCCCAAAGGGCGTACCGGCAAATGGGTGTGAGTGTGCTGTATATGCGGTATATCGACTCGGCTCAGGATTAGTAACGTGAGTACATAAAGCGCCACCAAAGAATAAAAACTGCCAATAAAAGGGACTGCAGTAAACCATTCGTTGCTGGTCACCGCCAGATAAGGGCCGAGCAACGCAGCGATAACACCTCCTGCCATTACTAATGAAATCGCTCTGCTCTGTTGCCCGGTAGGGCTGGCGTCAACCGCTGCGAAGCGGTACAGGGTGCCAAATCCGATGCCGATGCCTAGCAAAAAAGTACCGGTACAGAAGAACACAAAATCTGTTTCCAGTAACGCGGTAGCGCAGCTCAGGGCGCCGGCGATACCAAAACAATTCCCAAGCACGAAGCCCCGTTGTCGTCCGATCCGATGCATGATCAGGGAGGCAGGAATCGTTGCAATCATCAAACCAATAAATTGCAGCGCGAGGGGCAGCGTGATTAATTCCGGGCTGGGTGCGAGACGTTGACCGATCAATGCACTGACAGCAATCAACATGACATTTCCGGTTGTCAGTAGCGCCTGGCATAGGGAAAGCAGCAGAACATTTTTATTCACAGAAAAAATCTCTTAGGGCTCAGGTTTTTTTATCGGAGTGATTGTTCATGTTCCGTTTAGCGCTTTTCTGTGTCGTTGTCCGATTTGCCAGCAGAAACGTTTTTTGCAATACCGGCACGATAAGATACCAGAATAACCGAGAGTATGGTGGTAACCCCGCCAATCATTACCTGTGTGCTGAGTTGTTCGTCGAACCATAAATAACCCTGCAACGCCGTTGCTGGAGGTACCAGAAAGAACAGGCTGGTAACACGGTGTATTTCACCATGACGAATGATGAGCATTAGCAGCAAAATCGCGATGACTGACAGCACAATAACCGACCAGGCAAGCGCAAGGCTAAAGGTCAGGGTCCATTGAATGGGCTCGCTATCGAGTAAAAGTGACGCCGGGCCAAAGAGCAGTAAAGCGCCGGTGTATTGCCAGAAGGTACTCAGTAGCAGGGGATGTTGATGGCAAAAACGTTTTTGATATAGTGTGCCGAATGTAATACCCAGCAGTGCCAGCAAAGCGAACGATATGCCCCGCAACGAAATAGTAAAATCAGAGCCAGAACCAAGTGGCGTCCAGAGAAGTCGGAGGCCAAGCGGTCTTAGGAAG
>JAUXFT010000159.1 GCA_030622755.1 Aestuariirhabdus sp. | reverse complement strand
CGTCATACGCTTTTATCACTTCACAACCGCAGACCTCGGCAACCACTCTCGCTTCCTCGGCAACCGGTAAATTGGCAGTTCACGCTGCGATTAGTCCTATTTTGCCTGTCTTTTCAAACTCATATCCCTTCTTCTGCACCCTCAAGCTCCAGCGGTCTCAACTCCTGCTCGGTTGGATGGCGAATATCAATAATCACCTCTCCACCCAACAGTTCACTTTGTTCAATCGCCCGCTCTTGCTCGACAATATCATCAACAATACGATTGATCGGTACCGCTTTACGAGTCTCAATGGCTCGATCGAGCACTGACATATCGAAGCGCTCTTCTTCACGCTCAACCCGATGACGTCTGGCACGCGTGGTTGGATTTACCGATATAACACCGCAATACTCCGGCATATGACTGGCAAACTCTTCCGTACCTATGCGCCGACTAATATCAATAATGTCCTGCTTGTCCATGGCAATCAGAGGGCGCAATACCAACGTATCCGTCACCGAATCAATCACCGCCAAATTCGGCAAGGTCTGACTGGAAACCTGTGCGATCGCCTCTCCCGTCACCAATGCCTCAATATCCATATCATCAGCAATACGTGACGCTGCACGCAGCATCATTCGCTTCAGTACCACACCCATCTGCGAGTTATCAACGTTGGTAAGGATTTCAGCCACGACCTCTTCAAAGGGAACCGAGACAAACATCACCCGATGCGAAGAACCAAACTTGTTCCACAGGTAATACGCCACCTCCTTAACACCCACTTCATGGGCATGACCACCGAGATTAAAGAAACAAAAGTGTGTATTCACACCCCGCCTGGTCGTCAGGAAACTGGAAACCGTAGAATCGAACCCACCGGAAATTAAGGATAAAACCGGATCCTGAGTACCGAGGGGATAACCACCCAGGCCCTCATGGCGACGACGAACCACCGAAACCGTTTTATTTCTTATCTCCAAACGAACCAGAACTTCGGGATCCTTGAGCTTAACTCCTGCCGCATCGGTGTGTTGATTAAGCCCACCGCCAACGTATATCTCAGCCTCATGAGAATTAAAGTCATGACTACCGCTACGGTTCGCTCGCACACAAAACGTTTTACCCGCAAGAGACTCACCTACTTCCTGCCTGGTAAACTCAAAAATTTCATGCAGGGTTTCGAAGTGTTGCTGACTAACCTCGAGAATATTGGCAATCCCGGGCATATTGCATAACTGCCCTACAAGCCGCTGAATTAACGCAGGCTCATCGCTCGATGGCTCGATCTCAATCCGATCCCAACCACCAACGACTTCAACTTGAGGATCGATCGCCTTGAGCAGCGTTCGGATATTGCGGCGCAACTTCTTCACAAACTGCGTACGCACTGGCTTGCTCTTAATGGTGATCTCAGGAAACAGTTTAACAATAAATTTCATTAACGAGTCATCGGGGTTAGAAAAATGAGCGGAACATTATACTAAAACCGGTTAGACTCGGCACTGCTTCTTGGTAGTGGATTTTACCTAGTGCACCCACTAACCAAAATGAAGCACACAAAAACATAAACGCACCAAGGCAGTGCATTAAGCGTAAGATAATGCACTATTTTGGTGCGCTGGTGAATGACAACTTCCAGCGACCAACCCAGCAAGGCCATAAATACTCCCGCCCAGAGACTTTTGGGGGAGATGGCATACACTTTGCTTTATGTTGGGTCACGCTTTGGAATCTGTGTCATCGCCAGGACCTTAGACCAGATCAGCATAACAAGATGGCTAACCCCATCGAACTTAAGACCCTTGGAGGAAACACGATGTCAGAGAACACTCTGCAACTGATCAAAGAAAATGATGTCAAATGGATCGACATGCGCTTTACCGATAGCTGCGGCAAGGAACAGCACGTTTCAATTCCCGTCAGCGAAGTCAACGAAGAGTTTTTTGAAGACGGCAAGATGTTCGACGGTTCCTCCATTGCCGGCTGGAAAGGAATCAACGAATCCGACATGATCCTGATGCCTGACGACAGCGCTTCAGTTTTAGACCCTTTCACCGACGAAAGCACCCTGATCGTACGCTGCGACATCGTAGAACCCTCTACCATGCTGGGCTACGAGCGTGATCCTCGCTCTGTTGCAACACGCGCGGAAGAATATCTGAAAGCTTCTGGCGTTGGTGATACCGCGTTCTTTGGCCCTGAGCCTGAGTTCTTCGTATTTGACGACGTTAAGTGGAAGTTTGATATCCAGGGTGCGTCTTACGAAATCAACTCCGAAGAAGCAGCCTGGGCATCCAGCGCTCAGTTCGAAGGCGGCAACACCGGCCACCGCCCAAGCGTTAAAGGTGGTTACTTCCCCGTGCCTCCTGTTGACTCCATGCACGACCTGCGTGGCGCCATGTGTAATGCCATGACCGCTATGGGTCTGGAAATTGAAGTTCATCACCACGAAGTGGGTACTGCTGGCCAGAACGAAATCGGTGCCAAGTTCAACACCCTGGTTAAGAAAGCTGACGAAGTTCAGATCCTCAAGTACTGCGTACACAACGTTGCGCACGCGTACGGCAAGACAGCGACCTTTATGCCTAAGCCTCTGGTTGGCGATAACGGTAGTGGCATGCACGTTCACATGTCTATCGCCAAGAACGGCGAAAACACCTTCGCGGGTGACGGCTATGCCGGCCTGTCTGATAACGCTTTGTACTACATTGGTGGTGTTATCAAGCACGCCAAGGCCATTAACGCCTTTGCCAACGCTTCTACCAACTCCTACAAGCGTCTGATCCCAGGCTTCGAAGCTCCGGTAATGCTGGCCTACTCTGCGCGTAACCGCTCAGCTTCTATCCGTATCCCTTACGTCAACAGCCCTAAGGCTCGCCGTATCGAAGTACGCTTCCCTGACCCAACCGCTAACCCATACCTGTGCTTCGCAGCCCTGCTGATGGCCGGCCTCGACGGAATCAAGAACAAGCTTCACCCTGGCGATGCTGCCGATAAGGATCTGTACGACCTGCCAGCCGAAGAAGCGGCCGAGATCCCAACCGTAGCAATCAGCTTCGAAGAAGCCCTGGCTGCACTGGATGCGGATCGTGACTTCCTGACTGCTGGCGGTGTATTCACCGACGACATGATCGATGGCTACATTGAACTGAAGCAAGATGAGTGCCTACGCGTTAGCCAGACCACTCACCCGGTTGAGTTTGACCTGTACTACAGCGTCTAGGCATCGACTATTGAATGGCAGCTTTGCTGCTAGAAACAAAAAACCCCGCTATGCGGGGTTTTTTGTTTCTAGCAGCACTCCCTTATACTGACTTCGCTTATACTCAATACATTCGATTCATTCCGAGGCTCAAATCATGCGCATCCGCAATGGCTTAATCATTACGCTAGTAGCACTACTCAGTAGTAGTATTTTCGCTGCGCAGATATATAAAACAACGGATAAAAATGGCAATGTTATCTTTACAGATTCACCGCCAGAGGGCCAGCAAGCAGAAACCGTAAAACTCAAACCCATGACCACGATTTCTCCACCACCAGCAAAACCTTTGCCTTCAGCTCCCCAACCAAAAGAGGGTGACGCTGAAAAGTTCAGTTACAACTCTGTGCAAATACTCACCCCTGAACCCGGCGAAACTATCCGCAATACACCGGTATTTGAAGTCATCGCAGCTGTTGATCCCGACATGCTACCCAAACACAGCGCTATCTTGCTCATTGATGGCAAACCCTACGGAAAACGTCAAAAAAGCCTTCAGTTTGTATTGTCTGAAGTCGACCGGGGAACTCACACCCTCGAAGTTCAAATTGTCGACGATTCAGGAAAAAAGCAAGCGGGTGATAGCATTGAGGTTTATGTGCATCGCACAAGCCAGAATAACAATGCAGCAAGGCCGTCTGCTCCAAGCAACTGATACTATACCCCAGGCATAACGCCCGATTGAGCATGTCCTCATATTTTGAGGACATGCTCAAGGCTTTTCCAGCGACCACTCCTTTATGATTCTCAACAAATAATCATCTATGCCCACTATCCCCCTTAACCACCACCCTTAAATAAGGATAGCTAAATCGGTTCCGACATCGGCACTGTCTTTTAAATATTGCCGCCATATATTGAGAAGGCCTCCAGAAACATCACATCTGCGCAAGATTTGAGACCCAGCACCGGTCTATGATTTTATGTTTAGAGGAAGATTGTCTTATACTGATACGATATATCGACCCTATTTGAGGCTTACACAATGCTAATCCGCAACCTGCTAGCAATAACAATCGCGTTACTGATCAGCAGCGGTATATTCGCAGCGCCCACCATTTTTAAAACTATCGATGAAAACGGGAATCCTATCTTTACCGATAGGCCCTCCGAAGAACAAAAGGCAGAACCGGTGGAACTGAAACCCATGTCCACCGTTGAGCTAACCCCTGCCACCACGACGACCGATAGCCAACCAGAACCAGCAAAACAGACCGAACCTTCCAGCTACAACTCCCTGCAGATACTTACCCCGAGACATGGCGACACTATTCGAGATACAACCAACTTCGAGGTAGTTGCTGCCGTCGCTCCCGAACTGCTACCCCGACACAGCGCTCGACTGCTGATTGACGGCGTGGCCGTCGATCAAAGCCAGACCAGCCTGCAATTTTTTATTACCGATATTGAGCGCGGCGCTCACATCCTCGAAGTGCAAATAATTGATGGCGGCAACAAAATACAGATCAGCCAAAAAATTGAAGTGTTCGTACACCGCACCACCCACATCAAGCAATTTGCCGAACCCAGTAACGAGCGTGATCCAGGTCCGGCGGCAGAAACACCCAGACCAGCACCACCCGCAGGTGCACCCGCTCCCGGCCCTGAAACCGAAGCACCACGAGCCGCGCCTCCAACTGAGGCACCGAGACCGGCCCCTCCAGCAGAATCTCCAAAACCAGCCCCTCCCGCTGCCGGCTAGTAAACAACAGGCTCACAAAACGCACCTTAACAGCACAGCGCACCATTTTGGTGCGCTGTGCTGTCTTTACGTCTATAATCCCTTCATCCACAGCTGCCAAGCTGCACCTTCAGACAGCATGTCATGGGACGCTCCTGCCAACGTTTAATTTCGGCTTTGAAGTGACATTTTGGCTCGTCTCTTGCAGTCTCTTGTAAATAGCCCATAACAATAATTGTTTAGGTAAACGGGGATCCATGCCAAGCCTGCACCAACAGCTTCTTGAGAGCCTTTCGACTGCCGTATTGGTCGTCGATAAACGCCTCTGCATTATCTATATGAACCCTGCCACTGAAGCTTTAATGGAAGCCAGTGATAAACGTCTGCACGGTCATGCTATCGATGAACTGTTTACTGAACATCCCAGCACCACTGACGCACTTAAAAACGCTATAGAGGACGCGACGCCCTATACCAAATGGGAAGCATCTTTAACGCTTCACAGCGGCCAGACTCTGGAAGTGGACTACGTTGTTACACCATCACTTGATCCTAACCCTACCCTTATTATCGAGCTCTTACCTCGTGATCGTCTGAAGCGAATCAGCCGGGAAGAGGAGATGCTATCGAAACAGGAAACAACCCGAATACTGGTTCGCGGTCTGGCACATGAAATTAAAAATCCCCTCGGTGGAATTCGCGGTGCCGCACAACTTCTGGCGAGGGAACTTCACGGCCCAGGCCAGCAAGAATTCACCAATATAATTATCGAAGAAGCCGACAGACTCAGAAACCTGGTCGATAAAATGTTGGGGCCGGTTAAGTCTCCCGAAATATCAGAGCTTAACATTCACGAGGTTCTTGAACGGGTTTACCAACTGATCGGTGCCGAATCCCAGGGTGAATTAACCATCATCCGTGATTACGATCCCAGCATTCCTGAGCTGGGCGGCGACCGTGAACAACTGTTGCAAGTCTTGCTGAATATCGCACGCAACGCGTTGCAAGCACTTGAATCCGATCCCGGCCTTAGCGAAGGCAAATTAACCATCCGAACCCGCACCCAACGCCAATTCACTATTCACAATATCCGTCATCGACTGGTTTTACGCATAGATATCATTGATAACGGTCCCGGCATTCCCGAATCGATAAAAGATCAGATTTTCTACCCTATGATCAGTGGTCGAGCTGACGGCACTGGGCTTGGGTTAAGTATTGCGCAATCAATAATCACTCGACACAAAGGGCTGGCCGAATGCACCTCAGCACCAGGGCATACCAAATTCAGCATCTATCTACCAATTTCTCGCTAGCATCCGGGGCGGACAATGAACCAAAGTAACGTATGGATAATTGACGACGATCGCTCAATACGCTGGGTACTTGAAAAAGCACTACAGCAGGAAGCCATCAGTACAACCAGCTTTGAAAGCGGCGACTCGGTCATGCAAAAAATCTCACTCACAGCTCCCGAAGTAATCATCAGTGACATCCGCATGCCCGGAATCGATGGTCTGGCCCTGCTTTCCCAAATCAAGCAAAAGCACCCCGAACTTCCCGTCATCATTATGACCGCGCACTCCGACCTCGACAGCGCAGTTGCCTCCTACCAGGGCGGAGCTTTTGAGTATCTGCCAAAACCCTTCGATGTCGACGAAGCGATAAACCTGGTCAAACGAGCACTATCTCATGCTCGCGAAAACAAGGCTCAACAGGCTTCCCCCGAGGCACCCGATACACCTGAAATCATTGGTGAAGCGCCAGCCATGCAGGAGGTCTTTCGTGCCATTGGTCGCTTATCACAATCCAATATCACAGTCCTCATCAATGGCGAATCAGGAACCGGTAAAGAACTTGTGGCCCACGCTCTGCATCGTCATAGCCCACGCCGCAGCAATCCCTTTATCGCGCTGAATATGGCAGCCATTCCCAAAGACCTGATGGAATCAGAACTGTTCGGCCACGAAAAAGGCTCATTTACGGGGGCCGGGAGCCGGAGACAAGGGCGGTTTGAGCAGGCAGACGGCGGCACCCTGTTTCTCGATGAGATTGGTGATATGCCCGCCGACACCCAAACCAGACTATTACGAGTCCTCGCTGACGGTGAGTTTTACCGGGTTGGCGGCCATACCCCTGTAAAAGTAGATGTCCGCATCATCGCTGCCACCCATCAAAATCTGGAAAATCTGGTGGCTGAAGGCAGCTTTCGTGAAGATCTGTTCCATCGCCTCAACGTCATTCGGGTGCACATTCCAAAGCTCAGCGATCGCCAGGAAGATATCCCACTGCTCACTCAGCACTTTCTGCACAGAGCAGCCAAGGAGTTAGCCGTTGAGCCGAAAATCCTCAAACCCGATACCGAAGAATATCTATGCAACCTGGCCTGGCCCGGTAACGTAAGACAACTTGAAAACACCTGCCGCTGGATTACGGTGATGGCGTCCGGGCGAGAAGTTTTAGTATCGGATCTCCCCCCGGAGCTAACCGAGCAAGCTGAACCTGTCGCCTCCACCAACAATTGGCAACAAGCGCTACGCAACTGGGCCGACCAGGAACTTGCCAAGGGACATAGCGCTCTCCTGGAAAATGCTGTGCCCAGTTTTGAGCGCATTATGATCGATGTTGCATTACAACACACCGCCGGGCGCCGCAGAGATGCAGCACTACTCCTGGGTTGGGGTAGAAACACCCTGACCCGGAAGATCAAGGAGCTTGAAATAAACAATGAAGAACCAAAAGGCGCTGAGGAATAAGTCTCTTGGTCTTTTCTATCTGGCACATCCACTCGCTTGAACTCTGATCTAAAAACTTGCTCTCATTAACCTAGAAACCTCAGTTGAGTGCGCAAAAGACATGCAAGATATTGGTGTGCATAGTGAAATCGAAAAATTCGTGGT
>JAUXFT010000133.1 GCA_030622755.1 Aestuariirhabdus sp. | reverse complement strand
AATGAAAATGACCTGTTTCTGCGCGAGGTGGTCGATGTATCACCACTTCAGAGCCAGCGAGCAGACCTAAAAAAGCCTCAAGCGAAGCCAACGCTGGCTCAGTCGACCAGAAAGCGTAGAGCTACTTTACTCTCGGAAGAGGTCGAAGGGCTCTCATCTGGTTCGGTTACCATGGTATGTCCCTGGGATGTTCTGGAGTATAAACGTCCAGGGCTGCAGGATGGTGTTTTTCGTAAGCTACGATTGGGTAAATATCCGATTGAAGCGACGATTGATCTACACCGTAAAACCCTTGAGGAGGGTCAACGTGAGCTATTGTGCTTTATACGCGACTGTTATCGGTATGGGCTGCGTATTGTTACTGTCAACCATGGGCGTGGAGATCGTGATAAGCAAAACCCAGGTCGCATGAAAAGCCACGTAGCGCACTGGCTCCCCCAAATGGATACCGTTTTAGCATTCCATAGTGCACAGCAGTACCATGGAGGTAGTGGTGTTTTGTATGTTCTGTTGCGAAAGGGTGAAGAGCAAAAACAGCAAAATCGTGAGCGTCATCGCCTCTGACAAGTAAGTTTCGCAGTACCGTTGTTTTGCGGTGCGCTTGAACTGCTTGTCTGTTGTAGCATCTTCTTGGTGTTTGGTTTTTCCAAGAGATTGTTGATAAAGACGTGAAAGGATGTATCTATACTGGATTGATTGTGTTGATAAGCTGTCAGCTGTGAGGGTATGGTTTAGACTAAGGGCAGATTTTCTCGGTGCTGGATTAAGCGTTAGCAGTGACCTTGCCTATTGTTGTAGTGAAGTATTGAAGTAAAGGGATCGACAAATGATTATTGTATATAGTCTCAGCGCTACCGGAGTGCAAATCGATACATTGAGTATCCAGGATGCCCTGCCCAGTGGATGTATCTGGCTTGATGTCGTGGAACCTGACGATAGCGAGCGTGCCTGGCTGGATCAATATTTTTTGGAAGAAGTTCCAGATACTGAAGATCTCGATGAAATTGAGGCGACATCTCGCTTCTTTATGGATAAAGATGGCTTGCATATCTTGTCTCTTTTCCCCCATAGAGCGGGTAAAGAAGTACGCAACATAAACGTCTCTTTTAACCTTCGCAACGATATTCTGATCACGCTTCGTGACGATGAGGTTGGATTGTTTCGTCTGGTCAGAAACTATTTGAAGCGCCAGCAGCTCGAAGTTCAAACACCTCTGGAAATAATGATTAGACTGTTCACTGCCAAAGTAGATTATCTGGCAGACCTTCTGGAAGAGGTCTACGAATCTCTCGAGGAATCCAGCCAGATGGCGTTGCGTGATGAGAGTGGTGAGCGTGACGCAGTATTAAAAAATATCACCATCCAGGAAGGCTTTAACGGCCAGATTCGCCTTAACCTGATGGATAGTCAGCGTTCTATGCGGTTTTTAGCGCGTAACAGCCGAGCTTTAATGGGAGATAGTCAGCTTCTTGAGTTAAAAGAGATGCTCCGTGATATCGACTCGCTGCTTCCTCATACTTCCTTCCTGTTTGATAAAATTAATTTCTTGATGGATGCAACGATGGGCTTCAGTAATTTGGAGCAAGGTCGCATCATCAAAATATTCTCAATCGCTGCGGTTGTTTTCTTACCGCCCACAGTGATTGCGAGTGCTTATGGAATGAACTTTGAAATAATGCCTGAGCTGAATTGGGCTTATGGCTATCCTATGGCGCTGGGTATGATGCTCATGAGTGCAATGGGTACCTATCTTTTCTTCAAGATTAGAGGTTGGTTGTAGGGTTGTATTTTTATCGGATCCATAAAGATATTGATATCTTAAGATTTGGATTTCACGTGGACAATCAGGAGGTCTGAATCGTGGAGAATTTTGATTTACAACAATTGCTGGATAGCTATGTCATACCCTGGGGAATTAACCTTGGACTGGCTGTACTGGTTTTTGTGGTCGGACGTATGTTCGCCAGGCTGGTTGTCACTCTCATTGGTAAGGGGTTGGCCAAGACTAATCTGGATCAAACACTGACTCGATTTGTGCTGTCTATATTCCGTGTTTTACTGACTTTATTGGTAATGGTCGCCGCGCTTGACCAGCTCGGAGTTGATACCACATCGCTAGTTGCTTTGGTCGGTGCGGCGGGTTTGGCCGTGGGTTTTGCGTTAAAGGATTCTCTGCAAAATTTCGCATCGGGGGTCATGCTGGTGATCTTTCGTCCATTTACTACCGGTGATTTCGTTGAGGTCGGCGGCGTTTCGGGGACGGTTGAAAGCATAACGATTTTCACGACTGTCCTGACAACCCCTGACAATCGTGAAATTATTGTACCCAACGGGGCAGTTTTCTCCGGCACTATCACCAACTATTCCGCCAAGCCTACTCGCCGCCTCGATCTTGTGTTTGGAATAGGCTATGACGACGATCTGCTTAAAGCAAAAAATTTGTTGCTTGAAATTGTAGAGGCTGATGACCGGGTATTGAAAGATCCTGCTCCATTGGTAGCAGTCGCTGAGTTAGCTGACAGCAGTGTTAATTTCAATGTGCGACCATGGGTTAATGGGGCAGATTATTGGGCGGTTCGTGCTGATCTGACGGAGAAAATAAAGCTGGCATTTGATCAGCAAGGGATCAGTATTCCCTATCCTCAGATGGATGTTCATCTACCGTCCGCAGCAGCAAACGATTAATTTGTAGAGAGGTATAGATAGCAACTGCTTTACAGCTCTTCGCCTGTTGAGTTGGTTGCTATTGATGGTCGATGTTTTATTAGTGGTTCGTTAAGGCTTTGCTTGTTTTTAATATGATTTTTTTGTTTTAGTGTCTACTTCCCTTCTATGTAAATTTTCGATCTGTTTATCTGGAATTTTGCCGATTGCTTCAATCTCTTGTTTTATAGTTTTATGCTCAGGATTTGGAGACTTGATGGGTGGTTGGGATTTAATGTGACCAGATTACCGGGAAGAAAACTGTTTTTTTCCGTGGGAATGACGGGATGTATGCTAAATATTTAATTTGCAGCTTTATTTTTGTTTTCCTGTCTGCATGTGCGTCTACTCGACCAGTATTTAAACTGGCTAAGGAGGAAGACAGCTTTGAACTGCGCAGCGAGGGTTCTATTCTAATTAGTGAAATTCATTCGGTTTCAGGGATTGGGGGTGCAGAGCTTTCGTGGCCAAAAAATAGTGAATTAATATCAGATGTTCAGATTAATCTGCATGTACAGCAGTTAGAGTTCATGAGGGTTACTACCAGCGACGAACAGTGGATATTTTCCCTGCCTCAAAATGAGCGCTATCCAACACCATGGTCAACACGTACCCGTGCTAATGTCTCCAGTAATTGGCAGAGTTGGGATCCTTATTCGGGTGAGGAGGGCTTCAGGGTTACACGTATACTGGAGGGGGTTGAGGTTTTATTGCCGGCAATATGGTTCGTAGGGGAGGGGAGTGTTCAGTTAGAGTGGATTGACTGGCATCGCTAGTTATTTATAGTGGCGCTTTCGAACCACAGGCATAAAAAAAGCAGATTTAACTGCTTTTTTTATGCCTGGCTGCTGATTACTTCTGGATGCAGCTGCCTTTGAATTTTTCTGGCATTTGGGAGTCTGCAATCTCTTGGCGCTCCATGGTGGTGAGTGCCTCGTGGTTGCAGTAGCGTTCCCATAACTTGTCGTGCTCGCTCATTTCAGGCTCTACGACTTCTTTAGGCTCTGCAACAACGGGTGCTTCGACCTGAGCTGTTACAGCAGGCTTCTCTTCCATGGTGCTGCTGGTATCAGTTTGCTGGTTGCTACAGGCAACAATAAATAGAGAAGAGAGGCAGAGTAGTAGTATTCGTTTCATTGATGGTTTCCTTTGATGGTCTGTGCCAACTAGCATTGCCTATTTTATAGGTTCTGGTTCGGGCGGTTAATTAAAGGTTATCCCGCAATAATACGAGGTGTAAAAAAATATCGCCACACTTTAGTTCACTTTGTGTGCTAGGAATAACCCCTTAAATCAATATTTTGGGTAATACCTGCCTGTTTTAGTGATCTCCGTTCTGTTGGTTTTGTTCGATACGATCCATAGTCAGGTTCATGGCCCCGAGAAATATTGAAACAAGGGGGCTTAGGATGTTGAAAAAACAATACGGCAGGTAGCTGAGAGTAGCCACACCAAGGACGCCAGCGTGAAATGCCCCGCCAGAGTTCCAGGGTACTAATACTGAGGTTACGGTGCCTGCATCTTCGACGGCACGAGATAGGTTCTTGGGTTGTAAACCGTACTCTTTATAGGCTTCCCTGAACATTCTTGCAGGCAGAATGATTGCAATATATTGATCGGACGCAGTCATATTCGTGAACAGACATGTCCCTATGGTCGCCCCCACCAAACTGCCAGTTCCTCTTACAAAGCTCAGGATAAAGCGCGAGAGCCGTTGTATCATTCCACAGGCTTCCAGCATTCCACCGAAGATCATGGCGCATATGATTAACCATATGGTGTTCAGCATGCTGGCCATCCCCCCTCTGGAAAACAACTTGTCAATCGTTGTATTCCCCGTTTCTATTTTAAATCCTTCTACTGCGGTAGTGAGTATGACCTGATAGGTTCCTGCTATACCCTTGTCGGTCATCTCGGATATCAGGGTTTGCTGAAAAAAGGGAACAGCAATCATGCCGAGTAGAACGCCAATGGTGAGAGCAGGCAAGGCAGGCATTTTTTTGGCTACCATGTAGATAACCGCACCGGGAATTAACAATAGCCAGGGAGTAACGTTGAAGTTGTTCTCTATCGTTAACAGTACGTCCTGGATTTCTTGGACAGTAGCGGTTTGCCCTTGATAGAAAAATCCAAGAATTAAAAATCCTGCCAACGCCAGCAAGATCGCAGGTCCAGATGAATACACCATATGCCTTATATGGGTGAAGATATCAGTTCCGGCCATTGCTGGTGCAAGGTTGGTTGTATCAGATAGTGGAGACATTTTGTCCCCAAAGTAACCACCGGAGATAACGGCTCCAGCTACCATGCCGATAGGTATTTCCAGTGTATACCCAATAGCTACCAGAGCTACGCCGATGGTGCCACTGGTTGACCAGCTACTACCGGTACAGAGTGCAACAATGCCGCTGATTAAGCAGGCAATAAACAGAAAGATGTCCGGATTTATCAGCTGTAACCCGTAATAGATCATCAATGGGACGATGCCGCTAATCATCCATACAGAAATCAAAGATCCTACGATGAGCAGAATCAGCGTGGCCTGTAACGCCATGCTGATGGATTTGATTATTGCGTCTTCGAGGGTTTGATAAGGGATTCGTAATACAAAAATTCCGATAGTGGCGGCGAAAACAGATGAAAGTAATAAGGCATATTGGTTGGGGCCATAGGTAGCATCGTCTTTGTACAAAATGATATTGATCACCATCATGGCGATAAGAAATAGAAGTGGGAACAGGGATATGATGAGCGAGGGCGTAGGGGTGTGTTTGTGCTTTTCCATAAATGCCTTTATACAGAATTTTATCCTTCATGCTTCTTATTGTAGGTAGATTAATTAGATAGAGTGGAAGTTTTGTGAACGATATCCGACAGTGTTTACCGGATAATCTATAATCAATCCGATAAATCATTAGATAATCATGTAGCAGGAGTTTTTACGGATGAATATCAAGCAGTTACTTATGAATAATTCTCTGTTTGAATCACTTGATGCGGATGAATTGGATCTGGTTATCGTTTCAATGAATCCACATGAGTTGGCTGCTAACACCACAGTATTTAAAGAGGGTGCTCATGGAAATTATGTTTGCTTCGTAGTGGATGGCACTCTACAAGTACTAAAAAGCACCGATAATGGGCGTGAGTCGGTGATTGCGACGCTATCAGAAGGTCAGTCTGTAGGGGAGATGGCCATTATCGATGGTTTGCCCCGCTCTGCTACCGTCAAAAGCGTGACTCCAGCATCATTACTGTTGCTCAAACGCGATGACTTCAATAGTTTATTGTCAAAACACCCTGAGGTCGCCGCTAAAATTCTCAAGGCGCTTGCTAGAATGCTCAGTATTCATCTGCGAAAGACCTCTGGTGAATTGTCCAATCTGCTGTTTACTTGATCACCTCAAAATAGATCTTGTTGCAGAATGTCAACATCGTCGTAATGTTGATTGTGCCGTTAAGGGGGGAAGGTAATTTAATAAGGTTGATGAGATTACTCTTCAGCCTCATTGGTAGGTCTCAATCCCCTGTGTGCATTGGAAACCCTTGTTGCCTTTAAGAGAATCATGCAAACTTTCCACGATTCATTGCAGGGGAAATATTGAAATGTTTACCGGTATCGTTAACTGCTCTTTGCCCTTAAAGGGGCTGGAAGAGTCACCACAATTAAAGACACTCAGTTTTGATTTTCCTGATGCATTGTTGGACGGTTTGAAGCCTGGCGCCAGTGTGGCCATTAATGGCACTTGTTTGACGGTGTCATCTTTTAAGGGTTCACGAATATGCTTTGATGTGATGATGGAAACCTTACGGGTAACCAATCTTGGCTCGCTTTCTGTTGGGGCATTGGTAAATGTTGAAAGGGCGGCTCGTTTCGACGATGAGATTGGCGGCCATATTTTATCAGGCCATGTGCATACAACCGTTGAAGTAGTTTCTATTGATAAACCTGAGAATAACTGCGTTATTACGTTTAAGGTTCCTGACTCCTGGCAACAGTATGTGTTTCCTAAAGGTTTTGTCGCCCTGAACGGGGCAAGTTTGACGGTGGGAGAGGTTATTGATGGCTGTTTTAACATTTACCTTATACCTGAAACCTTAAAAATAACGACTTTTGGTCAGTTAGGTGTCGGTGATCTCGTTAATCTTGAAGTGGATAGCCAGACTCAGGCAATTGTAGATACGATTGGTCGTATGTTAGATGCAGGGCTGATTGACAATTTGCATACAGTTACTTAAAGAGCGTTCATTGCTATCGCTACTATTAATTCTGATATTTGTCGAACAGACACTAATTAACTGAGTAGATGGTGATCTGTTTGGTAGTGAGAAAATATAGTCGGGATCATAATTCCGGCACCGAAATAAAACGCTATATAAATAATAAATATAAATATGGTGGCTTGGTTGTCACGTAAAGGAAGGGTTATGAATAGTCGATGGATTGTAGCCGGGCTTTTGAGCATCTTGTTGTCTGCTTCAGTGGTTGCCGATTTGCGAGTAGCCGCCAGTTTCTGGCCACCTTATGTCGATGAAAAAGCAGAGCGTAGGGGGGTAGCTGTAGCAATTGTTGACCTGGCGCTGACTCGGGCGGGGTATAAGCTTTCGATGGTGGTTGATATATGGCCTCGCTCTCTAGAGGGTGCCCGCTCAGGTGTTTATGATGTAATCGCTGCGGCCTGGTATTCTGAAGAACGTAATAAAGAGTTAGCTTTCAGCGAGCCATTTATGGAAAACCGATTAATATTCGTCAAACTCAAGAGCCGTGACCTTACATTTGATGAGTTGTCAGATCTCGATGGAAAAATGATTGGGACCATTAAGGATTATGCCTATGGTGAACCTTTCAATAGTGTTTCTATGGCGATTCGAGCGCCTACAAATCATGCCGTACAAAACTTGCAGCGCCTCGTGAAAGGGCAGATAGATCTGGTATTAGCCGATGAATATGAAGCTATTTACAACATTAATAATTATTTGCCGGATCAGGCGGATAAATTAGAGCTTTTACCCAGGACAATTTCCACCAATGGGTTACACATAGCCATCAGTAGGGCTAATCCTGATCATGAAAATATCATAAGCGATTTCGATGCTGAAATTGTAAAGATGAAAGCTGATGGTTCGTTACAGGCGATTCTTGATGATTACCGTATCTGGTTGTTGGGAAACGATGCACAATGACGTTCAAGTTCCTTGAGAATAAGCGGTGCTTTATTCAGGGGTTTAATGATTGAGAATAAATGTTGGGCTTCCAGATAACCAGGAGATAGAAATCCTAGCCACTGTTTAATTCGTTGGCATACGTAGAGTTCCGGGTAATTAGCCTGGGTTAAGTGATAAAAGTATATTAATAGTGGCGTTATGGCTCGCCAGGTCGTGCTGTTATCGAGGTCTGGTTGCTGTTGGTGAATTTGCTGAGAAAGCAGGGGGTTTCGCAATGCTCCCCGGCCAAGCATTACATCCTCACAGCCACTGATGCGCTGGCAATTGAGGTAATCCTGGAAGTTCCAGATTTCACCATTGGCAACCAGAGGGATTGTGACGACTTCTCGTATCAGTGCAATCCATTCCCAATGTGCCGGCGGTCGATAGCCTTGTTGTTTGGTGCGTGCATGAATGGTTAGTCGTGCAGCTCCGCTTTCTGAAATTGCTCTGGAATTATCCAGCGCAAGATGAGTGTCTTCATAGCCCAGTCGCATCTTTGCGCTGATGGGGATACTGTCTGGAACCGCTGTACGCACAGCAGAAACAATGCGGGCTACTTGCTCGGGTTCTTTTAAAAGTAATGCTCCACCGCCATGGCGGTTAACCATCTTTGCCGGACAGCCAAAGTTAAGGTCGATGCCAGGGGCTCCCATTTCGGCAACTCTTTGGGCATTTTCCGCCATTAGTAAAGGATCACTTCCAAGCAGTTGTATGTGTACCGGGCAGCCAGAAGGGGTTTGGCAATTATTTTCCAGTTCTGGCAAGTAGCGTTTAAACACGCGCTCGGGCAGCAATGTGTTACTGATTCGTACAAACTCGCTGATGCACAGGTCAAAAGCACCATGCTGGGTCAGCAAGTCACGCATGCTGTGATCGGCAATGCCCTCCATTGGGGCTAGTACAAGCATCTGGAATCTCTTTTGTGCGGGTTGGGGCGCTACTTTAGGGGGAGTGTTCAGTCAAAGCAACTTTATTACTTTGACTTGATCATGGCGGCTGCGGCTGTATGAGTCAGGTATTACTTGGTAAACTTGGAAGTACGTTGATTCTCTTATGTCATACCTTTGGCCTATAGCTGTAAGTTGCTGATTTTGGGAAAATTCAATACGTATTAGTACTGTAAATGTTTGCCTCAAAGATTAATACAATGTAAATTAGCGCCGACTTTGGCCGTATCATTTTGGCTTAAGAGCTATAGGCTCTGACTGTTTGAGGCGGCATTTAATTTCGTCAATAGAATGAATACAAACAAATTTATGAAAGGAATATCATCATGACTCAACCCGATCTTATGAGCGAAGGTATCAACCTTATGCTGTTCGGAATGGGTTTCGTT
>JAUXFT010000013.1 GCA_030622755.1 Aestuariirhabdus sp. | reverse complement strand
GGCGAGAAAGTATCAGGCCGTGGGCGCGATTCGGTTTGCTAGTTTTATTTTGCCAGATTGCGCTAGGGGGATGGACCAGTACAAATTCTGCTGCATTGCAGTGTCCGGATTTCCCTACGTGCCAGGGTCAGTGGTGGCCCCCGATGGACTATGTTAATGCATTCAGGTTGTGGGAAAGCGGATCGACCAATTATGAAGGGGGCTCACTTTCAAATATACAAGCCGTAACCGTTCATGTAACCCATCGACTAGGCGCGCTGCTAACATTCCTGGTTTTAGGGCTGCTAGGCATTAAAATATTCGTTAAAACAACAGATCCGTCGATACGAAATATCGCGGGTTGGATGTTGATAATGCTGATGGTGCAAGTGGCTCTTGGCATTGGTAGCGTGATGCTACATTTACCTGCTGGATTAGCGGTAGCGCATAATGCCGGAGCTGCAGTACTATTGTTAATAATGGTGACATTGAATTACCAGTTGACCACACGAAGTTGATTACGGCCGCGTAGAAAAAAAGGAGTGACCATGACCGATACAGTATTGATGGAGCCATCAACAACTTTGTGGCGGCGCTATTTTGTGTTGTGCAAGCCCAAGGTCGTTGCTTTGATTATATTTACTGCAATTGTCGGTATGCTGCTATCAACACCCGGAGCGATTCCTCTGGATCTATTTGTTTTTGGCACGATTGGTATTGCGCTGGCAGCAGCGAGCGGTGCAGCGGTTAATCACTGGTTCGACCAAAGAATAGATGCCTTGATGGAACGCACTCGGGGACGCCCTTTGCCTCAAGGGGAGATTTCTCCGAACAGTGCTCTGGTATTCGCTATAGGACTGGGTGTTCTTTCTATGGTGATTCTGATCGCCTGGGTGAATACATTAACGGCAGTGCTGAGTTTTTTTTCGATTATTGGCTATGCCGTTGTCTATACCGTTTACCTCAAGCGACGAACACCACATAACATTGTGCTTGGTGGCATAGCGGGAGCCGCTCCTCCCGTATTGGGCTGGGCAGCCATAACGGGAGAGGTAAGTGTTGATGCCTTCCTGTTGTTTTTAATCATATTCACCTGGACGCCGCCGCACTTCTGGGCTCTGGCAATTCGCCGAAGAGATGAGTATGCCAGAGCGGGTTTACCCATGCTTCCGGTAACTCATGGAGTCGCTTTCACCAAACTGAATGTGCTGATTTACACTTTGATGCTGCTCGCCGTTTCGCTTATGCCCTTTGTCGTTCAGATGAGCGGATTATTGTATCTGGTGGCAGCAATAACACTTGGCGTGGGTTTTATCGTGCAGGCCTGGGGCCTATATCGCAGTGAAGGCGATGAACTGGCAATGAAAACCTTTGGCTACTCAATTTTTTATTTGAGCATGTTGTTTGTGGCGTTGCTGATGGACCACTATCTTATGATATTGCTCAGCTAGTTGCGCGAGCGCAGTGCCTGAATCATGACTAGCAAAAACAAAAGACCCCCAATAATTGAGATAAGCCCTCCCATTCCCATTAGTGCCATGCCGGCAATTTCGGGTAGTTGATCCAGCCCCTGGGCACTCCCCGCTGTTTTCCTCTGCACACCATAACCACCTGACCAGGCAAGACCAATAATGTGCATTAGCTGCCCGCTTGCGTAGGTGATCAGCTGCCGAATCGCCCAGCGTGGTGAGGCAGGGCTCGCTCCCAATGCGGGTAGCAGGTAGTAACTTAACCCCATGAAAGCAAGAGTGACCCCCACGATCGAACCGTGATAATGCGCGGGTATCACGACGTTAATTCCCTCAATCAAGAAACCGATGATGCCCCCACAGGCAAACAGCGTGACAGAGCACCATAATGCTACCAGGCTGACGGTGGAGGCTGTATCCGGAGCATTAAAATGAATCGCTCTGGGTTTCCACAAAGCTAGTAATGCCAGGGGTAAGGAAGCTAGCCCACCAAAGCGCATTAATTCAGTAAAAGCGATGCGGAGTTCGGCTGAATCAACAGCATGTTGCCAGTAGATAGGTAGCGCCATAATAACAGGCAGGATAGTGATACTTGCCAGCACGGATGTTGTTCGTGGGGAAAGTGCAGTGTCTTGAGAGCCGTGCCGTGCAAGCAAACACCAGGTGACCAGCATCAGTAATGTGTGGCTGAACTGAAGTATGTGCCCTGCCCCCCAGAATAAAACCTCAAAATACAGTTTGGGAATGAGAGAAGAATCTAGCACTGACCAGGTATATCCGAGAGTTACGATGGCGCCAAGAGTGGTGGCAGCTGACAATCGAAGAGCAACGGCAAAGGGGGCTATTGCGGGCACGCGCGTCTGGTGAGGATTGAACAGTAACAGCAGCGCTTGCAGGGTTATTCCGGATCCAAACAAGGCGAGGCCAATATAAAATATCGGGTGCTGCAGAACAGGAACGTAGTTGTTCAGTAATGGCTTTCCTGCACCGAGAAATGGCGCGATGATGATAGTCAGGGTCCCTGTCAAGGCCAGTATCCAGCTAAGGCGTTGTAACAAGGAGTTGGCTTGCTTCACACAAAGGCACCACATCAAAGCCGAGAACCCGAGAAACCAGATCAAAACGGAAAGGTTAACGTGAACCACCAGTGCGGTATGGAAAAAATCGATCCAGGGTATCCACTCCTGAATGCCTGGCGTACGGGAAGCCACCAACAGCAGGGAAAATAACCCGGCAGCTGCCAAAGCGCTGATACCCAGTATTAGCCAGGGTTTTACAGACGAGCTATCAATAGCGTCATTGTTGGGCGTCATGGCGGCGTCCATGGTTAAATTTCCTTGTTATCAGCTGTTTGTTATTAGGGATTTCAGGGCGTGCGTGAATACAGGGTGAACATAGGTCCCTGTTCGGCATCGATGCGCACGAAAAGCGCGAGATTATAATAGGGATGGCTGAGGCGAATTCGGGATTTAACCAGCGCACTGAGCCAGAGAGCGTCTGCCTCTGATTGACTGGAGAGCAGAAGCAAGGCATTTTGCTTAACGGTTTTCTCAATCACCAGATCTATGTGATAACGAAGTTCGAATTTACGTGCCACTATGTCGGGTTGCGGTAAGGCTACCGTTTCCAGAGTAGCTTTACCTTCAAGTGATTTAACATCCATGATGGGGGGTGCTAATGCTGGAACTGGAGTAGGGCTGACTTTTTGCTGATAGTTTTGAATGCGTGTCATGACGTCATCAAGACCTGCAGTATCGGCGTTGATTTTCTTGGCATTGATGACGTAAGTACTGGCGGTGATATAGTCATTTCGCTTGAGTGCACGTTCGGACAAAGTTACGTAACGCTTGGCTATCTGGTTTTTATAATGTGTGATCTCCGGGCTCGATGGAGCAACCTCTTCAAGCACTTCAAGTTTTTGCATCGCACTATTGTCACTGGGTGTGGTGAGACGATTAGCGGCGATATCCTGCTCGATGCCTCGTACCAGTTTTTGTTGCCGGGTAAGTGGTGGAGGTTTTTCCGAAACAGTATTAACTGATTGGGAATCTGACGTAGCACAACCTGCCAGCAGTACTGGCAGGAGCGAAATAATAAATGGGGCCAATAATTTTTTCATGTCTGAGGAGCACGTATGAATATGGGTTAAAGTTACGCTACGGCTCTGGAGGAAGGCAATACCAGAGTGATTAAAAACAGTGCGGCGGCGCACACCACGACAGATGGCCCGGTAGGTGTGTCTGCAACATAGGAAAATGCAAGACCCAGCATGACCGCCACAGTACCAATCAGGCTTGCTTTTATCGCCATCTGCTCCGGAGAGTTTGAGACACGCTGCGCCGTTGCTGCAGGAATAATCATCAAGGAGGTAATCAGTAATACGCCGACAATTTTCATGGCAACGGCGATCACCAGGGCAATCAATAACATCAACACCAGCCGAATCCAGTCGACGGCAAGACCTTCTACTTTGGCCAGTTCCTCGTGAACGGTAATTGCTAACAAGGGTCGCCACAATATAACCAGCGTGATGATGACACCGGTACCGCCGATATATATCCAGAGCAGATCCTGTAGTCCAACGGCTAACAGGTCACCAAACAGATAGGCCATGAGGTCGATCCGAACGTTATCCATAAAACTGACGGTGACCAAGCCCAGGGAAAGTGTGCTATGCGCGAGTATGCCAAGAAGCGTATCGGTGGCGATTAATTTTTTGCGTTGCAGGCTAACCAGCAACAAGGCGAGAGTAAGACAACAGATGACGACAGCAAGATTTAGCGGCAGATCAAACAGAAATCCGAGACTGACGCCAAGTAATGCGGAGTGGGCTAAAGTGTCACCAAAATAAGCCATTCGGCGCCACACGATAAAAGAGCCCAGGGGGCCAGCAACGATGGCTACCCCCACACCGGCTAATAAAGCAGGCAAGAGAAAATCAAGCATGATCACCCCCACATTTGACGACCTTGCCATCAATATTGTGGTCATGGTCATGGTGGTGAGTGTAGAGTGCAAATTCTTGCTGATTGTCGCCAAACAGCTCGAGATAAGCTGGATGATTACTCACGTCATCGGGATGGCCAGAACAACAGATATGTTGGTTAAGGCAGATCACCCGGTCGGTAGCAGCCATCACCAGGTGCAGATCGTGAGAGATCATCAGGACTGCACAACCCTGCCCTGTTCTGATTGATTGAATCAGTTGATAAAACTCGCGCTGACCGTTGATATCGACACCTTGCACCGGTTCATCCAGGACCAGTAGCTGGGGTTTTTGTAACAATGCGCGAGCGAGCAATACTCGCTGGGTTTCGCCACCGGATAGCTTTTGCAGGCGCTGTGTAAGGAGGTGACTTACCCCGACTCGGCTCAGTGTGTTTTCGATATCATTTCTACTGTGGCGGCCGTTGAGTTTAAGAAAACCCTCTACCGTTAGCGGGAAAGTGGGTTCAATGTGGAGCTTCTGGGGCATATACCCGATACGCAAACCTTTACGCTGATGACAGGTACCGCTATCGGCTTTAATGAGGCCTAAGATAATTCGAACCAGGGTGGTTTTACCAGCACCATTGGGGCCGATAAGGGTAACGATTTCCCCCTCTTCCAGCTTGAAACTGATGTTGTTCAGTAAGGTGCGTTGCTGCTGTTTAAGGCATATATTTGCAACCTCAATCAGGGGCGTGGACATGTCGAGTCCTCATCAAGTTGGCACGTGGGACAAAGCCCGGATACTTCCAGGATAGTGTGTCGAAGTTTAAAACCATTGTCTGTCGCCAGAGTGTTGATGTGGGATTGCAGTAGCTCTCCCTCGAGTTCGATAGCCACCAAACACAGTTCGCAGATTAAAAAATAGCCATGATGGGGCTGACCGGGGAACGGACAACCAATGTAAGCATTAAGGGAGGCTATGCGGTGAACCAGTCCCTGTTCAAGCAGGAATTCAAGTGCTCGATAGACCGTTGGGGGTGCTGATTTACGACCATCTTCCTGGCTTAAACGGGCAAGTATGTCGTAGGCTCCAAGTGGCTTGTGGTTCTGCCATACAAGCTCCAAAACCCGTTCCCTGAGAGGGGTAAGACGAACACCGTTGGCAGCGCATTGTTGTTGGGCGGTTAATAAAGCGCCATCAATGCAGTGTTGGTGGTTGTGAGGTTCACAGCCAATAGGAGGAGACGATTGTGTGCTCATCGATTGCTTCCGGTCTCATGAGTTTTTGTTATTATATAACATATCATAAAGGGGACTCTCCCCTTGAACAATGTAAGAAGAACCTTCAATGATGCGACGATTATTCACCACGCTGCTTTGGCTAGTATTTTTGTTCACGTTACATGGGGCAAAAGCTGACTCGGCTAAAGCAGGTTCGGTGAAGGTCGATTCAGTGAAGGTAATAGCATCGATCAAACCTGTACAGCTCATTGCAGCGGCGATCCTCGACGGCGTCAGTGAGCCAGCGCTATTGGTGCCGGTAGGTGCCTCCCCTCATGGTTATGCAATGCGTCCATCTGACCTGGTACGCTTAAGAGAAGCAGACGTGGTGTTTTGGGTTGGACCCGAAATGGAGCCTTTTTTGATCAAGGTATTATCCAATCATCGTAAGGGTACAGTGGTTCGTAATTTTAGTGATTATGAAAGTGATCAAGAGCATGAGCCACATAATTCTGGAAGTCAGGCGGGTCATCAGCATAATGACTCCCTCGCAATGTACGAGAACGAACATTCACATCAAGGACATGAAGGGGCCGATCCCCATATTTGGCTTAGTCCGGCACACGCTGTAGAGATTGCCCATAGCATGGTAGAAGCTCTGGTAGAAAAGGACCTTGCCAATAAGGCGGTGTATCAACGCAACCTGAAGGCATTTGAGGCGTCTTTGAGGAAGGTAGTAATGGAGAATCGTGAGCGGTTAAGCCAGCCTGTTGAGCGGGCAATTTTCGTTTATCACGATGCTTATGGCCACCTGGCTGAATTTTATGATCTGCCAATCGATGGCGTGGTAACAATAACACCTGAAATGCAGCCAGGAACACGGCATTTGATAAAGTTACGAGAAACTCTGTCAAACGCAGGCAAGAGCTGTTTGTTTACAGAGCCCCAGTTTCATTCACCGATACTTGATCGATTGGTAAATAAATTGGACATAAAACTGGGGGAGTTAGACCCGCTGGCGTCAACGGTTCCACTGTACCCTGATGGATATATGCGCTATCAGGAGAAGTTGATAACCACCATTGTTGACTGCGTAGGGTCTACCACTCAATGATTTTCCACGATGGGATCAACATGCGATTGGGCGTGATTGCTCCGATGTTGTCAGCACGAAAGAAGTTTCCTTCGTTGTCGGCTGCAATCAGGTAATATGCAGGGCCAACTTTAGGGGTTACTTTGTAGGCGTAGACAAAGCCGTTGGTACTGTATTCATAAATGACTTTATCTTTAGTCTCGTGTATCACTACCTCGGTATTGGGACGGATACCTGCGGGGGCATCTTCTGCGTAGGTAGTGCTCATGCCGAGTGTGGTTACAGTGAATAGTAGTGCCAGTAACAAACGTCTCATTGGTATCCTCGGAAATCCTTTAGTTAAAATGGGTGGCTAATCAACACCGAAACTGATTGTCTATCAGTCATCCCTGTATTCATTGTACCTTCACCGCGAGAAAAAGTGTCTATTCATGAACAAAGAAACTAGCGTAGCGCCATTGGTTTTGGTCGACGGCTCCTCCTATGTGTTTAGAGCCTTTCATGCCCTGCCCCCTCTGGAAAACTCAAAAGGGCAGCCAACCGGTGCGGTGAAGGGTGTTATTAGCATGTTACGGCGGCTACATATCGACTATCCAAACAGTGAAGTTGCTGTTGTATTCGATGCCAAAGGACCGACATTCCGCAAGAAAATTTATCCAGAGTATAAGGCTAACCGCCCACCTATGCCGGATGATTTACGCGGACAGATAGAGCCGATACATCGAATTGTGCGCGCTATGGGGATGCCTTTGTTGTGTGTGGAAGGCGTGGAGGCTGATGATGTCATTGGCACCCTGGCGGCACAAGCTACAGCTGCAGGTATCGACACGGTTATCTCTACCGGAGATAAAGACATGGCGCAGCTGGTTAACCAGCATATTACCCTGGTCAATACCATGAGTGAGACCACCATGGACCCGGACGGGGTCACCAAAAAATTTGGTGTAGGCCCTGAGTTGATTATCGATTTTCTGGCATTAATGGGTGACAAGTCGGATAACATTCCCGGAGTTCCAGGCGTCGGTGAAAAAACAGCGCTGGGGCTATTGCAAGGCATTGGCAGTATCGATGAGATATACAACAACCTCGATAAAATCTCCGGCCTTGAGTTCCGTGGCGCGAAAACCATGGCTGCAAAGATGGCTCAACATGAAGAGATGGCGAGACTGTCTTATGAATTGGCGACCATTAAATGCGATGTTGAGTTAGATATCGGAGTTAAGGATTTGCAGGCGAGCGAAGTAGATCATGACGATTTACAATCCTGTTTTGCCGAGATGGAATTTAAGGGATGGCTGGAGGAGTTGCAGCGCAATTCGGAGCCTGGCGATAACGCTTCCGAGGAAGTTGCTGAAGTAACAACCGACTATCAGATGGTGACCGACAAAGATGAGTTTTTGCTTTGGATGGATAGACTCACTGAATCAGAACTGTTTGCCTTTGATACGGAAACTACCAGCCTGGACTACATGCAGGCTGAAATTGTTGGTGTGTCGTTTGCGGTAGAACCTGGCCAGGCCGCTTATGTTCCTCTCGCCCATCGTTATGAAGGGTGCCCACAGCAGCTGGATCGCGATTGGGTGCTGGCTCAACTGAAGCCTTTACTGGAAGATTCCACCGCATTCAAAGTTGGACAGAACCTGAAATACGATATGAGTGTACTGGCGCGTTATAACATAACTCTGGCAGGCGTCGCACATGACACGATGCTGCAATCTTATGTGCTCAATTCAGTGGCTACCCGTCATGATATGGACTCGTTGGCGAGCAAGTATCTCGGCATCAAAACGATTACCTTTGAAGAGGTTGCGGGCAAAGGCGCCAGGCAACTGTGTTTTGATCAGGTTGAACTTGAACAGGCTGTACCTTATGCCGCTGAGGACGCGGACGTAACCTTACGATTGCATCACAAGCTATGGCCACAGTTACAAGCTGAGGAAAAGTTGAAGGAGTTGTATCAGACGGTTGAACTCCCGATGCTGACTTCCCTGTCACGGACTGAACGGCGGGGAGCATTGATTGATCCATGGTTATTGCAACAACAAAGCCAGGAGCTGGCGCAGCGACTGGATGAGCTTGAGGCTGAAGCCTGGGAGCTGGCAGAGGAGAAGTTTAATCTGGGTTCACCCAAGCAACTGCAAGAGATTTTCTTCAACAAGCTGGGTCTTCCCGTCATTAAGAAAACACCCAAAGGCCAGCCGTCAACGGCAGAGCCCGTTTTGCAGGAGCTGGCGTTGGACTACCCTTTGCCAAAAGTTATTCTGGAGTATCGCGGGTTGTCGAAACTAAAATCGACCTACACCGATAAATTGCCTCAGCAGATCGATCCGGGTACTGGTCGTATCCATACTTCATATCATCAGGCAGTTACCGCGACCGGCCGGTTGTCATCCTCCGATCCAAATTTACAGAATATTCCGGTGCGTAGTGAGGAGGGCCGTCGTATCCGACAAGCCTTCGTCCCGGAAAAAGGCTATCGATTGCTGGCAGCGGATTATTCCCAGATCGAACTGAGAATAATGGCGCATCTGTCGGCAGACGAAGGCTTGTTGCAGGCGTTCCGTGAAGGTAAGGATATTCACAAGGCAACCGCTGCCGAGGTGTTTGGTATTCCACTGGATGCGGTCAATACGGAACAACGCCGAAGTGCCAAGGCGATCAATTTCGGCTTGATCTATGGCATGTCTGCTTTTGGTTTGGCTAAGCAGCTGGATATTTCACGCAAATCAGCACAAGAGTATATCGATCTATATTTTGAGCGTTATCCCGGCGTATTGGAATATATGGAGAACACTCGGGAGCAAGCGAAAACCCGGGGCTATGTCGAAACATTGTTTGGCCGTCGACTGTATTTGCCGGAGATTAATTCGCGTAATGGCATGCGCCGTCAGGCAGCAGAAAGAACGGCAATTAATGCACCCATGCAGGGGACGGCGGCTGATATTATCAAACGCGCCATGATTAATGTTGACCAATGGTTATCCCGGGGATCTGTGGATGCCAGTATCATTATGCAGGTACACGATGAACTGGTGCTTGAAGTTGCTGAGGCGGATGTCGACAAGGTTCGCACTACGCTAGAGAGCCTGATGACTGCGGCGGCCGATCTCGATGTGGAGCTGGTGGTAGAGGTTGGCGAGGGTAATAATTGGGACGAAGCCCACTGACGCGTTCAATAGACAGGGTGCCCACGATAAGAAATAGTTGGGCATCCCGACATTCTGTTGACTAGTCGTTGCCGGAGTCGAAAGACTCTGCAGTTTGCTCATCTGAAGATGTTTCGTCACCGGCTATGACCTGTTGTGGAAGTGGTGCACAAAACCAGCTGTTTAGCTGTTTAATCAATTCGCTTGTGCCGGTTTTCTTGAGAGATGAGAAACACTGAACGGTCACCAATTCCATCGAGTTACACTGCGTACGCACATTCATTAGTACTTTTTGAGCGGCCCCGTACTTTAGTTTGTCTGCTTTGGTAAGTAGAACATGGGTTGGCAATCCGCACTGGTCAGCCCACTGCAATAAACCGAGGTCAAAATCCTTTAAAGGATGGCGAATATCCATCAATAGCACCATGCCGCACAGACTTTCGCGTGCGCTGAGATACTCATCAAGATGGTGCTGCCACTTCTTTTTCATCGCCTCGGGGACTTTGGCATACCCGTATCCAGGAAGGTCGACTAATCTACGATATTCGTCCAGTTCAAAAAAATTTAACATTTGCGTGCGGCCAGGCGTTTTACTGGTACGAGCCAGTTTTGCGGATTCCGTCAACGCGTTCAGGGCGCTGCTCTTGCCGGCGTTGGACCTTCCCGCAAAGGCAACTTCATAACCTTGGTCTGGTGGGCATTGTGCGAGGCTTGGAGAGCTTTTGAGGTAACAGGCCTGACGGTAGTCAGGGGCTGATAACATTATTGGTTGGCGATTCGCCATGTTTGCTACCTCTTCGTAATGTATTATTGTACTGTTAGTATATAATGGCGCGGTTTTTACCACAGGCAACACAAAACAGCCAGTAAGTTGCCCGATTGGTCTGGTGCGAGGGACGTACCAAGGCAGCTTGAAGCTAAAAAGTCCAAGCTGGATAGAGCTAAAAAATTTAACCTTGAGAGTGATAACTGGATAAGCCGATGAAAAAAGTAATTATTAGTTTAATGTTGTCCTTAGGTGTTTCTGCTGCGGTTCAGGCTGCGGGAGATGCAGGGGCCGGGCAGTCTAAAGTTGCCTTGTGCAGTGCTTGCCATGGCGCTAATGGAATTAGTGCTGCACCAAACTTCCCGAATCTTGCAGGCCAGGGAGAGCGTTATCTTCTTAAGCAAATGACTGATATTAAATCGGGTGATCGTGCTGTGCTGGAGATGACCGGCATGCTCGACGCAATGTCCGATCAGGATCTACAGGACGTAGCAGCATTTTTTGCTGCACAGACTCCAGGCACTGGAGCGGCTGATCCTGCGCTGGTTGAGTTAGGCGAGAAACTGTATCGTGGCGGCAATACTGCAAAGGGTACCCCTGCATGTACAGCCTGCCACTCACCTACGGGTAAAGGTAATGATCTTGCAGGATTCCCGGCATTGAGTGGCCAGAAAGCGGTTTATATCGCAAAGCAGTTACGCGATTTCCGTGAAGGAGACCGCACCAATGATGGCGATCGTATCATGCGCGATACAGCTGAAAAATTGAGCAATAAAGAAGTTGATGCGGTTGCAAGCTACATCGAAGGTTTGCGCTGAGTTGATGATGGGCCAGTACCGTTGACCCATGAGAAAAACGAAAGGTGGCAGTAGCCACCTTTTTTGTGCCTGAAATCTGTGTTCAGGATGGCCGTTCGCTGAATTTTTTACGATATGTTGAGCGAATTTCATTGTTCATCCGGTTATATATTCACCCCGATGGATTTTTTTGCGACACTGTGGCGCATTCATCATCAAACCTGTTGTTGATAGACTTTAGGAGAGACCTAATGACCAAGCTGTTTCGTCGATTTCTGCTCGTTCTGATATGCTTACCCATGTTTGCGCAGGCAGAAGTTTTTAAGGAAGGCGTCCATTATGATCGTTTGCCACAGGATGTTCCAACACTGGATCGCAGCAAGGTCGAAGTTAACGAGATGTTTTGGTACGGATGTCCGCATTGTTACAACCTTGAGCCGCTGATTTTGCCCTGGAGCAAGCAGATGGTAGAAGGTGCATACTTCACCAAGACCCCGGCTATGTTCTCTGCGATCTGGAAAACTCATGCACAATTGTTTTATACAGTGAGGGCTCTTGAGTTGGGAGATGAGGTCGATGTGGCCATATTTGACGCCTACCATCAGGGCGGGAATCAACTGGATACGCCAGAGAAAATGGCTGCTTTTTTGAAGCCTTATGGGGTGACCGCCGAACAGTTTAGCAGCGCGTTTAACTCCTTTGGCGTTAAGAACGAAATGCAACAGGCCTATGCCAAGGCGCGAGGTTATCAGATCCGGGGGGTACCGGCTGTTATCGTGAACGGTAAATATCGAGTGACAGGTCAGAGTGCCGGTAGTAACGCCAAAATGTTGGAAGTGGTCGATTATCTGGTAGACAAGGAATTGAAACGTAAGCAGTAGGAAAGCGTGTGCGGGGGATGTTGTTCTCCCGCTATTCTCAGGGAAAGGGTTTGCAACATGAATGGATTACGGTTTTCCCCGAGCTCGCAGGTTGGAGTGCGGCAGCTAAAAAACAACCATATAGTGGAACGAAGCGCGAGCGCGCACCCACAACTGAAGTTGCTCAGTTTTAATATTCAGGTTGGTATACAAACGGGACGTTACCATCATTACGTCACCCGCTTGTGGCAGCATTTTCTTCCTAACCCCCAGCGTAACGATAATCTTCAGCGTATCGCCCGGTTATTGAAGCAGTATGATTTGGTCGCTTTGCAAGAGGTTGATGGTGGTAGCCTGCGCAGTGGTTATATCAACCAGATTGAATATCTTGCTTACCAGGGGGGCTTCCCTTACTGGTACCAGCAGCTCAATCGGGATCTTGGTCATTTTGCCCAGCACAGTAACGGGCTATTAAGCCGATTGGAGCCCGAAAGTCTGGAGGATCATAAGCTGCCTGGCCTGCTGCCTGGGCGCGGAGCTATCGTTAGCCGTTTTAATTTTTCCGGTTCTCCATTACTGGTTGTGATGATGCACCTTTCGCTGAGTCGGCGTAGTCGTAATCTCCAGCTGGATTATATCAATGAGTTGATGCAGGATGCCTGTCATGTGGTGTTAATGGGTGATATGAACACTCATGCAAAACAGTTGCTGGATAATTCACCATTAAGTGGCAGTGGCCTGGTTGCAGCTCACGAAGGAGTGCCCACTTTTCCCAGCTGGAGACCCACGCGAGGTCTGGACCATATTTTGGTCAGCTCCGGGCTTCAAGTGGATAAGGTCGATGTGATTGACTACCCCTTATCGGATCATCTGCCAATTTCACTCGAGTTGAGTGTGCGCTGATCATCATGATATCTGTTTCTGGGCATGAAGTGATGCTATGAACAGATGAGTAAAAATGAGAGTCACCGTAATCCCGGCTGTAAAGTTACCCTATATCCAGGAGTCTGTCTGACTTAGGGTTGCCCTACTGCGAAAAAGCCGGATTTGGTCATTTTCTATGCTCTTTCTTGTTGAATAGAATGACTATTCGCCTCAAAAGAGTCTAAAAACTGCCTCAAACCGGTCTTTCTCTCGTAACGAGCACCTGAGTCAGACAGGCTCCAGGGCTGATAATGGCAACTCCAGCATTCTGTTGAACTAATATTTTCTATATTAATCTGAATCAGTCAAGAGTAAACACCGCCCTGTGAGGGTGTGTGAATTCGAGTATTGGTGGCAGGGAAAAACCACTGAAAAGTTAAGACGTCATGGAATAGAGTCTGTTGGCTGGTGCGCCGATGAGCTTTGAGGCGGTAGGAAAGGATGATGTTGCAGAGGGAGTTTTGCATTTTTGTGGTGCTGATGATCGGCTCAACGATGCCTGTTTATGCGTCGGGCCTGCAAACGGATAGGGGCGATGAGGCGGCACGCAATAAGCTGCAATTGTGTTCGCTTGGAACGACCTATCTGGAGCAGCGCCAGGAAGTTTGCGAGGAGCGTTCGGGTGGTCGTTGGGTATATCATTTGCCGCTACGTTTCGACAGCGGCGGCGCAAGCCCGACTGGCGACAGTTTCTCGGTACTGTATCATTTATCAAGTTTTTTACGTCATTATCCGGACGTACACATCACTCTGCTAGGGCATAGCGATAGCCAGGGTAACGGGCAGCTAAACTATCGTTTATCCTTGAAAAGAGCTGAAATTGCCCGAGCAAAGCTCGGTGTAGAATTTGGCATCAATACATCCCGTATACAGGTAATAGGTAAAGGTGAGGCTGAACCACTGGTAGCCAATGAATCTGCTTGGGGGAGGCAGCAAAACCGCCGGGTGGATGTGTATATAAATCCGTTCAAACAAGCTACCCGGGCTATCGCGAATTAATAGAGGCGCCCTTAAAAGCCGTCGGTTTTTCATTCGGAATCTTTGAGTGCGCGATCTATTGTTTGATCAAGGTGGCGTGATTGAGTTGTAGCCACTGCAGGGCAATGATGGTGGCAGCATTATTCAGTTTGCCGCTGCTTAACAAACCGAATGCTTCATCAAAGCTGACAGAATGCACGCGAATATCTTCCCCTTCATGTTCGAGGCCGTGGAGTCCCCCTGCTCCACCCGCATCGACAATGCCGCAGAGGATTTCCAGTTTTTCTGAACTCCCTCCGGGGCTGGGGAAATATTCACAGACAGAGATCAGTTGATTGATTGTCAGACCAGCCTCCTCCAGAGCTTCACGGCGGGCTAGTTCGGTGGCGCTTTCGCCCTCTTCAAGGATTCCAGCAACAATTTCCAGTAGCCAGGGTGAATCGCCTGCGGCAAGTGCTCCAATACGAAATTGCTCTACTAACACAATGCGTTTATTTTTCGGATCAACAGGTAACACCGCGACGGCTTTGGTGCGTATAAACACTTCCCGATAGAGCTTTGGGCTCCAGCCCCCTGCAAATAACCTGTGTTTAAGACTGTAGCGTTCAACCTGAAAGAATCCATCAAAGCAGTTTTGCTGATCGATGATAGCGACATCGTTCTGATCAAAGCAGGGATCTTGTTGAAGCGTGCAGTTTTGATAGAGATTTTGCGAAAGTATGAAGTCAGCAATGCAGTCGGGTACCAGCTGGCGAAGCTGCTGGTTGAGGTCAAGGGGTGCACTGAGGATTACATCCCGCACCTGGGTGCTGCGAATGTTAAGTTGTTGCTTTGCGGTGAATAGTGGCCAGCGCTCGACGATCTCCGAAGCCCGATAAAAACTTTGCCAGACCTTTGGATCCGCATTGTCAGGGCCGAGAATAAAACCAAGCTCAAATTCTGAATACTGAGTTGAAAACTGATGTTGTAAAGCTTTGAGCAGGTCGAAGGTGTACACGGGCTCTGTACAATTTGCCGCGAGTTCGGCTTCCAATGTGCATATTTCTATTTCACAGGGAAGCTTCAGCTCTGTGGCCAGTACTTCCAGCATAGCGACGCGGGTATCAAATGGCAGGCTTTGCTTTCCGAACGCGTGGCGGGCACTGGGTACCAATAAAATTCGGTCAAAGTTGGCAGCTGCCTGTTGCAGTACATCCACGTGGCCCCTGGTGGGCGGGTTAAAAACGGCGCCAAAGATCCCTATACGATACGTCATTCTATGCGGTTCTACTCGATACCAGTTAGAGACACAGTATACCCTGCCCGAGCGACTGCGAAACTATCGTTCGGGAGGGAAATCGACACACTGAGTGCCTCAAGCGATAAATACCACTTGAAGCACTCAGTCAACAACGTGAATGGTCTGCTTATAGGTTGGTTGAGGGGAGATCCCGCACCAGCAAAGCAAACTTATCGACGGCTAAATCCCCTACCGGAAATTTGACAACATGGCCGTTACCTGGAGCGACCTCGATGGCAGCGCCATTTTTGTTTTCGAGTTCGGTCAGAGTGAAACGATGGTTGCCCTGCGGCGTCATCAATTCCAGTTGATCGCCTTTTTGGAAACGGTTTTTGACATCAATGGTAACCAATCCGTTATCGCAATCCAGCACCTCTCCGACGAATTGCTGAGTGGTACTGATGGAGTTTCCACGCTCATAGTTTTGATATTCGTCATGTACGTGACGTCGGTAGAATCCTTCGGTGTAACCGCGACTGGCAAGCGCTTCAAGAACATCCATCAAACCGCGATCAAAAGACTTACCGGCCGTAGCA
Organism: Aestuariirhabdus sp.; assembly: GCA_030622755.1. Classification (GTDB taxonomy): domain Bacteria; phylum Pseudomonadota; class Gammaproteobacteria; order Pseudomonadales; family Aestuariirhabdaceae; genus Aestuariirhabdus. The sequence continues at coordinate 23,080 of JAUXFT010000013.1, read as the reverse complement.
TCGTCTATGGCCTGACGGTAGACCTGTGCTGTACGAGAAACATAATAATGGGATTTTGTTCGCCCTTCGATTTTCAGGGAGTGAATGCCCATTTTGGTAAGGCGTTCAACATGCTGGATGGCACGCAGATCCTTGGAATTCATAATGTAAGTGCCGTGTTCGTCTTCGAAGGCCGGCATATAATCGTTAGGACGCCCCTGTTCCTGGAGCAGTATGATTTCGCTGGAGGGTGCGCCCTTGCCCAATTGTGGTTGGACAATCTCTGCTGGATCGGCAATCTGTACCGGTACTACATCACCAGACGGAGTTTCCTGTGCTTCATGCGCATCGTACTTCCACCGACACGAGTTTGTGCAGGCGCCCTGATTTGGGTCGCGATGGTTGATGTAACCGGATAACAGGCAGCGCCCGGAATAAGCAATACAGAGAGAACCATGGACAAAAACTTCCAGCTCCATCTCAGGACATTGCATGCGAATCTCTTCTATCTCATCCAGTGAGAGTTCGCGGGACAGAATGATGCGACTTACGCCCATCTGGTACCAGAACTTAACGGAAGCGTAATTAACAACATTGGCTTGCACCGACAGGTGAATCGGCATATCAGGCCAATTCTCCCGTACCAGCATGATCAAGCCCGGATCAGACATGATAAGAGCATCGGGTTTCATCGCAATGACCGGCTCGATGTCTTTAAGATAGGTTTTAATCTTGCTGTTATGGGGCGCAATATTGCTGGCAAGGTAAAACTGTTTGCCAAGGCTGTGAGCATACTGGATACCCTGCTCAAGGTTTTCCAGCGTAAAGTCATTATTGCGTACGCGAAGGCTATAGCGAGGCTGCCCGGCATACACCGCATCGGCACCATAGGCAAAAGCATAATGCATGTTTTTCAGGGTGCCCGCCGGGGATAGCAGTTCTGGCTTCATTGATTCAATCTCAACATAAGTGCGCTGTACAAAAAGCGCACAATTATTTCCTTTTCACATAAAAAAACCCGCAGCAGCGGGCTTTTTGTACGAGAATTCACAAGATTATTTAATCTTGGATTCCTTGTACTCAACGTGCTTGCGTACTACCGGGTCGAACTTTTTCATGACCAACTTGTCAGGCGTATTACGCTTGTTCTTGTCGGTTGTGTAGAAATGTCCGGTACCGGCAGAAGATACCAACTTGATTTTATCGCGCATGTAATTCGCTCCTTAAAACTTTTCGCCACGAGTGCGAAGTTCGGATAATACAACATCGATCCCTTTTTTATCGATGATGCGCATACCCTTAGCTGAAACACGCAATCTGACAAAACGCTTCTCGGATTCAATCCAGAAACGGTGGTGATGCAAGTTTGGCTCAAAACGACGACGTGACTTGTTTTGAGCGTGTGAAACGTTATTTCCGGTAACTGGACGCTTTCCAGTTACCTGACAAACTTTGGACATGTTAAAAAGCCTCTCAACCTCTCGTCTATTGTTAGTAACAGACAAGACAAATTAAACCTGATGCGGGAGCGAAAATTTCGCTGAGGGGACAGATAGCTACAGGACCCCCTGAAATGAGCAGTGCTTTATACCAGAAGGTATGGGCTGGCGCAATAATAATCGAATAATTTCGCCGGGTGCACAGGTCAATTGTTGATTAAACCCCGCTCAGCAAATGAGGTAACTTCGCCGTCTCCGATGATCATATGATCGAGCACTCTGATGTCTACTAAAGCAAGGGCGTTACACAGCTGAAGGGTAATGTGGCGATCTGCCTGGCTTGGTTCAGAGACTCCGCTGGGGTGATTGTGCGCAAGAATGACAGCGGCAGCGTTAAAATGGAGGGCTCGTTTGACGACCTCTCGAGGGTAGATAGCAGCCGCATCAATGGTGCCTTGAAATAACTCCTCGAAGGCGAGTACGCGATGTTGGCTATCGAGAAACAGACATGCAAAAACTTCGTTTTGACGATGCCGTAAGCGGGTTTGCAGGTATTGTCGTGTGGTTATGCTGCTGGTTAGTGAGGAGCCCCGTTCCAATTGGCTGGCAAGGTGCCGTTTGCTCATTTCAAGCACCGCTTGAAGCAGGCAGTATTTGGCGGGCCCCAAGCCGGGTTGTTCACAGAAGAGTGATTGGCTGGCTTCCAGCAGCTGGCGTAATCCACCAAATTTTTGAAGCAGGTCACGGGAGAGATCAACGGCAGTTTTGCCAGGGATACCGGTACGCAAAAAGATGGCGAGCAGTTCAGCGTCACTGAGGGAGTCTGCGCCTTTACTTAAAAGTTTTTCCCTGGGCCTCTCTGCACAGGGCCAGTCAGTTATTGCCATAGCGGTCTCATAAAAAGTGACGATGAAAGGTGCTGCCGATCATGCAAAATAAAAAACTAAACCGAGCAGTTCCATGCTACGAAAAGGATCAATACAGTGGTATCGTTAAATGTATGTAACTACTTACCTACTTTAACGGGTAGCTGATGCAGCGTTTAGCTAATAAAAGAATTCTCCTGGGAGTCACTGGTGGTGTCGCGGCCTATAAAAGCGCCGAGCTGATTCGTCGTTTGCGAGACCAGAATGTCGATGTTCGCGTAGTGATGACTAAGGGCAGTCAGCAGTTCATAACGCCTCTCACGCTCCAGGCTTTATCCGGCAACCCTGTCTCGATAGATCTGCTTGATCCCGCTGCAGAAGCGGCGATGGGGCATATTGAGCTGGCGCGTTGGGCCGACCTGGTGTTGGTGGCCCCGGCGACTGCAAATTTCATGGCTCGCCTGGCTCATGGTCATGCCGAAGATCTGTTAACTACTCTTTGCCTTGCGACCGATGCCCCGATCTGCCTGGCACCGGCAATGAATCAGGCCATGTGGCGGGATGCTTCTACGCAGGCTAATCGTGATGTGCTTGTTAAAAAAGGAGTAAAGATGTTTGGCCCTGGCAGTGGCAGCCAGGCCTGTGGTGATATTGGCCCTGGCCGTATGCTGGAAGTCGATGAGTTGGTTGAGCTTTCAAGCGCTATGTTCGAGAGCCAGCTATTAACCGGAAAGAGAGTAATGATAACCGCAGGGCCAACTCGAGAGGCGCTGGATCCCGTGCGCTATATCAGTAATCACAGTTCTGGCAAGATGGGTTATGCGCTGGCTGAAGCTGCCAGTGAAGCCGGTGCAAGCGTTACCTTGATCAGTGGCCCTGTGCATTTACAACCACCGGAACGGGTGGACCGGGTATCTGTAAACAGTGCACGCGAGATGCACGATGCAGTACATGAAAACATTCAGGATTGTGATGTGTTTATTGCCTGCGCTGCGGTAGCCGACTACAGGCCTATGGATGTTAGTGAACACAAGATAAAAAAGGATACCACTCTGGATCACGATGAACTGCACCTGATCCTGGTGAGAAACCCTGACATAGTAGCCTCTGTGGCCGCTCTGCAGTCGAAGCCATTTGTGGTGGGCTTCGCGGCAGAAACTCAGGATGTGCTTAGCTATGCAGCAGAAAAGCTAGAACGCAAGCGGCTGGATATGATCGTTGCCAATAACGTTTCGTTAGATGGTATAGGTTTTAACAGTGATGAGAATGCAGTAACTGTATTGGCAACGAACCTTGAAGAAACCTTGGATCAAACATCCAAGCCGGCATTAGCCCGCAAGTTGATCGAGCTGGTTGTGGGACAGATGGGCCTGCGAACAAGTGAATAGTGATCGTTGAAACAGGCTCGGATCGCCAGCGTTGTGCGTGAATGAACATAAGAAAAAAATAATGGAAATTGGGGAAAAGAATAGTGAAGCTGCCTTCTAGAAAGTCGGAAAATGCTCAAGCGGAAAATACTTCGCAGACCCGGGCCCCTGAAGTCGACAAAAAAAGCAGTACGCTCAAGTACAGTTTGATCAGCTTTTGTGGGGCATTGGCGGGATTATTATCGGCCTTGTCCGTCATTTATCTGATGTTGGTGGTTCAGGGCAATTCCGAATATCGACGCACGCTGGCTGAAGCGCAGTTGAACAAAAGCACGGTTCTGGTGAATCAACAGTTGCGGCGGCTGACGGCGCAATTGCAGGGGATCGCAGCGAATGAAAATGTTATCAATGCGATAGAGTCAGGGGATGAAGCAGCACTTGATCAGCTGGAATTACTATTTGCCAGTTCTTTGCCAAAAGCCCTGCAGGTTCGCATGTTGCCAAAGGGCGAAGTTATTAAAGATGAGAGCGGCCCGGCTCCGATGAATTTTTCAGCCCGGGATATGGTGAGTAATGCACAGAGAGGTAGTCAGAATATTTTCCCGGAAGTTCATGTTGTAGGTGACAAAAAACTATTGCTAGCGGTAGAACCGATCCGCGCTAAACAAGGTGGTTCGATAATCGGGGTGGTATTGGCTTCCTGGGATGCAGAGCTACTCAAAAGCCTGTTTCAAGGGGTAGATCACGCCTTGGGAGAGGTCTCGTTAAAGCAGAACTTTAATGGTTCGGTCCAGCAATTAGTTACGGTGGGAACTGCTGGAGCCGGGCAGAGTTCATCGCGCAGTGTCACTGCCAGCAAATACTGGTCGATCGAATTTACACCCTCAGCAACGTTTGCTGAGGGTGGTCCGAATTCTATGCTGCTGTTGTTAATAGCGTTAATAACAGGGCTGGGTTGTATTCTAATCAGCGCTTTTGTCGCTCATCGGATGTTTATCCGTGAAGCACGTGAAGACACGGCGTTGTTAGTGACGTTTATTCAACAGTTGCTTGCGCGTAAACCCGCCCAGAGTAACGCCTTTGCATTGGAAATATTCCATAGAGTAGCACTCTCTGTAGAGCAATTTGTTGAAAGGATGCGCGCTCAGGAAGAGTCCTCACGACCCATGCAAAAAGCCCCGACCGATAAGGCTGTGCCGAGTATGCAGGTTGACGGTGATCAATACGAGGCTGGAAGAGATGAAAACGAGGAGGGTTTAGCCGACGAGGAACCACTATTTCAGTCATCAGATATTCTCGATATAGCAGAACTTGATCAGGATGAAGATCTCCTGTTAGGGGATGATAACCCGATGGTTGGCCAGAGCAGTGATATTCCCGCATCGATTTTCCGCGCTTACGATATACGTGGCGTAGTGGGTGATACTCTGCAAAGTGATACGGTTCGTCTGATCGGTATGGCGGTTGGTAGCGAAACCCTGGCGCAGGGAGAGCATACCCTGGTCGTCGGCTATGATGGCCGTCTCTCCAGCCCTGATATCAGTGAGAGTTTGGTGCAAGGGATTTTGCTGACCGGCTGTAATGTAATCAATATCGGTATGGTTCCTACGCCAGTGCTTTATTTCGCAACCCATGAGCTCGATAGCAGCTCTGGCGTGATGGTAACCGGCAGTCACAATCCACCGGATTACAATGGTTTTAAAATTGTGATTGGTGGGCATACTCTGGCGAACGAGGACATCCAGAAACTGTACCAACGAATACGCAGCGGTGATTTTAGCTCTGGTCAGGGTGAACTCAGCCAGGTAGATGTCCGTGAAAGTTATGTTGAACGTATCCGTGATGATGTGGCTATCGCCAGACCCCTTAAAGTGGTCATTGATTGTGGTAACGGAGTGGCTGGCGATATCGCGCCACAATTGTTTGAAGAGTTGGGCTGTGATGTGGTTCCACTCTTTTGTGATGTTGACGGTAATTTCCCCAATCACCATCCGGATCCGGGTAAGCCAGGCAATCTTCAAGACTTGATTGAACGAGTGCGTACTGAAGGCGCAGATATAGGGATAGCGTTTGATGGCGATGGTGATCGACTCGGGGTGGTTACCAACGAAGGGAAAATAATTTATCCAGACCGTCTATTGATGCTGTTCGCCAAGGATGTTGTTTCGCGCAATCCTGGCGCCGATGTCATCTTTGACGTTAAGTGTACGCGGCGACTGACCTCTCTGGTTAGTGGCTATGGCGGTCGTCCGGTGATGTGGAAAACCGGACATTCGTTGATGAAAGCCAAGATGAAAGAAACCGGGGCGCTGCTCGCAGGTGAGATGAGCGGTCATATTTTCTTTAAAGAGCGTTGGTATGGCTTTGACGATGGTCTGTATAGTGCTGCACGCTTGCTGGAGATAGTGGGCGTGGAGTTACGGCCAGTACAAGAGATATTCAATGAATTTCCCGAAGGCATTAGTACCCCGGAAATCAATATCAAGGTGACCGATGAGAGCAAATTTGAGCTGGTGGAAAAACTACTCCAATTAGCGAAGGCGGGTAAGTTTGGCAAAGGAAGCATCAATGCTATCGATGGATTACGCATAGATTACCCGGTTGGATGGGGGCTTGTGAGGGCCTCTAACACGACACCTGATTTAGTCCTGCGTTTTGAGGCTGATACCCAGGAAGCTCTTGAGAAGTTACAAGCCTTGTTTAAACAGCAATTGTTTGCGGTCGATAGTTCGCTACAAATTCCGTTTTAATTCAGAAAGTACATGGCTAGGTAAATTAGCTCACGAAGGATAGTTTTGCATGACTTTTAAAGTAGAAAGTGCTGCCAATATTGCAGAGGTGTTGATTGAGGCGCTGCCGTATTTGCAACGTTTTTCCGGTAAGCCAGTGGTTATTAAATATGGCGGTAATGCCATGGAAAGCGAGGAACTGAAAAACAGCTTCGCACGAGACGTGGTGTTGATGAAGGCGGTTGGTATCAAACCTGTGGTGGTGCATGGCGGTGGCCCGCAAATAGGTGAGTTGCTCGAGAAACTCAGCATTGAATCCCGTTTTGTGGACGGTATGCGAGTCACTGACAGTGCCACCATGGATGTTGTTGAGATGGTGTTAGGCGGTCTGGTCAATAAGGATATTGTCAGCTTGATTAATCGAAATGGTGGTAGAGCGATAGGGCTTACCGGTAAGGATGGTAACTTCATCAAAGCCCACAAGCTGAAAATATCAAAAGAATCGCCAGATATGAAAGCGGCTGAAATTATTGATATTGGCCATGTAGGCGAAGTCGATCAAATAGATACCGGCGTGCTCGACATGCTAATGGAAGGAGCCTTTATCCCCGTTATCGCACCAATCGGAGCCGATAGTGAAGGTGCTTCGTATAACATCAACGCGGATCTGGTGGCAGGCAAGATTGCTGAAGTGTTGAACGCCGAGAAACTCGTGCTGTTAACCAATATCGCGGGTTTACAAGACAAGCGAGGGGCGGTGTTAACGGGTTTGACCACGGAGGACGTGGATGGGCTTATCGCAGATGGCACCATCTATGGGGGAATGTTGCCCAAAATCCGTTGTGCACTGAGTGCCGTGAAGAATGGCGTAAACAGTGCTCACATTATCGATGGTCGTGTACCTCACGCCGTGTTGCTGGAAATTTTTACCAGCGAAGGCGTGGGCACCCTGATTAGCGACGCTGATGCCTGACGGAGAAGAGACGTATTATGGATAACCGTAAGAATTCACGAAAAGAGCAGATATTACAAGCATTGGCCGCCATGCTGGAATCAAGTCCTGGAGCAAGAATTACAACCTCCGGGTTAGCGAAGGAGGTTGGTGTCTCAGAGGCTGCGCTGTATCGCCATTTTCCCAGCAAGGCCAAAATGTTCGAGGGGCTTATCAATTTTATTGAAGAGACGATATTCAGCCGTATTAATGCAATTTCAGCGGATGGAGGCCCTACGGTAGCGCGTTGTGAAAAGGTGTTGACCTTGCTGTTAACGTTCACTGAGCGTAATCCGGGCATTACGCGCATACTGACCGGCGATGCTCTGGCGGGAGAAACGGATCGATTACGCGATCGAGTGGTACAGTTTTATGACCGATTGGAATCCCAGATCAAGCAGATGATTCGTGAGGCAGAGGTTCGGGAGCGCTTACGTACACGCATTCCAGTGGGGGCGGCAGCGAATCTTTTACTGGTGACTGCTGAAGGTAAAATTTGTCAGTACGTACGCAGCGAATTCAAGCGTAAACCTACTGAAAACTGGCAGGATCAGTGGGCTCTTTTGTCACAGGCAGTGTTTGTTCTCGAATAGCGGAAAAATTCAGGCAGATCTATAACAGAACTGCCTGAATTTTCATCTAAACTGTTGATTTCAAATAATTAATTGGCTCTTTGGAAACGTAGCTCGGTTTCGTTTTCCAGCAAGACAGAAAACTCATCATCTTTAATGGCAACTACTGTGGCCTGGCGTTGTTCTTCTGTTGCGCTGTTGCTGGTAGAGCCGTCCGGACTAGTGGTCTGGCGCAATTCACTGGTAATCACCAAAACGCCTTTCTCGAGCCCCCAGGAGCCCAGGATCAAGAGCTTACCTCCATCAATCTGGTTACTAAACCAACTGAAATTACCTTTCGGGTTGATGATCCATTCATAGCGATTACCACTTTTATCGCGGCTGCGCCAGATGCCTCCAAGCTGCTCTGGCCTGAGACTCTCAACAGCTTTGCGTACAATGATTGTCCCTTGATCGTCAATAATGCCAAGCAAACGCTTCAATCGGTGGGTGTCGCGAGTAAATCGCTCTCTTACGAAGGTTTTATCTTGCTCGCGACGAGCTATTTCAGTTCTATCTTCTTCGACAGCCTGATCAATTTCGGCGATATCCCTTAATACTCTCTCGGGAACTGCCTTTCCAGCGCGCTCCTTGTCAGCAGCGAGTCGCTCCTTGTTTTCACGCATGGTATTAAGGCGCTGAATATTGCTATGGGTAATTTTAATTCGATCCTCGATTTCGCTGATGGCACGCTCTTCGGCGCGCTCGATATCAGGCACAGTACTATAGAGTTTCATCAGGGCTTCATCGCTGGAGCGCTGCTCCGCTTTTTGGCCCTCTGCGGCCAGCGTTCGAATTTCCTGCTCACGCTTTTCCAGGATTTCCTGCCTGGTTAATGCCGGAGGAATCTCTTCGAGCACGCGACCTTTGCTGTTAATAATGGAGTAGCCTTGACTGGCATATTCAGGGGGTATCGCCGGGGAGATGACGGTGCTACCTGCCGAATTCTTAAAACGGAAGTAGCGAACTTCTGCAGCTAGTGCAGGAGTAACCATACTGATAACAGCGACACCCAGTAATATGGTTTTCCATCCATTGACGGCCATAGATTAATCCTGCTGATTGATTCCGTAGCGCTGGCGATAATCCTTAATTGCGGCTGAATAGGATTCGAGCTCAGGCTGTTGTCGGATAAACTGTAGCACTTGTGAAAGAGTTACAATACTAATAACCGGGATACCATAATCACGTTCAACTTCTTGAATTGCCGAGAGCTCTCCCTGGCCACGCTCCTGTCGGTCGAGTGCAATTAAAACGGCAGCCGGCTTGGCGTCGTGGGCGTCGATGATCTGCATCACTTCGCGTACTGCGGTGCCGGCAGTAATGACATCATCCACGATCAAAATACGCCCTTCCAGCGGGGCTCCTACCAGCGTACCTCCCTCGCCATGATCCTTGGCTTCTTTACGGTTAAAGGCGAAAGGCATATCTTTCTGGTAGTGCTCAGCAAGCGCGACTGAGGTGCTGGCAGCTAATGGGATTCCCTTATAAGCGGGGCCAAAAACCACGTCATAATCGACACCGGATTGTTCAAGGGCTGCTGCATAATAGCGACCCAGGCGGGCCAGGGCTCCACCGCTGTCAAACAGGCCAGCATTGAAAAAATAGGGGCTTATACGGCCCGACTTCAAGGTAAATTCGCCGAATTTAAGCACTTGCTGTTCAATAGCGAAACGAATGAAATCTGTTTGATAATCCTGCATTAAAAACCCTTAAATGGAGCAATGAGTTACAAAAATACAACAAGCTCAGGTATCATACACGCTCCTTTAGAATGGGGCTATTTATGAGAGTTGTTAGCGCGAACCTTGACGGTATCAAAGCTGCTGCCGAGCGAGGTATTTTTGACTGGCTTGCCGGTCAGGATGTCGACGTGCTGTGTTTGCAGAATGTTCAAGCCTATGAGTACGAACTCGACGGGCTGGAGTTTAAATTGGCGGGTTATGAGCGCTACTTTTTTGAAGCCTGGGAGCCAGGTGTAGGAGGGGTCGCGATATATACCCGACATCAGCCGAAAGCGGTCATACGTGGGCTGGGGTTTGAGAGCGCCGATCAAAACGGCTGCTACATTCAGATCGACTTCGATAAGGTCAGTGTCGCCAGCTTGCTAGTAGCGGGTGCGGATGGCAGCGCAGATGGCCAGAACATCAAGTATAAATTTCTCAGTGATTATATGGCCTATCTGGTAAAGCAGAACCGTAAACGCCGTGAGTTTATTATCGGTGGCGGTTGGCAATTGGCACATAACAAACTGGATGTGGCAAATTGGCGTGAGGCACTTGAGCAGCCCGGCTTTTCTGCTCCAGAAAGAGCCTGGCTTGAAGAAGTACTAGGTTCCATGGGGTTTGTTGACGCATATCGCGAAGTTGATCGTGAAGGGGGGAGATACACCTGGTGGAGTAACGATCACGAGCGTTCACAGGAGCTGGGCTACCGGGTCGATTATCAGCTGATCACCCAAGGCTTGAGGCATACGGTGCAAAGTGGCGGAATTTACACCAATAAAGAGTTTTCCAGCCATGCTCCCGTCATTATGGATTACGATTGGGAATTATCGATCTAACGGATAATTCAGGGTTTTAGTCAGGCCGGCTATGTATTAGCGAACCTGACCAAAAAATATTTAATCTGCCAGAGCCTGGCGCTGGATTTCAAACAGTTCGTTAATGCCTTTTTCTGCCAGCTCGAGCATCGAGTTCATCTCCTCACGGCTATAAGCCTGACCCTCTGCAGTACCCTGCACCTCAATAAAGCCACCGGTATCAGTCATCACTACATTCATGTCAGTCTCAGCCTGGGAATCTTCCGGGTAATCCAGATCCAGAACCGCCTTGCCTTGATAGATACCAACAGAAACTGAAGCGATCATCTGCTTGAGTGGATCCTGTTTCATGGCTTTTTGACGTTGCAGGCTGCGCAAAGCATCTACCAGTGCCACACAGGCGCCAGTAATGGAGGCTGTACGAGTACCGCCGTCCGCTTGAATAACGTCGCAATCGAGCGTAATGGTGTTTTCACCCAGCTTGCCAAGATCGATAGCCGCGCGAAGAGAGCGGCCAATCAAACGCTGAATTTCCAGAGTGCGGCCACCCTGTTTGCCGCGAGACGCTTCACGGCCCATGCGGCTGCCGGTAGAGCGCGGTAACATGCCGTACTCTGCGGTAATCCATCCCTGGCCTTTACCCTTGAGGAATCGAGGAACCGAGTTATCTACCGATGCTGTACAGATCACTTTGGTATCACCAAACTCTACCAGCACTGAGCCTTCGGCATGTTTCGTGTAATTCCGGGTGATTCGAACTGGGCGCATCTGGTCGAGAGCTCTATTGCTTGGGCGCATCGGCAAAGTATCCTGTAGTGGCTGTGGTAAAAGGGGATTCAGTATACCGATTGGGGGCAAGTCTGGTCGGATTAATTGTGATTTTCACCTGACAAGACCATAGGGTAGAATGATCACTTTAGTGCCTATTTAGCAAGGGATTCCGATGACACGAAGCATGACTGCATTTGCCCGCCAGACCGCCCAGTTTGAGTGGGGCTCTTTAAGTTGGGAGATCCGTTCGGTGAATCATCGCTATCTGGAGCCCCACTTTCGCTTGCCAGAAGCGTTGCGCGAACTGGAGTTTCCCCTGCGGGAACGTCTGCGCAAGCAGCTTAATCGAGGCAAAATAGAGTGCGGGCTGCGCTATCAGCTGAACGAAGGTAAAGAAGCGAGTTTTGAGGTTAACAAGCAGGTGTGTGACCAGCTTCAGTCCGCGGTTAAATATGTGCAGAGCAGTTTTTTTGATACAGCGCTGCCCGATCCGCTAGGAATTTTGCAGTGGCCTGGAGTGTTACAGCAGCAAGAGCTTGACATCAAACAGATCCAGGCAGATTCGCTAGCGGCCTTTGATGAGGCCTTGCTGGATATGATTGCCGGACGGGAGCGAGAAGGCAATGAACTAAGGACGTTTATCGAGCAGCGTTTGCAGTCCGTATCTGAGGAAGCAGGGAAGGTAGCTAAACTGATGCCGACGATTCTCGAACGGCAGAGGCAAAGAATTATTCAGCGCCTGGAAGACGCCGGAGTTGTGCTGGAACCAGGGCGTTTAGAGCAAGAGATGGTGTTGATTGCGCAGAAATCTGATGTCGAAGAGGAGCTGGATCGCCTGCAGGTGCATATTGCTGAAGTGGCACGTGTGCTTAAAGATGGCGGCCCTATCGGACGGCGTCTGGATTTCCTGATGCAGGAGCTTAATCGTGAGTCCAACACGCTGGGCTCTAAATCAGTAAATGCCGGTACCACTCAAATTGCCGTGAATCTCAAGGTTTTGATTGAGCAGATGAGAGAGCAGATACAAAATATTGAGTAGCGTCCGCTGAATACCAATAATGTCTAAAAGCCTCGATATTTCGGGGCTTTTTTAGTTTTACTATCCATCAAGATCCATTAAGATTCGTTGAAAGCCATGAATTATCGGGGAGTACAGTGGGGGGTATCTTCAGTTATATCCCACCAAAAGCTCTTAAAATTACAGTTGTACTCCCCGTTAATCGGTGCAGGCCACGTTTTACTGGCCTGCAGAGCAGCATATAGCTAGTGATCTGACTAAAAACACACCAGCAACGGATATGACGGAGACATCATGGGTGTACTGACGGCCAAACAAGTCCAGGCCTACGTGAAGGCGGATAAGCCAGGCAGGTATAGCGATGGAGACGGGGTGTACCTTATGATCCCCAAGCGCGGCAGGCCTTACTGGATGTTTCGTTACACGCAGCACGATAAGCGTAAAGAAATGACGCTAGGGAAATTTAAAGACATCAGCCTTGCGGAAGCTCGTGATCTAGCCTTAGAGGCTAGAAGGAAAGTAAAGGCGGGCAACAACCCAATTTTTGACCGTAAACGCAAACAACAGGTCACCATCAACACAACAGATGACCTGTTTGAAGACTGGTATTTCGGCCTTCAAAGTCGGCTTAAACACCCCAACATCCCAAAGCGAGTTTACATAAAAGACATAGCACCAAGCATTGGCCAGCAGACGCTCACATCAATTATTCCTACAGATATTAGGGATATTATCAAAAGCATTGCTTGTAGCGGACGACCATCAATTGCCAATGATGCTCTTATGTACTGCAAGCAACTGTTTAATCATGGCATAAAACTAAATCTGCTCACCTATAACCCGGCAGCAGCCTTTAACGTCAATGATGCAGGCGGCGTTGAGAAAAGCCGTGATAGAGCCCTAAGTATTGATGAGCTTGAAAATGCTTTTTCAGTTTTTCGCGATAACCCTACTAGCTTTAGCCGAGACAATTATCTTGCCTGCGCTCTGTTGGTGGTGCTCGGGGTGCGTAAAACTGAGCTCACAGAAGCCAAGTGGGTCGAATTTAACTTGAATCAATCACTCTGGGATCTACCCGCAGGAAGAAGTAAATCCGGAGTGCCCATTACAATACCGCTTCCCCCTGTAGCCATCGCCTGGCTTGAAGAACTGAGCATACGCGCCTGCGGTTCAGACTATGTATTCCCCAACCGCAGAACCAGCAAAACACCGCACATGGGCAAAGACACGCTTAATCGCGCCATTTCCAAGCTATTCGGCAGAGAGCCGGGGAAAAACAAGCAACCGCCCAACCTAATGGGCGATTTAGAGCATTTTACCGTGCATGATTTACGCCGAACTTGTAGAAGTTTGCTTGCCTCAGCAGGCATTCCAGGACACGTGGCCGAACGTTGCTTGAACCACAAACTCAAAGGCGTGGAAGGTATTTATGACCGACATGACTATTTCGAAGAACGCAGGGAGGCACTACAAAAAATAGCGGATATGGTTGGAGAAATCATTGGCGGTAAAATTAATATCACTGCCAGAGAGCATCGAAACAAATAAACATAAATTTTCATGGGGCGTGGCTTTTAATACCCGCCATACAGGTTAAATATCTTGGGGGTTAAAATAGAGGCTTACAGGGATATGACGAACGTATCTTTGGGTTAGCGTATCCACCAACACTGGACGTCAAGATACCTCTAGCGGGTCCTCCGTTCGCTCATCAAAAATATCTAAAACCTATATCACCTCAATGAGCAGATCCAATCTAGCCTGCTTATCCCTCGATATAGAAGATACCCCATGCACATCGAGTGCGTTGAGGTGAGGGAACTCAACAACAAACACTAACTTATTGTTTTATAGATACTTTAACCAACAAAACCACAATTAGTGTTACAACCGATGTTACTTAAGCTGGGTACTTAAATTAATTAGCGATTACAAAACCGGTGCGCATTTTATGTTTATTACTAGAGAAATAAAAGGTGTCCGAATAAAAACCCAGACCCTAACCTTCCTTCAGTACCGTTATATCCAGAAAGAACACAATTACCTTCAAAGGTAAATGCGCCCCCCCATAAAACTGCTTACCCTCAACCAGAATTAACACATGATTGCTTTGGCCAAAACCGAATTTTCAGATCATGCATAAAACCACCAAAACTACCGTCCGGAGCGTACGCCTCTTCTTCTACGCATTTTTCCTTGTACGATGGAACAACATAGCAGATACCTTCAGCTTCATAAGCTTCCTGGGAATCATCAATCACCCCCATCAACTCATGCATATCCTCCATTGAATTACAGAAATCTTTAGCGTCCCATCCAGCAAAAACAACAGTTGAGCCAATCCCTAGAAAGGGAAGCACTTGAGCAGGAACAGAAGTAAGATTGCGTTTTGCCCCCAATTTAAACCTACTTTGCATTCTTGCGGATACAGCTTTGGCCTTACGTTTCATTTTGGCCTTATGGTCTTGTACCTTTTTCTGAATCCTCTGTTCTCGAGTATTTGACGGACTATTTGCTAACAGTTCAGAAATAGGTAGTTTGCTGAGCCACCCATAAAGCATGTCGTGTACAGCCGAATTAGCCAGAGTCAAAAAATTCAGGCTTACAAGACCAAGAAATACTGAGATATAGAGTGTTTTACGTATGAATCGCCACATAGAGAGCCTACTACTTTAAAGGCAAAAAAAAATGCTGAACGATACTGCACCAGCCAGGCAACTCAAAGAGGTTTTACATACCATTATCTACAACTATTCACCCCATCAATTGGGCTTCCTAGGCTTTTTTGGATCAAAGCGCGGCCTCCCTTAGAAATATTTCAGTATAGGCGGCTACCCTAGCCTTACGCATCTACCTCCCTAAGCTAGACCAAAATCCAACTATAGTAGGTGTCTACTTCTCATGGCTAGCACGGCTTACAAGCACCCACACTTAATTCTAATGCAGCGCTAGAATCTAGATAAACCCTAAGTTAGTACATACGCCTATAAGATGGGATCAAATCCAGATTCTATGAGCGCCTCATTCAGTTCGTACTTCACTGCGGACTCAAGCTCCTGCACTGGAATCACTTCAAGCAGCGGACCCAAATCATGGAAAGTCCAGGATTCATGTTGGCACCCTAATAGATATATCACTAATTGAGCAACGCCACTTGGCTGGTGAGCGGGTATATCCTTTTCACGAATTACACGCAAGATATAGCAGTTCCTGAGATGGGGTTTAGGCATTTGAATAGCCAGCTCCACACCCGCTGAAAATTGATCTCCAAGTATCGGTAACCAATTAAGCATTTTTGACGACTCTTCCGGCTCTAGCGCTACGGGTGAATCATCGATCCTACTTTGCCAATATCGCTGAAGCCACCGCTGCCAAACTTCCGTTAGATCTTCTTGTCTCAAATCTTTTAACAATTTACTTAGTTTCTCAGCGAACACTGAACGATCAGCTGTAGAAATTGCAGTTAATAAGTTTGGGATCCAGTCAGCAGATGGATCTGCGAGATACCACAATGCCGTAGCCGCGTAAAATTCTATGAATCGATCTTTTTTGCTTAGCATGACTGAATCTAAATGAGGAATGATTGAGGCAAAAGCACATTGCAGATGGCTAAACACAAAATCTGAAGGGCCGCGAGAACCAAGGAAACCATGCCAAGCCAATGCGGCTATCTCAGCATGTTCATCATTAAACAACGGATAAAGATGCTGTTTCGACCACGACTCGTCTATCGTCGTCAAAAACGCGATCTGCTGTGTGATAGGCGGAATCGAATATCGGCTCTTTACATCAGTATTGGAGCAGAGTTTGGCTAACTCCGCTCCATAGGGATCTGTCATCTCCCTAGTAGTATTTCGAGAGTATACGTCTAGCGCATGAATCCAGTACTCGGCAAGTCGCCCCTCAGGGGTATTCAGCGCTTTGTTAAGCCAATCCTTCTGACTTCTATCGAACTCAGAAGGATTAAGCTGACCCCAAAGGTTTATAGCAACTATGTTTGTTCGATCGATGATTTCACAAACATAGGGTACGCCCTTATTTTGCACAGCATGATAAAGAATATCTGAAATAAGTTCAGGGTAAGCTTTGCTAAGCTCTTCAAGCTCGATTAAACGCAGATATGGATCAGCTGCTTCGAGGGTTTCGGGCCACTCACTTAACCCCCTGAGCAACGACCCCCAAAAATCACTTGTCCACTCACCAGATGCGATCAAAAAGTCCACAAACTTGAACCCCCAAGCAGAGGATTTCTTTGACGCATCAGAAACAGACTGACATAGCCCAAACCATGTTGACCCTCTAAATCCAGCTTCACCTTTGAATTGATTTAGTTCTTTAAACCACTCTGATGTTTCTTTACTAAGAAGCTCTTCAACTGACCATGGGCTCTCTGATCCACTCCAACCTGACTAGCACTCCTCACAGACAAAAGTCGGAAGGGTAGCCGGAAAGGTTGATTAATCAATGCGTTACGAGGTGTTCTGGAAATGGTTGATCAGTGATTCCGGGGGCTTGATCACCGATTCTGGAAATCCAGGAAAAGTGACCAAATAAAACCGGAATGGCCGATCAACTAAAAGCAGAATAGGCGATCACGTAAAACCAGAATGGGTGATCAAGATGGGCCGGAATATGCACTAATTAAAGTTCATTGTTTTAGAGCCTTCCAATGTATAATAGCGTTCAGGCGATGTTATTTTTAAATTAAATAAGGGGATTAAGTTATGTCAATCTATCGATTCGATTACATATGGCTAGATGGCTATAAGCCAACCGCCAACATTAGAACAAAGGCTCAAGCTCTGGAATTTGATAAATACAAAGGTTCCGTTGATGATCTTCCTATTTGGGGGTTTGACGGTAGCTCTACTCATCAAGCAGAGGGTCATGATTCTGATTGTATTTTACAGCCAGTGAGAACCTATAAAAATCCACTGCATAAAAATAGCTGGTTTGTTTTATGTGAGGTATTTAACCGTGATGGAAGCCTTCCACCGTCAAACTATCGAGCTCTTATTGATGATGAAGCTAATGATGAATTTTGGTTTGGCTTTGAACAAGAATATGTGTTGATGAACTCTGCAGGCAGACCTCTAGGCTTCCCGGATGGCGGATACCCTGAACCACAAGGCCCCTACTACTGCTCTGTAGGTACACAGAATGCAGCAGGACGACACATCATTGATGAACATTTCGCCCTTTGCTTGAAAGCGGGAATTGGTGTCTCGGGTATCAATGGCGAAGTAATGTTAGGCCAGTGGGAATATCAATGTTTTGGTAAGGGTGCCAAACGTGCTGCAGACGATTTGATAATGTCACGGTTTATGCTCCATCTCGTGACTGAAAAGTACGATGTTATTGCCAATCTGGACCCAAAACCTATTGCAGGTGACTGGAATGGCTCAGGTATGCACAGCAATTTCTCTTTCAATTACCTGCGCGAAGTGGGCGGCAAAGAATATATTGAAGCTTTGTGCCAGGGTTTCGAACCTTTCCATAAGGAGCACATTGCTGTTTATGGTGCTGGCAACGAACAACGACTAACCGGTGCTCATGAAACCGCGTCGATTGATCAGTTTAGCTTTGGTGCAAGTAACCGTGCTGCGTCAATCCGTATCCCTATATATACTACCAGTCATGACTGGAAAGGATATATTGAGGACAGACGACCGGCCTCTGATGCCTGCCCTTATCAAATCATCCATCGAATCATGACTACTGTAAAAATTGCTCACGCTCAAGCTCTTGAAGCAATTAAATAAGCTAGAAACCTCTGATTACTGCAAATATCAAAATCACAGTAATCAGAGGGTCCCCAAAGCTTTAGCCTTATAGTGCACTCAATAAAGCTGCCTGATTCAGTGTCCCTCCTTCGATAACCTTTTATCGCGTAAAGACTGAGTAAGAACAGCTATATCACTGTGGAGGTCTAGCTTATCGGCCAGGTTAGCAATGATTTCTACCTCTTCTTTTGAGGGTAACTCATGCTCATTCAGGATCCCAAAACAGATAGCTAACACCAGTTCTGCTTTATGTTTATGGCCGCTGATTTCACGTATGGCATTAAATGCATACTGAGTGCCAGTACCTACATTCTCTTCCAGTTTTTCATTGTATGAAGCAAAGGCAGCCAAGCACTCATCTTTATTCAAATATTTCAGGACGTTAAACGTTTGCAACAACGCTCTGACTCTTTCTGCTTTAACTGCGTGAGGTAGATGCTCAGCGGACAATATCAGGGCCATACCTGCCATCATCGCCTCTAGGAAATCCGTATTACGATGTGATTTAGATGCATGTGTGCGAATGTGTTGAACCCAGTGCTGATGGAGTAGTTTATCAACACTCTTTTTCAACTCAATCGTCAGGTTTTTTTTATGGAATACATGATGATCTATGTCTTTGCGTAAAAGTTGAGACTGCATATAGCGGTCCCGATTAAGTGTTTTTTCTTCAGTTGCTGTCAAAAGTCGATCGTTAGAGCCTCTGTTTTTTTCTAGTAAATCCCTTAATGAAGCAAGTGGGATTCTTGCAACAATAGAGTATTGTCCCGCCTGTGCTAAATTCGCACGCTTATGATCAGAATGGAAGTTGGTTAAGCCAAAGGCATCACCGGGCGAACAAGTCTCGATACAGATCTCATTTTGTTTATGCGGACTGTAAATACCTACCTCTCCTTCCAAAACAATATAGAAGAAAGGGTCTATATCCCCGGGGCGGTAGAAATAAGATGGTGGACCTAAGTCAACAACCTGAGAGGCACTAGCCAAGGTGTGAATTTCCTCAGCATTAAGATGATTAAATAAAGTGTTTTTAGATAACGCCGCTGAAATTTTATCTGAATCAGAATAGGTGGTGACTGTGCGATTTAAATTAACCCACTCATCCTCTGAACCGAGATGGGCACGTTTAATGGATAACCTGAAACCGTACTTTTTCATTGCCGCCCAAACGGCCATACATACTTCATTCTGGGCATCCCACCATGGATCATCACCATCAAAGAAGAAACGAATTCGAATTTCTATACCTATATCGGTAAACCCCAATATATTAAAATCGGGCTTAGGTTCACGAAAGACATGGCGAGAATAAGCGAGCTCATCGAGAATAGCTCTGATAACCTTTTCAGGCGGTGCCGACGGCTCAACCATAAAAGTAATGTAGTATTTAAAACGGCCTGTCGGCTCACTAAAATTAAGAATATTTTGACTGGCAACGATGCTATTAGGAAATACATAGAGCGAATCAGTGTGAGGGTTTTTTATAGAAATCGAACGCCAGTTTATATCGTATATTTGACCATAAACGCCCTCTATTTCCACGAAATCTCCCATGCATATTGCCTTGGTAGCATTCAGTGAAATTCCTGCAAACACCTCCTTTAATGTCGATTGGGCGGCGAATCCCAGAATCATAGCCAGAGCACCCGAGGTGGCCATGAGCGCAGTAATAGGCTTGTCATAGAAAAAATGCAAAACAATAATAATGGCGCTGCTGTACAGCAATAGAGACACTGCGGCTGTTACTAACTTAGGGACTTGTCGTTCTCCCTGCTCAGATAATATGCCATCCCAGGCGTAGAGGCGCAGCATTGAATCGATACTAAAGGCGAGATTTACCCACCACAGAAAAGCAATGAAATTAACGGCATCGGAAATATATGAATCAATACCCGCCCAATGAAAACCCGGGTTAACTGCATAATAAATAATAGAAAGTAGCGTTATAGTTTCGAAACTATAACGAAGCCTTCGATGACGGCCTCCCACAAAAAAATAGACAATCCTGACTAACAGAAATGTTAGACAACTCAATATACTGATAAAACCCACGAGCTGAACTGACTGGTTTGCTGTATCCATGTTTCGGTACGCTACTTATGAAAAGTTAATAATAAACTAACAGGCCAAACGATCGTCAATTAGCCTGCGAGAATTTTTTGATTTGGCTCAACTATATGCTGGGCAATTTTTTCAACTTCAAGCTCAGACATCATCTCTATATTTTGGCGTACATCTTTAAGGTTAGATTTATCTATGCCTATGGTGTCTAACATATGATCATATATATCCCGTAAATTATCTGGAAGATTAATCTTCTCATCGATGTGAAGCAAATGTTCACACAGAGCAGCATATACCCCGGAACGGATGTCACCGGGAGCCACCAAGGCCATGAGTGCCAAGTTATACTTCTGTATAACGAATCAATTGGACATGAAGTCACTCCTTGACTTGAGCCGGTATCCCCCGTCTCGATGATTATATTTTTCTTGGCTATTGTTTTAGTAAGGCTCCATAACGAGCCAACGTTTGAATAACATTTTCAAACAATATAGTGATATCCAAAACAAAGTTTCTATCTGCATCAGACAGCGCACTCTCACTTTTTAAGAAGTTGTGTCGCATCTTGGTCATTAGTGCGCTTTTATCCTGAGTTAGCGCTTCCAGAGTAGAAATCTCACCCTCTTCCTGACTTTGAATCGCATCTATGGCTGTCAGGATAATAAAATCAGTGCTTTCCATAATGACGTTACTTAACATCCTCGCTTTGTCAGAGATGTCCTTACGTGCCATACCGGTACTTAGTTGAAACACTATCTCCTCAAAGCGTTTTAGCTGCTCCTGCATCTTGGTGATACGGATCAGCTCATCCGAACTACTGGTGTTTAGCCCCAGGCGTGAAATCTGAGACAGGGTCGAATTTATTTTTTGAGAAATATCGGTAAAGGCATTGTGATAATCATTGGGGGATTCACTTGTATTGGTAGAATCCACACGAATTGCATCGATATAAAGTGGTAGACGCTCCAAGAGGCGACTTTGTTCACGCTCAACTAACAACAAGCCGGTTTCTGGTGACTCTGACGCGTTCTTATGTAAAAACTTTGTTTCAGATAGAACCTCTGTCACTGACGGTGGAAATTTACGTTCGATGAAATCAAATACAGGCTTACGTAATAGAACCGCCAAGGTAGCCGCACCAAATTGGAAAGCAAGAGCGACAAAGATCGCCTGTATTCCAATCGAGTCGCTGATAGCATGAGCCGCCGACAATAACAGGGGCAAGCCTAAAAACTTCTCTATATAAAACAAGGTGACAAATACACTAGTGGCTATAACATCAAAAGCTACCTGGGTAATGACCACTTCACGAGCGCTACCCTTGGAGTGAAAAGAAAATATCCATGTCAGAATCCCCGTTCCTGCCTGAGCCCCAAAGATAGCCATGGCGGCTTCGTTCAATCCAAACAGCCCGGAAGAAGCCATGGCGATACTGATCAACATGATGGCAATGTTAGATTGCACTACAAGAGTTAATAAAAGCCCCACAACGAAAGATATGAAGTAAAAACCCTGAATGAATTGAACGAGGGTTGATACCTCATCCATTCCGGCAAAGCCTGCAGCACCATTTTTGACGAGGTACAGCCCAAAGATGATCATCCCAAGGCCGAACATTGCGCCATAGCCATGAACCATTTTTTTTGGGTAATGAAATGTCAGTCCAAAGGCCGTAAATCCTAACAGCAGGAGCGCAAACACTTTTACTGACAGCATAGAAACAAAAGCTATCAAGCTACTGCCGGCATTACCCCAATAGACCATTGATGAGGCCTGCCTTGGTTTCAAAAGGCCAGCCTGCACAAAGTCAGACAATATAAATGCAGTGGCCTTGCCGCTCTGGGTAAAGAAGCCTAAGAACAATCCCCAAAGGAACTTCCCTACCGGGTTTTGACTAACACGAGTCACGATTTCTCTAACCGTACCGCTGGTCATCTGCTGCAGATAATCACCTGCGAAGTGGATACCTACCAGGAAGATACCGGCACCACCGAAGATCAAAGCAAACAACTCAGTAGCTGACTGAGTAGTGGTCTCAAGAGTTATTGCCGCTAAAGCTCCTTCCGCAGCAATAGCGCACAAAACAAATAGAGATGTTACTCGTAAATACTTGGTCATAATGATCCTGTTGTTTTTTAGTCATTCCGTAGTTAAAGAACAACACCCTTCAGAAGCAACTCTGAAGCCTTCTCGCTACTCTCGGCCGTTATTATTTTCATAATCCCCTTAAATTCCGGGAATTCGACAATGATTTTCTCATAGCTTTTTTTGTCTAGAATCAATGCTTCGCAGAAGTCACTTGCACGCACATAACCCACTCTGGCTTCGTTTAATACCAGTGACAAGTAACCGAAATAGTCGCCTTCCTGGTAGCGATCAAGGTTATTTCCGCTCCCATCCAAGCTTATAAACACTTGTCCATGAGTAATAAAGAAGATATTTTTAGCAATATCACCTGTTTGAACAAGATAGTCACCGGGAGCATAGGTGGCCGGTTTCAATGCCGTCAGCAATGCGTTACGTAAAGCATCGGAACAATGCTTGAACAAAGGCACTTGCTTTAACACGCCCCCGGCCAAATGGATCATAATTTCAAGACGCAAGGGTTCTGGTAGATCGGTCAACAGCTGGCTTTCCTTAAGCCCTTTGTGTTTGTGCCAAAGATATTCGTAGTAATTGTGGACTTTAGCGGTCAAGTTTTTGGGAATATGGCGTGATCTCAGGTATTGCTCAACAGACTCCATATGCTCCCAATGATTATTTTTGTTCGCATGAATATTACTCAGTAGCGATGCCACACCACCGATAATCACGGCGTAGAGAGATGCTCCAATTAACATGGTCAAACAAGCCACCAGGTACTCACTGGAAGTACCTGGTGTAATGTCACCATAGCCTACAGTGGTCATAGTGGTAATGG
>JAUXFT010000160.1 GCA_030622755.1 Aestuariirhabdus sp. | reverse complement strand
TGGGAAGCATGCGTTTTAATGCGAGATGCTAGATGCTAGATGCTAGATGCTAGATGCTAGATGCTATTATTGTAGGGCCTAATTTATTCTACCCTCTATATAAAACTAAAAGGCCGAATAAATTCGGCCCTAGACTCTCGATCTAAATTAAGGCATCTGCAAAAACTCTATGAAAAGACTATCTTCCGGACGCGATAGATAACTGAACGCAATATCGTCACCCATACACATCGTCCAGGTTTGCTCCCAGCCACAGGCTTTTGCTTTTTCCACCATCTCATCGTGATTATCGACACGAAAACGTAAGTGGTGCATGCCATTACCGCCGGCATCGACAAATTCCTGATGGGGGCCTTTGCCACTGATGGGCTGTATTAATTCGATTTCCATATCGCCGCTTTTAGCAAAGGCTAATAACAATTCACAGTCCTGTGGCTGCCCGTGAAACATGGCGCCCTCTAGCGGGCTTTGCATCATTACAAACTCACCAAACATTGGCTGAAAACGCTTTAACGCTTCATCCATATCTGGCACTACAAAACCCACCTGGTCGGCAGGAGGAAGATCCATTAATTGACGTATTTCTTCAGACATTCTCGAACACCTTTAAAATTTATCATACTTTTGTAGACCGGGGCTCACCCCAAGGGCACGCAGAGCCCGGTCTTGTTCTGTAGGAGCCTGCCCTGCAGGCGAGAATCCCAATGTTCGTGCAGGGCAGGCTCCTACAACATAAATTCAATCGCGGCAGCTACTACAAAGCGAACCTAACCACATTTAAAATAGTGATTTTCGCGCTCTGGTGAGGCGGGCTCGCGCACAGCGAAAGAGCATATATAAATATGTGACTGAGCGAGCACGAACCCAACGAAGCCAGAGCGTGAAAAGTGCATTTTTACCCTACGATGGAGAAGCCACCATCTACCACTATCATCTGCCCCGTGAGGAAGCTTGCATCACTGCTCGCCAGATAAATTGCACAACCGGCAATTTCTTCAGGCTGCCCCCAGCGGCTCATTGGCGTACGCTCAAGTACAGGCTCATTCATCTCTGGAATCATCTGCACCATTTGCGTCATACGGGTCTGGGTCATACCTGCAGCGATGGAATTAGCACGGATACCATCTTTCGCCCAGGTAATCGCAAAGGTTTTCATCAACTGTGCAAGGCCCGCTTTTGCTGCACCGTAGCCCGGAACAAAATCATTAGCCAAAAAAGACGTCAGCGAGGCAATACTGACAATGGCGGCACCGCCTTGAAGTTCACTTTTCTTCAACATGGGATAACACACATGACTGATATGGAAAGCTGAATTCAGATTGATATTGACCGACTGCTCGAAGACATCATGATCCCACTCACTTTGGCCGCCCGGTAGACTGGCGCCGGCATTATTAACCAGAACATCGAGACGGTTATCCAACTTCTCTGGCAACTGCTTAATAGCATCCAGATCGGTTACTTCCAACTGAAGGTAAGTGAATGCAGAAAGATCGTTTTCATATTCACTGGTATCGGCCCGGGTACCTGTAATAAATACGTTTGCTCCAGCCTCGGAAAAACGATTGGCAATCGCATTACCTATGCCCTGTGTTCCACCCGTTACTAAAACCTGAGCACCGGAATAATCGTATTTTGCTGTGTTGTTTACTTGAGTCATCTTTTTTCCTTAAAGCTTTTATTTGAATACTTTTTTAACGGGAA
The DNA here is from genome assembly GCA_030622755.1 of Aestuariirhabdus sp. Classification (GTDB taxonomy): domain Bacteria; phylum Pseudomonadota; class Gammaproteobacteria; order Pseudomonadales; family Aestuariirhabdaceae; genus Aestuariirhabdus. Next base: position 6,107 of record JAUXFT010000160.1, on the reverse strand, counting down.
ATTGTTCGAAGTAAAAATCAAAACGCTTGCTGAGCTCTACCGGATCGATTCCGAATTGTTTTTTCAAATCGTAACGGATTTTTCCATGCTCATCGTTCGAATGTTGATCGAGAAACTGCTGCAGTTCGACCTTTGCATCCTCTGACATTTCCATACCGGCCTTAGCGTAGATTTTTTCAACTGTACCCAGATCATCAGCAATCAACTCATGGAAAGGCACATCAATAGATTGAGACTCAGGCAGATTCGGACGATCTTCTGCACAGGCTCGCAACAAGTGCTCAATGCGCTCACACCAGTATTCCGACAACTCATCAATATTCGGCCGTTTGCGGTTCATGCGCTGACCATACGCGAGCATAGTAATCGCCGATTGAATCACCGACACCGGATCACGGTGAGTAATGACGATGGTGGCGTCGGGAAAGACCTTATGCAGAACAGGCAGTTGCTCCAAATGCTGTGGGCACTTTAATACCCAGCGGGTTGGTGCACCTGAATCTCGCTGTTGCCAGGTCAGTAATTTTAAAATATTTTTCATGTACTCATAATGCGGAGTTTGATCTTCCGCATAATAGTAATCGCGCCAAGCTGGAGTATGCGCCAACCACTCGTAATTATACGAGCCAATATTAGGCCCCATTAATTCCAGCTCTTCATGAATGTGTTCAGGATTCATGGGGTGCATAACGGCCAGCAGTGGTGCCACCTGCTGCATCATCTGCCAGGACTCATCGCAGCGCTTATAGCGCGGATCATTTTCCACCTGGTAACCTTCTTCACCCGGATGAGGTGATTCACCAATACGTGGTACTGGTTCGTAAGACTCCCATAATGGCAATGCACGCAAACGTGAATCCGCCGCCATTAGGTTGAGTAGATGGGTGGTCCCGGAACGCGGCAAGCCGGCTACAATGATGGGATTTTCAATTTCTATATCAAGAATTTCCGGGTGCCTATTAAATTGATCCTGAATCAATAATCGACTGGATACATGCTGCACTAATTTATTGCGCAGCGACATGCGACCAACACCGGAGAGCGCTTCATCCCCATCCCATGCCTCGCACAGAACCTTTAAACGCCCAACGAAATCCATTGGGCCAAAATCGTCCAGGCCCGTCATCATTCTGGTCTCTTCCATGATCGACTCAGGCGTCAGTTCAAACTCCATTTGCTCACCGAATTCTATAGCCATCTTCTGCATGTCGGTATGCACTGGCTTGGCCAGATCATCGATAAAAATTTCTTTTCTGTCAGACATTTTAAAAACCTTTTTATAACTATTATTTCTGGGAGTCCAGCAGGCGCTGCATTTCTTCTATCTCGCTGTTCAACCAGCCATCTTCCCAGAAATTCTCTTCATCGCGTAGAGCGCGCAACGCTTTATGTGCATCGATACCCAACTGTAACGCTGCAGGGCTCATAGGTGCCGCCGCCAGTGCCGCTTCTGCATAAAGCTGACCTTCCGCCGCTTTGCCTTCGGTCAGTTTTTCATGGCCTTTTGTAATCACCGCATCCAGTCCCGCCATTTCAACCAGTTCAGGGTAAATAGCTTTCGGCAGAGTTGAGTAAAGCTCAGAAGTAGACTGCGCTTTGAACCAGCCCATATAGGCTTCCCAGATAGTGCGCACCGCCCACTTCACCTGACCATAGCCCTGCCCCACCTTCAACTCTGGCGGCAGGGTAATGGTGTCCATCAGCTCATACATGGTCTTACCCAGGTTCATCCCGTCCAGAGTCTTGCGATACACATGCTGAGCAGCATCGTGTAAACGGGACAAGCTTTCATCTATCAGATCTGTACCTACAATCGGATCAAAATGGCCGGTTATCAATACCTCCGCCTTGAATTCTCGGGCCTTGTTAACGGCTTCCATGTACGGTTCCAAGTGACGGTATTTATCGCCACGGATGGTATTGATGTTTGGGAAATGCGGGAACAATGGCCCAAAAGTATTACCCGTGAAAAGTATTTTGTGCTGTGGTAGCCAGATCAATGCGCTGTCCAGCGTCTCACCGCCCGGCACATTAATCACTTCAATATCCAGCCCACCAAAGCTCACGGAATATGTACCTTCATAGATCACATCGGCTACGGGAGTATCCTGAATTAAAGTTTCCGGGTTATCCGCCGCAATGGATAATGCGCTATTCATGGTTTTCTGGAACCAGCGGTAGGCTTGATTAGTGCGCACGTACTGAATACGCTCATCGTCGTGCTGACAAGCCGCCAAATACTCGCTGGCCACCAACTGCGTCCCGGGCTCCCGGAAGAGGTTAACCCCGCCCACGTGATCCACGTGCCCCTGAGTTAAAAGAATATAGGGGGTTGGTCCGGGGCAGACAGCATCGAAAACCTTTTTATGAGTAAGCGCCTCAAAGCCCATACCCGTATTGATTACAATACGCCCCTCAGGTGTTACCAGCATATAGGCATTAGAGGTACCTTCGGACATGTATATAAAATCATTAATCTGGGTAGCCTGCTCCTGGAAGGCTGGCTCCATTTTATCGAAGCCGGGACGGCCTTCTATGAGCTCTTCTACGCTGGAGGCCGTGGGGGCTTTAAGGTCTATCATGGTCAGGTTCTCTTAATTCACTATTTGGCATACAAACTAGTTAATACTGTAGTATTAAAATAATCTTAATACCGCTGTATTAAAAAATCAAGTTTTAAGCTATATTTACCCCATCACTTGATACAGGATAAGAAAGCCGTGGGCGCACCCTCAGCCAATAAGCCGACCAGCAAAAAGAATGACACCAAACAGCAACTCATTGATGCGGCTGAGCGCCTGTTTGCAGCGCAAGGGGTAGATAATGTGAGCTCCGTGGATATTGTCCGCACTGCCAACCAGAAAAACCGCAGTGCGCTGCAATATCACTTTGGCGATAAGACCGCCATCATTCACGCTGTGCTTGATAAACACAGTGTAGGGATTGCTAAAATACGTGGCGCCATGCTGGATGCTTTACAGCAGCACGAAGATACAGGGCTACGCCACCTTATTGACTGCCTGATTCTGCCCGTCGCAAAGAAATTAGACGGTGGCAGCAGCGGCCATAATTTTTTAAAAATCAACAGCCAACTCATGGCCAATGAAGCCTACGCCAGCTTGCGCCGCGAGAGAGGAAAAAGCGTGCCGGAGACCAATCGTTTCCAAGTTTTACTGCGTCAAAGCCTGCCAGAGTTAACTGACTCGGACTTCAATGCCCGACTCTTAGTGATTGACTGTATTCTCTTTCATGGTCTCTCAACCTACATCAATATGATGAACGAGATTCCGAAAGATCAATTTATTGAAAGTCTGAGCCTGAGTATTCTAGGCGCACTGACCCAAAAATAATAAACATGCCATTCAGGACTTTTATGACAGCAAAAGTGGCGTTATACTAATCGGACAAGCGGCAATAAAAAGCCGTCATTTTTTTACTGTGGGGAATAACCATGAATAAAATTGTACTGATTATCTTATGTATCATACTGCCACCTCTTGCTGTATTCCTTGAAAAAGGTGCAGGCAAAGATTTAGTGATCAACGTTGTTTTGTGCTTTGTGTTCTTTGTGCCAGCTGTAATTCACGCACTCTGGTTAACCGTACTGTAATTTACAGTCCACGGATAACACCGAAAAGCTGCTACCGAAAGGGGCGGCTTTTTTTGTGCCCGAAGCTCAAGCCATGAGAAATAAAAAACATCGACATCCTTATCCTTCGCCAGCAGGGCTGGCTCCTACAGATGGACAAGTGCCGATGCCAGCCTGAAAGCTAACAATTCAGACAACCCGTTAGTCCTTTACGGATTTATTAGTTCAATGTAAATGTGTTACAAATTACATCTGTAATAACAGTAAAAACTAGGATGTTCTTATGATTCGATTCTCTAATAAAGTGGCGCTGGTTACTGGTGCCGCCTCCGGTATTGGCCAGGCCACTGCCATTCAACTCGCTGCCGAAGGCGCAAACGTAATGCTGGCAGATATCAATGAAGATGGCCTGAAAGAAACACAGAATGAAATTACCGAGACAGGCGGCGTCTCACAATACCGAATAACCGACGTCGGTAAACGCTCAGATTGTCGGGCACTGATGGAATCAACCATAGAAGCCTTCGGGCAACTGGATGTGCTCTGCAATATTGCCGGTATAGCTTTCTCAAAACACCTCGAAGACGTTAGCGAAGCTGACTGGGAACGCATGGTTGATATTAACCTCAACGGCGTATTCCACCTGTGCCAACTGGCCATGCCGCACCTGCTGGAGACCAAAGGAAACATCATCAACATGTCGTCTACCGCGGGTATTGATGGACAGATATACAACAGCGCCTACTGTGCTACAAAAGGTGCAGTACTCCTGCTGACCAAATCACTGGCCATTGAATTTGCCAGCAAAGGTGTACGGGTTAATGCCATCTGCCCCGGTCAGGTCAATACGCCACTGGTCGCCAATTTCACCATGCCCGAAAACGCCGACATGGTTCAATTTTTGAAGATGGCTCCACTGTTGGATGTCGCTGAAGCACCCGAGATTGCCAACACCATCTGTTTTCTCGCTTCAAATGAAGCCAGATATATCACTGGTATTGGCCTGCCTATTGATGGAGGACAGACGATTGGGTAGCGATGTGATATGTGCGGGGTGAGATAGTACGCCCTACGCCTACAAATAAAAAAGCCGTATTCAAATGAATACGGCTTTTTACGCCTTCCATCTCCCGTTTAACGTCTCACGCCAATCAAAAGAACAAACCCAGCGTTGGGTAATCGATATCCCCATAATCTAAAATAATCTCTCGATGTGCGATTTGATAGCCGCCTTCAATTTTCTTTAGCTTGTCACGTCGCTGTCCACTGTAGAGAAAATTTCTGCTGCCTGGGCGAGCGTAATTCATATGAAAATTACTGTAAATCGTCAGGTTGTCACCGTCCTGCTCCATAACTTCCACATTACCCACCATTCTCCGAGTACGTGCTGGCGGATTTTCAGACCAGGAGTTCATTTTAAAGGCTCGCTCTACACGCATCATTATAATGGCAATGCCCTCTTCGCGAATTGGACAACCATCCGAATCCACACCTTCCAGTTCGCGCTCAACGCTGATCATTTCCTCTTTACCGCGATCACGGTTATTCACCATAGTATTGACGCGGGAAGGGATAATATAGGCTATATCCTGTGTCAAAAGAGCCATCCATTGCTGGTACTGACGACCATCCAGCATGCGCGCCTCACGGTAATAAAACTGTTCTATATCGTGCTGTAATTCAGGTGTTACTACTGGCTGATTCATCATTCCTCCTCCACCGCTTGCAGGGCATCACGCCAGCGCTCAAAAAATCCTCGTGCGTAGTGTTCGTTAGCTGTTACATCGACCATACCGGGCAAATCCGGATGGGACTTCTCTTCACCCAAACCCAGTCCGTAAAAAAACTTTCTATCATCGGCAAAATCGAAGTTAGAACCGTGGAATTGCTGCATCCATACTTCTGAGTCTTCCTGTTCCAAAACACCGCCAGGACCAAAAAAAGTGGCGTAGTTATTACGTAATGTTTTTTTAACATTTTCAGGTGCATCAGCAGGCACTACCGACCATGACCAATACTCAACCTTACCCGGCCCACGCGGATGCGAGACCTTAAATGATGCATTAGACCAAAGGAAAGAAAGGTTAGGGTAAACACCATAGGTAAGACCCTTCATATTCGCCCGGACCGGCCCAACACGCTCAACCGCTTTCTCGTGTGTGTCAAACAGATATTGGTGTACTTCCGGCGGCGCCATCATGACATTGGGTGACTCCATCCCCCACGCCACCAAACCGGGATGCGTATCCTCTGGCATCATGCGGAAGGTAGCACCATGACCCGGTGTCGTTACGGCGCTAAGGCCGTGATCAATAATTTCCTGATTGGCCTCTGGAGTAACAATCGAGGCATGCAGAAATGGCCCGTGATTCACATCACCCAACTGGTTTTCCATAGGTAATTTCCAGTTGGCATCAATGATCCAGCGGTGCGGGGCACCGCCAAATTCAATGCCACCTTCGAAGCGGTCAATAAAAGCCCCAAGATAAAACTTCATGTCGCCCAGATAATCATCCAG
>JAUXFT010000166.1 GCA_030622755.1 Aestuariirhabdus sp. | reverse complement strand
TCAGGAAAGTCTGGAGAGTGGATTTTTTAACTGGTTCTGAAAAATGAAATTTGTTCATTCCACTCACCGATTAATTTGGGTATCGTTAAATCATTAACTTGCTGACAGCTGCAGGGAGGATAGAAAAATCTCGCTGTTCTGCGGCAAACTCAGGTTCTTATTTTAAGAAATAGTTTTAAGCAATACTGAAAGCAATTACTTAAGTAATAACGTAAGTAATAAAGTGACAAGTATTAACTGGTTAATACCCGTTATATTTCGGACGCAAACATAAGGGAGTGCGGCGTGGAACGCGAATCTATTGTCTATGGCTGTATCAAGGATCTTCCGTTCGGTGATGATCGGGAGATGAAGGTACGTCGATTCCATAATCAAAGTGCTATCAGTCGCTTACCTGGAATGGATGATTGGCCGTTTCTCTCTCGCGAAATGTTTGCAGCTACCAGTGATCAACCCATGCACGGTACCTATCAAACGCAGGTGATTCATTTCGGTGCGTCCTATCGCTCGATCGAGTATGAGTGGGAACAATGGATTGCCAAATTTGAGCAGTTGCTGCAATCGATGTATTGGGTCTCCGTGTCGGTACATCTGGAAACTGAACTGTCTGGCACCCATACCTTTACCTGGGACTCGAATACCAGTTTTCATGAGCCCGGTTCCGGGGATATAAAAGTGCGTTGTGAGTGGCAGCACGAAGGTGGTTTGCAAAGTAATTATTAAGGTAGCGACTACTGTTTGAGGTTTTACTGCAGATGTGGAAGAGCAGTTGAGTGAACAGGTGAGTGAACAGGTGAGTGAAAAATCGAGCCTGTAGGTTCAGATTTTATCCGTGGTGCGTTTTATCCGAGGTGCATTTTATTCGAAGTGATCGGATCTTTCGGCCAGGGGAAGCTCGCTTCGAAGAATGATGTTGGCACTTTCGGTAAGCTCAGTATAAAGAATAACCGCTTCACCCTTTTCCAGCAGGGCCTGTACCCTGGCGACCCGTTGTTGCAGTGTGTCGTCATAGCCGTTGTCGGTTCCTTCGCGAGAAACAAACTCCTCGATCAGGTTTTGCAGGGTATCCGGTGTTAACTCCCGGTGAGGTATGATCACAGTAATGACTCCTGAATAGCTGCAGATTATTATCGGCATCATATCTCAAATTTCATCGAGCTGTTCCAGCATAACTACAATTAATTCAATCAACGTATCTATAACTGGGGCTATAACCCGGGGTGTGAGACGGTTTTTTGATTAGTTGTTGTAGCGGTTGTGTTTATTATTATGTTGGGTCTAAGAGTGGAATACGCCGGGGTTGTCAGGTGTGTGGGCCCTGGTAGCATGCTATGGTGTGTGGATTTTTTTGTCAGGCATTTTTTAGAGTGTTTTTTTCGGGTATAGCCAGGAGAGGTAATGGAAGTAGAAGATCGACAGCGTGCCAGGCAACAGTTTTTGGCGACGAACGGATGGGGCAGTTCAGAAGTTACCGCACTGGCTGCGGATGCTTCCTTTCGTCGTTATTTTCGCCTGCAACAGGACGGGGAAAGCCGCTTGTTAATGGACGCGCCACCGCCACGGGAAGATATCGTTCCTTTCGTTAAAGTGGCAAATCACCTTCATAAAATCGGACTTAGGGCGCCGAATATTCATGCGCATGATCTCCAGCAAGGGTTCGCGTTATTGGAAGATTTTGGGGATGACACCTTCACGCGTTTGTTAGCGCAGGGTGAAGATGAATCCGCGTTGTATGAGATGGCGTTAGAAGTTCTTCTATTACTGCATAAGAATGAAAAAGCATGTGACATAGATCTTCCTGCGTACGACGACAAGGTGCTTATGCGTGAGGCTATGTTGTTGCCGGAATGGTATTACCCGATGCTTAAGGGGCAGCCATGCCCTGAACAAGGGCTGCAAGCCTACCAAAGTGCCTGGCAGAACTGTTTTAAACCATTACATAGTGCAGAACCCGCATTGGTGTTAAGAGATTTTCACGTTGATAACCTGATGCGTCTTGGTACGGGTGAGGGCGTTGAACGCTGCGGTATCCTGGATTTTCAGGATGCACTTATTGGATCTGCCGCTTATGATTTGATGTCATTGCTGGAGGACGCTCGCAGGGATGTTTCTGATCAATTACAGCAGAAGTTGCTACAGCGCTATTTGAACAGCAGGGAGCATCTTGGCAAGAAGCATTTCATGAAGTGCTATCGGGTGTTGGCCGCTCAGCGCCACGCTAAAGTGGCCGGGATATTTGTTCGTCTTTGTGAGCGTGATGGAAAAAGTCATTATCTCTCGCACATCCCCAGGGTAATACGGTTGTTGCAATCCAATCTGCAGGCAGAGGAACTGACTCCTGTTAAAGACTGGTTTGAGCAATGGTTGCCTGAGTTGGGTGATCCATTACAGGGTGCTGACAAGTGATTACCGATCCCTTTTTCTACCTTTGCGCGATACCGGCAGTTTTGCTGTTTGGTGTGGCTAAGGGTGGCTTCGGAGGGGCCGTGGCCGTCGTCAGCGTACCGTTGATGGCGTTAGCGGTTCCCCCGTTGCAAGCTGCGGCTATTTTATTGCCCATACTGGTGGTTATGGATGCTGTTGCGTTGTGGAGCTTTCGAGGGCAGTACGACCGCGTTAATTTGCGAATATTATTACCCGCAGCAGCGGCAGGCGTGATCCTCGGCGCATTCACTTTTCGCTTTCTTCCTGATGATGCTATTCGGATTTTGATCGGTCTTATTGCGCTGGTGTTTTGCTTGAACTACTGGTTTAGCTCGTGGGTTAATTCCGGGAATAAGAAAAAGGCGGAACCGGATCGTATCAAAGGCTCTTTCTGGGGAATGGTGGCAGGATTTACCAGTTTTGGCATTCATGCCGGAGCGCCGCCGGTCAGTGTTTATATGCTGCCACAGCAACTGGATAAAATAACCTTGATGGGAACCTTCGCGGTTTTTTTTGCGGCGGTTAATGTCATTAAGCTGTTTCCCTATGCGTTGCTGGGTAGTTTTGACAGCGCTAATCTGATGACGTCTCTAGTGTTAATCCCTTTGGCTCCGATCGGGGTTCGACTGGGCTATTTCCTGTTGCACAAAGTGGATGAAAAATTAATTTATAAAATTGCGTATGCTTTTTTGTTTGTGATGGGAATAAAGCTGCTGTACACAGGAATTAACGGGTTATTGGCTATTTGAGGCCGCTGCTGTCCAGAAGCGTATCTTTCATGCAACAACCATGACTTTAAAACTGCTACAGGTATAGGTGTAACTCTGGGTGTAACTCTAGGTTTAACTCTAGGTTTAACTCTAGGTTTAACTCTAGGTGTAGTAGCGAATGTTTTATGACTTTATTTGAGTGAGAAAGCATCCCTCAAGGTAAGGAGAGCCTTGAGGGATTTTTGTGTATTTGTTGCTAGAACAGATCGAGGAAACGGTGGTACAGCATCCCGGCAGCGAGGAGAGGGCTACGCAGGTGCTTTCCTCCGGGGAATGTCATGTGCTTGATATTGGCGAAAATATCGAACCGCTCCGCTTGTCCACAAATAGCATCGGCAACCAGACGTCCCATCATGTGCGTTGCATTGACGCCATGACCAGAATAGGCCTGCATGAAGAGTACGTTGTCTGCGATGCGTCCTAATTGCGGCATGCGATTGGCGCCGATACCGATATTACCTCCCCATTCGTACTCGATGGCTACGTTATTTAGTTGAGGAAATACCTTGAGCATTTTAGGGCGAAGAGTTGCGGTAATGTCCGCTGGATCGCGTCCGGAATAGTTGCACATGCCACCAAACAACATGCGTTTGTCAGCACTCAAGCGGAAATAATCCAGTGTTGCACGTTGGTCGCAGACCGCCATGTTACGCGGCAGCAGCTTTTGATATACCGATTCTGGCAAGGGTTCTGTGGCGATAATGTAGCTGCCCGCAGGCAGTACTTTGCCGGCGATTTTTGGCTCCAGATCCCCGATGTAGGCGTTACCGCCCAGAACAACATAATTGGCGGTTACGGAGCCTTTTTCAGTGAAAATGATCGGTTTTACACCGTGCTGGATACGAGTGACTTTAGAATTTTCAAATAATTGCGTACCGAGTTTTTCTGCGGCACGAGCTTCGCCAATACACAAATTCAAAGGATGAAGATGACCGCTGCCCATATCAACCAGGCCACCGATGTACATGTCAGAACCCACTACAGAACTTACCTGATGTTGGTCCAGCATCTCTATTTCGTGGGTGTAGCCAAATTTACTTAGCTCATCGAAATCTGCTTCCAGGTCTCTTATATGACGGGTTTTCGTAGCAGCGTCGAAATAACCCATGGTCAGATCACAATCGATTTGATGGCGCTCAATGGAGTTCCGTACGATATTAACTGCCTCAAGCCCCATGCTGAAGATGCTCTTGACGCCTTCTTCACCAATGGCATTGCGGAACTGTTCTGCGCCGTGGCCAATCCCCCGGATTAATTGGCCTCCATTTCGGCCACTTGCTCCCCAGCTTATTTTGTGAGCTTCCAAAAGTGCTACTTTGTAGCCACGTTCTGCTAAATTCAGGGCGGTGGAAACGCCACTGAAACCACCACCTACGATGCAAACGTCTACTTCAATTTGGCCATCAAGCGTCGGGTAATCAGTTTGCCAGTTGGCAGTTGCAGCGTAATAGGAAGGGGCGTGCGTGTTGGTATGTACGGGCGTTTTTTGCATGTTTGATATAATCTTTATCTTGTAAATAATAATTTACATCAGAATACAGCTGTTTGGTTTGGTTTGGCAAGCCTTATTAATTGAAAGGATTTGAAAGGATATTTCGGGTTTAAAAGAGGAACCTTGCCTGCGGTTTAAGGTGGTGATGTTCTCCCCCGGTGTGGCCACGAATTATGGGGATTATATTTTTTGACGAATTAATTGCCGCACCAGAAATCGGTTTGGGTTCAGGGCATTGAAAAGTACGTTACTGATGGGGAGCGGTTCATTGCATATTATGCTGGCAAGAATTTCGCCACTTAAAGGGCAGCTGATCAATCCCCGAGAACCATGAGCGGTGCTCACGTATAAACCTGGCAAAAATGGACAAGGAGTTTCAAAGCGATATTTGGAATCTTTACGCAGATGCGCAAAACGTTCGATAAACGCGGCGCTGTCGCAAATAGCGCCTACCAGCGGTAAATAATCTGGTGTTGTGCAGCGAAAATTCGCACGTCCACCTTGCAGGTTATCCATCGATGCGTTGAGGTGCTGGTAAAGTTCGCTACTCAGGTTATTAAGCTTTTCAAGATTGTGCATATGATCTACATCTCGACAGTCTCTGGTGATGTTGTCGAAATTGAAGGTGGCGCCAAAATTATGAAACCCTTTTCTGGCAGGGGCTATGTAGCCTTCTGCACAGAGCACGCTTTTGAGATCGTTACTCGCGGTGGTTTCAGGCAAATAACTGATCTGGCCCCGGATGGCTTTAAGTGGTAAATAGCTACTTTGGGGAAGTTGGCTGCTCTCTTTTCCACTGGCAATGATAACGGTGTCTGAAGTCAGGGATACTCCGTTTTGATTTATGAGTAGCCAGCCTGCTTGATTGTTGATCGGCTCAAGTTGGGTCAGGGTCCAGTCGGTTTGTAGTGAAATATTTGGGTGCTGTAATACGGCTGAGCAAAAACTGGCCGGATTGACCCATCCAGCCCTGGGAAAGTGCAGGCCGGAGTGCTCAACCTTAACACCCGAAAGCACGCTAAGCTGCTCTGCTGAAAGGTGGTTGAAAAACTCAGGATGAGAAAGGTCACTTTCTATTAGCTCTAGTTGTCGTTCCTGTTCTTTCTTATTGTGAGCCAGTTGTATCACTCCGCAAGGTGACCAGGCGTCTGTGTTGTGTTCCGGCGGTAACAGCTGCTGCAGAAGCGCGATGCTGTAATGAAATCCCTGATGCACAAGCTCACTAAGATGTGTGCCGTGCGCGGAAAGTTTGCTGTAGAGAATGCCTTGCGGGTTACCCGATGCTTCTACTGCCGGTTGGCTATTGCTCTCTAATAATGTGACCTGCCAACCACGACGGGCCATGGCCAGAGCGCAACTGCAGCCGGCCAATCCGGCACCAATTATCGTTACGTGTCGTTTTTTTGAGGTGCTGGCAGGTTGCCGCTCCCACGGAGAGACGGCGCCCCTTTTTGAATGAAAAGTTGCATGAGAAGCTTCATGAATCTGAGTATCTACAGGCTCTTTAATTGTCTTTAGCTTGCCTCGGGATAACTCTTTTTTGTTACCAAACCCCGTATCCTTGATGACGTCAAAACCGGCTTTTATCAGGCCCAGTCGAACGTTTCTTGCGACGGTGTAGGTTGACAGGGTAGTACTGTCGTTGCTCATGCTTGCCATGGTTTCAAACAATGCTGGTTGCCACATCTCAGGGTTTTTGGAAGGAGCGAAACCATCCAGAAACCAGCAGTCAATACTCGCCTGGATTGAGTTATACATCTCATTGGCATCACCGAGCAGTAGGGTAAGGCTGATATTGTCTTTGGGGAAATGTAGCCGATGGATTCCACAATAGCTCGCAGGATAAAGCGCTAGTAATTGAGAACCAAGTTGTTCCAGTTCAGGCCATAGCTTATGAATACTGGATAACTCGGCTACGGATAAAGGGTGTTTTTCAGCACTAATGTAATGCAGATGCGCTCCACTTGGCGCATTTTCCTGCCATGCTTGCCAGCAGCTAAGAAAGTTTAACCCACAGCCAAATCCTGTTTCGCCGATAGTAAAGTCGTCACCTGTTCCGAGCACTTTCCAGCGCTCTGATAAATTATTGCTGTTCAAGAAAATATGTCGGCTCTCATCAATACTGTTCAGGGTAGAAAAGTAAAAATCATTGAATAATTTTGAAATCGGTCGCCCGGAATCATCCCAATCCAAATGGGAGGCTGATTCGATCTGTTTTTTTGAGTCGGACAAGCCAATTACCTTTTCAATTTGTGTTGAGAAATAGAACTCGATTGTAATGCATAGCTAGTTATAACGCTCAGTTTAAAGGTTTGAAAGTCTCAGGCACTCTCCTCGAGCATATAACCAATACGCTTTGCTGGAATTGCAGCAGGGTTATCAGGATAGGTATCAAGAAGGTCATTAACAAGTCAGTTAGAGGGGGCAGTCAAGACCGTAAAGCAAGCGCGTGCTCGAGTTGAGTCAAGTGATAGAGGTTGATTAATGATTTCTTAGGCAATTATTTTGTAGCAGTTAGTAAAATCCCTCGATGCAGCATGAGCAAAATCAATTCTGGATATTGCATAATTGTGTTTTTAGTGTGAAGGGAAATGATGAGCGCGATACTAACGCGGTCAATATAATTGATGAAAGTGAAAGTGAAAGTGAAAATGAAAATGAAAGTAGAAGTGGAAGTGGAAGTAGAAGTGGAAGTGGAAGTGGAAGTGGAAGTGGAAGTGGAAGTG
>JAUXFT010000004.1 GCA_030622755.1 Aestuariirhabdus sp. | reverse complement strand
TTGCGATGGACGAAGGCTTGCGCTTTGCTATCCGTGAAGGCGGTCGTACAGTAGGTGCGGGTGTGGTTGCCAAAGTTATCGAGTAATTGGTAATAGATCCGGGTTGAGCCGAAGGGTTGCGCAGTGGGTGGCCCTTTTTTATGGTGGCCATTCCTCTGCGGCAGAATTGAGCTGGGCAAGCCCGTTTTTATCTCTATGATTTTTAAAGGTTTTTTTTAGCAGTTGGTAGCATTCAAAGTTTCTGTGTTTTATCGGGGATTATTGTTGACAGAAGTGGTGGTCCTCATTAGAATGCGCCTTCCTTTTTTCGGGTAGCCCTGGCCAATGTCAGTGAGCCCCTGTTAAAACACGATGGAGTGTTGGTCGAGTGCATAGTCAGCGGATAAGAATTCGTTTAAAAGCTTTTGATCACCGCCTGATCGACGTGTCTACGCAAGAGATTGTAGAAACGGCAAGACGTACTGGAGCGCAGGTCCGTGGGCCTATCCCACTGCCAACGCGCAAAGAACGTTTTACTGTACTCATTTCACCGCACGTGAATAAGGATGCTCGTGATCAATACGAGATCCGTACACACAAGCGTTTGTTAGATATTGTTGAGCCAACGGAAAAGACGGTTGATGCGTTGATGAAGTTGGACTTGGCGGCTGGTGTAGAAGTTCAGATTAGCCTGGGTTAAGCCTGGCTAGTAAAAAAGTATTTAAGTAAGGCTCGCCCGGGGCTGCTGTCCCGGGTTGTGTAATGTTCTCTTCGCGGTATGAAGAGTTCGGCCATAGAGGGTGAAGCCCCGTACACTAATGAGGTTTGAGCAATGACAATTGGTTTAGTCGGCCGTAAAAGCGGTATGACCCGCATTTTTACTGACGACGGCACATCTATCCCGGTAACGGTGATTGAGGTCGATCCCAATCGCGTAACGGGTATTAAAACCGAAGAGGCTAATGGCTATTCCGCCATTCAGGTGACTGCCGGTTCCCGTAAAGCATCTCGTGTATCCAAGTCCGAAGCTGGGCACTTTGCCAAGGCGGGTGTTGAGGCGGGTCGCGGTCTTTGGGAATTGCGCCTTGAAGCGGGCGTCGAGGCGCCAGCAGTGGGTGCCGAGCTGAATGTTGGCGAATTTGAAGTGGGCCAGAAAGTTGATGTGACGGGCCAGTCTAAAGGTAAGGGCTTTCAGGGTGGTATCAAGCGCTGGAACTTTACCATGCAGGATGCTACCCACGGCAACTCGATTTCACACCGTTCCAATGGTTCGATTGGTCAGTGCCAAACACCGGGTCGGGTGTGGAAAGGCAAGAAAATGTCAGGTCATATGGGTGCCGAGCGCGTTACCGTGCAGACGCTGGAAGTTGTTCGCGTTGATGCTGATCGTAACTTGCTATTAATTAAGGGTGCCGTTCCTGGTGCGCCTGGTGGAGACGTTATTGTACGTCCCGCTGTCAAGCTGAAAAATTCTTAGGGGGTCTGGCAATGGAACTGAATATTGCAGTAGCCGGTAAGAAGAAATCGGCAGGTAAAGTAGAAGTGTCCGATGTGACCTTCGCAAGAGAGTTTAATGAAGACCTGGTTCACCAGGTTGTTACGGCGTATTTGGCGGGTGCTCGTCAAGGTACCCGGGCGCATAAGAATCGCGCAGCGGTTTCCGGTGGTGGTAAAAAGCCATGGCGTCAAAAAGGTACTGGTCGGGCTCGTGCCGGAACCAGTAGCTCGCCCATCTGGCGTAGCGGTGGTGTGACCTTTGCGGCTAAGCCCCAGGATCACTCGCAGAAAGTTAACAAAAAAATGTATCGTGCGGCGTTGCGCTCTATTCTTTCCGAGTTGACACGTCAGGATCGTCTGGTTGTTGTTGAGGGCATTGAGCTAAAAGAGCCCAAGACCAAATTGCTGATTAAAGAGTTGGCAGGCTTTGGTGTTGAGGGTGCCTTGATCATATCAGAAGAAGTGAATGAGAATTTATACCTCGCTGCGCGCAACTTGCATAAAGTGGACGTTCGCGATGTAAGTGCTATTGATCCGGCTAGTTTGATTGCCTTTGATAAGGTGATAGTGACAGTGCCGGCGCTGAAGAAATTTGAGGAGATGTTAGGGTGAATCAGGAACGCATCTATCAGGTGCTGATGGGGCCTCATATTTCTGAAAAGGCTACTATCAGTGCAGAGCTTGGCAACCAGGTTGTCTTCCGTGTGGCAAAAAATGCGACCAAACTGGAAGTCAAAAAGGCTGTTGAAAAATTATTTAAAGTGAATGTAGAAAACGTCTCGACCGTCAATGTTAAAGGCAAGGCCAAGCGCAACCGCTATGGCATAGCCAAGAAGCCTGACTGGAAAAAGGCCTATGTTCGCTTGGCGCAGGGTCAAGACATTGACTTTGCCGTAGCAGAATAAGAGGGAGTAGCGTTAGATGCCAATCGTTAAAGCCAAACCGACTTCTCCTGGACGCCGTCATGTGGTCAAGGTGGTTAACCCTGATTTACATCGCGGAGCTCCGTATAAGCCGCTATTGGAAAAGCAAAGCAAGAGTGGTGGTCGTAACAATAATGGCCGCATAACCACTCGTCATATTGGTGGTGGTCATAAACAGCACTACCGTATTATAGATTTCAAGCGCAATAAGGATGTGATTCCGGCATTGGTTGAGCGCCTGGAGTACGATCCCAATCGCACCGCCAATATTGCTTTGGTGTTGTATGCCGATGGAGAGCGTCGTTACATTATTGCGCCAAAAGGTTTAAAGGCTGGTGATCAGGTTCAGTCTGGTGATACGGCTCCGATCAAGTCAGGTAATACCTTGCCTTTGCGCAACATACCGGTTGGTAGTGTGGTTCACTGTGTTGAGATGAAGCCGGGTAAGGGTGCGCAATTGGCGCGCAGTGCCGGTACTTCGGCTCAGTTGGTGGCTCGTGAAGGTCGGCACGCTACTCTGCGTCTTCGCAGTGGTGAAATGCGTAAAGTATTGTCAGAGTGTCGCGCCACTCTGGGTGAAGTGTCTAATAGTGAGCACAGTCTGCGTAAATTGGGTAAGGCGGGTGCTTCACGCTGGCGCGGTGTACGCCCCACGGTTCGCGGTGTTGCCATGAACCCGGTTGACCATCCGCATGGTGGTGGTGAGGGCAAGACTTCAGGTGGTCGTCATCCCGTGTCGCCATGGGGTACGCCAACCAAGGGTTACAAAACCCGCAAGAATAAGCGCACTGACAAATTGATCGTGCGTAAGAGAACTGCCAAGTAACGGCATAAATAGCGAGAATTAACAGAGGGAAGGTGCTGTGCCACGTTCACTGAAAAAAGGTCCATTTATAGATCTTCACTTGATGAAGAAGGTCGAAGCTGCGGTGGCGTCGAATGACAAGCGGCCACTCAAAACCTGGTCGCGACGCTCAATGGTCGCTCCCGATATGGTTGGTTTGACAATTGCCGTGCACAATGGCCGTCAGCATGTTCCTGTATTTGTTACTGAGGATATGGTGGGGCACAAGTTGGGTGAATTTTCGGTGACGCGGACTTATCGTGGCCATGTCGCTGATAAGAAAGCGCACTAAGAGGTTATAGAGATGGAAGTTGCAGCTAAATTAAAGGGTTCACAGATCTCCCCGCAGAAAGTGCGTCTGGTTGCTGACCAGATTCGTGGTAAGGGTGTTGAAGAGGCTCTGGATATTTTGACTTTCAGCCCTAAAAAGGCTGCCACAATTGTTAAAAAAGTTTTGGATTCTGCGATTGCTAATGCAGAGCACAACGAAGGTGCTGATGTCGATGAGCTGACTGTATCAACCATTTTTGTTGATGCGGGTGTTACTTTGAAGCGCCTGAGTCCGCGGGCTAAGGGTCGTGCTGATCGCATCTTGAAGCGCAGTTGTCATATCACAATTAAAGTTGCCGATAGCGAAGGCTAAGTAGGAGACGACCAGATGGGTCAGAAAGTACATCCCACAGGTATACGGTTAGGCATTGTCAAAGAACATAACTCTCTTTGGTACGCAGATCGTGACGCATATGCGAAGAACCTGGTAAGTGATTTAAAGGTTCGTGAGTTTGTTCTTAACAAACTTGTGGATGCATCTGTCAGTCGTGTGGTGATTGAGCGTTCAGCGCAAACAGCGAAGCTCACTATTCACACTGCACGGCCTGGCATTGTTATTGGCAAGAAAGGTGAGGATGTTGATAAGCTGCGTAAGGAGTTGTCCGCCAAAATGGGCATTCCAGTGCATATCAATATTGAAGAGATTCGTAAGCCGGATCTGGATGCCAAGTTGGTAGCGCAAAATGTTGCTGGTCAACTGGAGCGTCGCGTAATGTTCCGGCGTGCCATGAAGCGTGTGGTGCAAAATGCCATGCGTCAGGGTGCTCAGGGTATTAAGATTCAGGTAAGTGGTCGGGTTGGTGGCGCTGAAATAGCGCGCACCGAATGGTATCGCGAAGGCCGTGTGCCGCTGCATACACTGCGTGCCGATATCGATTACGCTGCTTATGAAGCCGCTACTACATACGGCATCATTGGTGTGAAGGTTTGGATCTTCAAAGGTGAAGTTCTGGATGTGGCTGAAGAAACTGATGCCAAAACAAAGAAGACAGTAACTAATTAAAGGTTTTAAGGGTTCAGCTAATGCTACAGCCTAAGCGTACAAAATTTCGTAAGATGATGAAGGGTCGCAATCGCGGCTTGGCACATCGTGGTAGTAAGGTCAGCTTTGGCGATTATGCGCTGAAGGCGACTGGTCGCGGACGGATCACGGCTCGTCAGATTGAGTCTGCTCGTCGCGCAATGACTCGTCACATTAAACGTGGCGGTAAAATTTGGATTCGAGTGTTTCCGGATAAGCCAATTACCAGCAAGCCTCTTGAGGTTCGCCAGGGTAAGGGTAAGGGTAATGTCGAGTACTGGGTGGCACAGGTTCAGCCTGGGAAAGTGTTATACGAAGTCCAGGGTGTGAGTGAAGAAATGGCGCGCGAAGCATTTGCTTTAGCGGCCGCCAAGCTCCCGGTTGCAACCACTTTTGTAAAACGGTCGGTAATGTAATGAAAGCTAGTGAAATGCGTGAAAAATCTGCTGACGATCTGAACGCCGAGTTACTGAAGTTGCGCGAAGCTCAGTTCAAGCTGCGGATGCAAAATGCTACCGGTCAATTAGCACAAAATCATCTATTGAAGCAAGCTCGAAGAGATATAGCTCGGGTTAAAACAGTGCTCAGAGAGAAGGCAGGTAATTAAGATGTCAGCAACAGAGAAAAGTGCCCGTACTGCAACTGGAAGGGTTGTTAGTGACAAAATGGATAAAACCATTACGGTGCTGATTGAGCGCCGCGTTAAGCACCCGGTATATGGTAAATATATTACTCGTTCATCCAAGCTTCATGCACATGATGAAAGCAATGAATGTAAAATGGGCGATATGGTTACTATTAGTGAGACTCGTCCGTATTCCAAGAGTAAAACCTGGAAGTTGGAAAAAATTGAAGAGAGTGCAGCGCCGGTTTAACAACGGCTGCTTTAAAAGGTTTGGAGTAAAAAATGATTCAAACAGAATCGTATTTGGATGTTGCAGATAACAGTGGTGCACGTAAAGTCATGTGTATCAAAGTGCTGGGTGGTTCGCACCGTCGTTATGCGCGCATCGGCGACCTGATTAAGATTACTGTTAAGGAAGCAATTCCGCGCGGTAAGGTTAAAAAAGGCCAGGTGATGACAGCTGTTGTCGTTCGCACTAAAAAAGGTGTGCGTCGCGGTGATGGTTCCCTGATTAAGTTTGACGACAATGCTGCGGTATTGTTGAATGCACAAAATGCACCAATCGGCACGCGTATTTTTGGGCCGGTGACTCGCGAGTTGCGTGGTGATAATTTTATGAAAATTATCTCTCTGGCGCCGGAAGTTTTATAAGCCGCCTTGTTGTTAACAAGAGAGTGTAGAGAGAGTTTGAGGATCGGAAATGCGTAAAATTAAAAGAGATGACGAAGTCATCATCTTGACCGGTAAGGACAAGGGCAAGCGTGGTAAAATTCAGCGCCAGGTTGACGAGAGTCGCGTGCTTGTTTCCGGTATTAATATGATGAAAAAACACCAAAAGGCAAACCCGCAAATGGGTGTTGCTGGCGGTATTGTTGAAAAAGAAGCGCCGATCCAGATCTCTAATGTGGCGATTTTTAACTCGTCCACGAACAAGGCAGATCGTGTTGGAATTAAAGTTGAAAGCGGTAAGAAAATCCGTGTGTTCAAATCAAACGGCGAGGCAATCGACGCTTAGTCGAGCTGGGATTAAAAATGGCTAATTTGAAAGAAGTATACAAAAACGAATTGCGGGCAAAGCTTAAAGAAGAGCTGAGCTTGGCCAATGTGATGGAGGTGCCTCGCATCACTAAAATTACCCTGAACATGGGTGTTGGTGAGGCGTTGGGTGATAAGAAGGTTCTTGAGCATGCGGTAAGCAACCTGGAGCAGATCAGCGGCCAGAAAGTTGTAGTTACCAAGGCGCGCAAGTCTATTGCCGGATTTAAGGTACGCGAAGGCTGGCCCATAGGTTGTAAGGTGACTTTGCGCCAGGATCGTATGTATGAATTTCTTGAGCGTTTAGTGAGTGTCGCTATTCCTCGTATTCGTGACTTTCGGGGCATTAGTCCCAAGTCATTTGATGGGCGCGGTAATTTTGCTATGGGTGTTAGCGAGCAGATTATTTTCCCGGAAATCGATTACGACAAAATTGATACGCTCCGCGGTTTGGATATCACTATTACGACGACAGCAAGAAATAACGACGAAGGTCGTGCCTTGTTGAAGGCATTTAATTTTCCATTTAAGAGCTAAAGGTAGCAGCGGTTATGGCAAAGAAATCAATGATTGCGCGTGAGAAAAAACGTGATCGTACTGTCGCAAGATACGCTGCCAAGCGTGCTGAGTTAAAATCCACAATCAGTTCTGTTAATGCAACAGATGAAGAGAAGTGGGAAGCGCAGGTCAAACTGCAAAAATTACCGCGCGATGCTAATCCAGTTCGTCAGCGTCGCCGGTGCCAATTGACGGGTCGTCCACATGGCGTCTATCGTAAATTTGGTTTGTGCCGAAACAAGTTGCGTGAAGCAGCAATGCGCGGTGATGTGCCTGGGCTGGTTAAGGCTAGCTGGTAAAATAAGTTTTTTTGAGAGATTCTGTAGAGCAGAATCTTAGGAGCAGAATATGAGTATGCAAGATCCTTTAGCAGATATGCTGACCCGGATCCGCAATGCACAAATGGCGGGCAAGACTGCTGTTGGAATGCCTTGTTCCAAGCTGAAGATTGCTGTTGCAAAGGTATTGCAAGATGAGGGTTATGTTGGCGATCATAATGTTGTCGATAATGATGGCAAGCCTTTGCTGCAAATTGATTTGAAGTATTACCAGGGTAAGCCTGTCATTGCGGAGCTGGATCGTGTTAGTCGTCCTGGTTTGCGGGCTTATGCAGGAAAAGATGAAATGCCTTCGGTTCGAGCAGGTTTGGGGGTGGCGATTATGTCTACCAGCAAAGGTGTTATGACTGATCGCGCTGCGCGGGCTGCCGGTATCGGTGGTGAAGTTTTGTGTACCGTATTCTAAAGAATGGTTTTGTGAGTTAGCACTATGTCTAGAGTAGCAAAAAACCCGGTTGTAATTCCGACGGGCGTTGACGTTAAACTTGAGGGTCAGCAAGTGACTGTTAAGGGTGGCGTGGGCAGCTTGTCGCTGGATTTACACGCGGAAGTTGAAGTTAAGCAGGAAGACGGTAAATTAACCTTTGCGCCGGTTGCCGGTGCGGATTCCTGGGCGATGGCGGGCACGACTCGTGCGCTGCTGAATAATATGATTGTCGGTGTTAGTCAGGGTTTTGAGAAAAAGCTGCTGCTTAATGGTGTTGGTTATCGTGCCAAGGCTGCAGGTAAAGTGCTTAACCTCACTCTCGGCTTTTCTCACCCCGTCAACTATACACTGCCTGACGGAGTGACGGCGGAAACGCCAAGCCAGACAGAAATTGTACTGAAGGGTGTCGATAAGCAGCAAGTCGGCCAGGTTGCAGCGGAGGTTCGCGCTTTCCGTCCACCAGAGCCTTATAAGGGTAAAGGTGTTCGTTACGCCGATGAGCATGTCCGTCGTAAAGAAGCTAAGAAGAAGTAAAGGCCAGGTGATAAAGCTATGAGCGTTAAGAAAGATTCAAGATTACGTCGTGCCCGCCGAGCTCGTTTTAAGATGCGCGAGCTGGGTGTTAACCGCCTTTGTGTTAATCGCACACCTACCCATATTTACGCGCAGATTATTGCGCCTAAAGGCGACAAGGTGTTGGCATGTGCTTCAACGCTCGATAAAGAGTTGCGCAGTGGTAGCACCGGTAATATCGCCGCCGCCGCCAGTGTTGGTAAATTGATAGCTGAGCGAGCAAAGGCTGCAGGTGTTGAGCAGGTGGCGTTTGATCGTAGTGGTTTTAAATACCATGGCCGTGTTAAGGCTTTGGCAGATGCTGCCCGTGAAGGCGGCCTTCAATTCTAGGGTTTGAGTGATGGCATTTAAAGATCAAAAAGATAAAGCAAACGATGAAGGCCTGCAGGAAAAGCTGGTTCAGGTTAATCGTGTTGCAAAAGTGGTTAAAGGTGGACGTATTTTCGGCTTCACTGCTTTAACAGTTGTCGGTGACGGCAAAGGCAAAGTAGGTTTTGGTCGCGGTAAGGCCCGTGAAGTGCCGGTAGCTATACAGAAGGCAATGGAAGCGGCCCGACGTAATATGATCCAGGTAGATCTGGTTGGCGATACTATCCAATACCCGATCAAGGCAAATCATGGCGCCTCTAAAATTTACATGCAGCCCGCTTCTCAAGGTACAGGCGTTATTGCCGGTGGTGCCATGCGTGCGGTGCTGGAATTAGCTGGCGTTCATAACGTGCTAGCTAAATGTTACGGTTCTACAAACCCGATTAATGTGGTGCGTGCAACGTTCAAGGCGTTGAAAGAAATGTCTTCAGCAGAGCAAGTTGCCGCTCGTCGTGGTAAGACCGTTGAAGAAATATTGAATTAAGCTGGTCAGGCAGGTTTTAAGAAAATGGCTAAGAAAACAATTAAAGTGACACAGTCTCGCAGCGCCAATGGTCGTTTGCCGGCACACAGGGCTTGTATAGCAGGTCTGGGCCTGCGACGCATTGGGCATACTGTTGAAGTAGAAGATACACCTTCTGTTCGTGGAATGATCAATAAAGTCAATTACCTAATTTCAGTTGAGGAATAATGATGACCTCAGAATTACGATTAAATACACTTAGCCCTGCGCCAGGTCGGACTCGCAACGCCAAGCGCGTTGGTCGCGGTATTGGTAGTGGGACTGGAAAAACCTGTGGCCGTGGTCACAAGGGTTTAAAATCTCGTTCGGGTGGTAGCGTTAGGCCGGGTTTTGAGGGCGGTCAAATGCCCTTGCAAAAACGTCTGCCCAAATACGGCTTCAGTTCTCGTGTTGCTCGTGTAACGGCGCAGATCCGCACCAGTGAATTGAATTTAATGTCTGATGACGTGATTGATCTCGACGCGTTGAAGCGTGCAGATCTTGTTGGCAACAATATTATTCGCGTTAAAGTCTTTTTATCAGGCGATGTTAGCAGGGCGATTACACTAAAGGGCCTGGCCATTACAAAAGGGGCCCGTGAAGCGATTGAAAAAGCTGGCGGCAAGGTCGAGGACTAAATGAATACAGGGCTGCTATCGGGCGGATCAAATTCAGGACTAGGCGAGCTTTTTGCTCGCCTTCGTTTTGTTTTACTGGCGATAATTGTTTATCGTATTGGTACCCATATTCCTGTTCCGGGTCTTGACCCTGAACGCATAGCAGCTATGTTCGACCAGAACCAGGGTACGGTACTGGGCTTGTTTAATATGTTTTCTGGCGGCGCTCTTCAGCGCATGAGTATTCTTGCGCTGGGAATTATGCCTTATATTTCGGCATCGATTATTATGCAGTTGATGTCTGCGGTGAGTCCTCAACTCGAAACGCTAAAAAAGGAAGGTGAATCGGGTCGGCGCAAAATTAGTCAGTATACGCGCTATCTTACGGTACTGTTGGCGCTGGTTCAGGCTACTGGTATGTCAGTGGGTCTTGGTAACCAGGGCATGGCTTACAACCCTGACTTTTCATTCTATTTTGTTGCCGTCACTTCTCTCGTTACTGGTGCAGTTTTCATGATGTGGTTGGGTGAGCAGGTAACAGAGCGCGGCATTGGCAATGGTATTTCCTTGCTGATTTTTGCCGGTATTGTCGCTGGCTTGCCAGCGGCCATCGGTCAGTCGCTGGAGCAGGCGAGACAGGGTGAGCTGAATATACTGGTGTTGTTACTCATACTGGCCTTGGCTATCGCGGTTGTTTACCTGGTGGTGTTTATTGAGCGTGGTCAGCGTCGTATTACGGTTAATTATGCCAAGCGGCAGCAAGGTCGTCGCATGGTGCAGGGGCAGCAGAGCCACCTGCCGATGAAGGTCAATATGGCAGGTGTTATCCCGGCCATTTTTGCCAGCTCAATCCTGCTGTTTCCCTCGTCTATTGCGACCTGGTTTGGCCAGGGTGAAGGGATGGAATGGCTGCAGGAGTTGGCCTTGCAAATTGGCCCGGGACAGCCGTTAAATATTTTGTTATTTACAGTATTGATTGTATTTTTCTGTTTCTTCTATACGGCGTTGATGTTTAATCCTAAAGAAGTGGCTGAAAACCTGAAGCGCTCTGGTGCGTTTCTGCCGGGCATACGTCCTGGCGAGCAGACAGCCAATTATATCGATGGGGTATTAACCCGCTTAACGATGTTTGGTTCTTTGTACATTGCGTTAGTCTGTTTGCTGCCGCAATTTTTAGTAGTGATGTGGAACGTGCCCTTTTACCTGGGTGGTACCTCGTTGTTAATCGTGGTCGTTGTTGTTATGGATTTTATGGCTCAGGTGCAGTCACATTTGATGTCGCACCAGTATGATTCTGTGATGAAGAAGGCCAATTTGAAAAACTATGGTAAGTCGGGCGTCTCGCGTTAGCGAGTTGATTGCCCTGGAGAAGTGAAATGAAAGTGCGTGCTTCTGTAAAGAAAATGTGTCGAAATTGTAAAGTGGTACGCCGCAAAGGTGTTGTGCGTGTCATCTGTAAAACTGAGCCTCGCCATAAGCAGCGTCAGGGCTAGGTTTTATACTCTGCTGATTAATAGCAGAGTGCGATTTTAGGTTGATTTTTAATTGATCTGGCGCTAGACTGTTGCGCCTTTTGTGGGAGAGCTCGGTACTATTCGGGCAATGACCACAAGGCCAGTCGGAAAGTGTACAGATAAACATTAGGTTTTTGGAGTATTTGGATGGCTCGTATTGCTGGTGTCAACATACCCGATCACAAACACACAGTGATCTCGTTGACCTATATTTTTGGCGTAGGTCGTACCTCTGCCAGGCAGCTCTGTTCTACTACCGGGGTTGCTGAAGATGCAAAGGTCGGTGAACTTACTGAAGTGCAGCTCGATGCATTGCGTGCCGAGGTTGGTAAGCTCAATGTAGAAGGTGATCTTCGTCGTGAGGTTTCGATAAATATCAAACGCTTGCTTGATCTGGGTTGCTACCGTGGCATACGTCACCGTAGGAATTTACCGCTGCGTGGTCAGCGTACCAAGACCAATGCTCGTACCCGTAAAGGCCCTCGAAAGCCAATACGTAAATAGAAGTAACACTTAGTGTAGCTGCATCGCTTTTGCAGCGTCGATATTAAGGTAAAAATATGGCTAAGCCAGAAAAAGCGGCCCGTAAAAAGGTCAAAAAGACAGTTGTGGACGGCATTGCCCACATCCACGCGTCTTTTAACAATACCATTATTACTATCACTGACCGTCAGGGGAATGCCTTGAGTTGGGCTACTTCCGGTGGTTCGGGTTTCCGTGGTTCGCGTAAAAGTACCCCCTTTGCTGCCCAGGTGGCTGCTGAGCGTGCTGGTAATGCGGCGATGGAATACGGTTTAAAGAATCTTGATGTCCAGGTGAAGGGCCCCGGCCCCGGTCGCGAGTCTGCGGTTCGCGCACTGAATAACTGTGGCTACAAGATTGGCAGCATTACGGATGTTACACCCATTCCACACAATGGCTGTCGTCCACCCAAGAAGCGTCGCGTTTAATCAAGCAATAGATCAGGAATACAAACATGGCTAGATATATAGGCCCAACTTGTAAATTATCCAGAAGAGAAGGTACTGACCTGTTCTTGAAGAGCGGTGTGCGCCCTCTGGATTCAAAGTGTAAAGCAGAATCAGCACCTGGTATGCACGGTGCCCGTCGTACTCGTCTGTCAGACTACGGTGTTCAGCTTAGAGAAAAGCAGAAAGTTCGTCGTATCTACGGTGTGCTGGAAAAGCAATTTCGTAACTACTATAAGGAAGCTGCTCGTCTTAAAGGCGCAACCGGTGAAAACCTGCTGCAGTTGCTGGAAAGTCGTCTCGATAATGTGGTTTACCGTATGGGCTTTGGCTCCACGCGTGCCGAATCACGTCAGCTGGTTTCCCATAAAGCCATTACCGTTAACGATAAAGTCGTTAACATTGCCTCCTATCAGGTTAAACCTGGTGACCAGATTGCCGTTCGTGAAAAAGCGCAAAAGCAACTGCGTATACAGCAGTCAATGGCACTTGCCGCACAGCGTGCTACTGCGGAGTGGATTGAAGTGGCCAGTGGCAAGATGGAAGGTGTCTACAAGGCACTACCAGATCGTGGCGAATTGCCTTCTGAAATTAACGAAAGTTTGATTGTTGAGCTCTACTCTAAGTAATTAGTAAAGCCGACACTCAGGGATTAATACTACACAGGTGCCTATATGCAAAGTGCAGTGAACGAATTTTTAACACCACGCGTTATTGAAGTGGATGCTCTCGATACAACCCGTGCCAAGGTAACGTTGGAACCTTTGGAGCGTGGTTTTGGTCACACGCTAGGAAACGCATTGCGCCGTATCCTGCTATCTTCAATGCCTGGTTGCGCCGTGACTGAAGCAGAAATTGATGGCGTTTTACATGAATACAGCGCCATTGAAGGTGTGCAGGAAGATGTTATTGAAATCCTGTTGAACTTGAAAGGCGTGGCTATTGTCCTGCACGGCAAGGAAGAGACTGTGTTGACCCTGAGTAAAGCAGGTGCCGGTCCGGTCACAGCGGGTGATATTCAGGTTGATCATGAAGTCGAAATTAAAAACCCGGAGCATGTGATTGCCCACTTGAATGACAGCGGCAAGCTGGACATGAAATTGACGGTAAGTCGTGGCCGTGGCTATGTACCTGCCAACGCTCGCGAGGTTGATGAAGAAGAAACGCGTAGTATTGGTCGCTTGCAACTGGATGCTTCTTTTAGCCCGGTTCACCGCGTTGCCTATGTGGTAGAAAACGCGCGTGTTGAGCAACGTACCGATTTGGATAAGCTGGTTTTAGATCTTGAAACCAATGGTACTATTGATCCAGAAGAAGCTATTCGTCGTGCTGCGACAATTCTCCAGCAGCAGATGTCAGTATTTGTTGACCTGGAAAGCGAAAAAGAATCTGAGCCTGAAGAAGTTGAGGACGAAGTTGATCCAATCCTGTTGCGTCCGGTTGATGATCTTGAGTTGACTGTTCGCTCCGCTAACTGTCTTAAAGCTGAGAATATTTATTACATCGGTGATCTGGTTCAGCGTACAGAAGTTGAACTGCTGAAGACCCCTAATCTGGGTAAGAAGTCACTGACTGAAATTAAAGATGTACTTGCTTCCCGTGGCTTGGCCCTGGGTTTGCGTCTGGATAACTGGCCGCCGGCAAGTCTGAAAAACGACGACAAATTGTTAGCGTCGTAATCACTGAAAAATTTAAGGAACTGTAGCCATGCGTCATCGTCATAGTGGCCGTCAATTAAACAGAAACAGCTCGCACCGCAAAGCGATGTTTCGCAACATGACCACCTCTTTACTCGAGCACGAGTTGATTAAAACCACCGTGCCTAAAGCTAAAGAGCTGCGTCGTTATGCTGAACCGCTGATCACTTTAGCGAAAAGTGATAGTGTGGCTAATCGTCGCCTGGCTTTTGATCGCACGCGCAGTAAAGCGATTGTTGGCAAGTTATTTACCGAGCTGGGTCCTCGCTATCAGGATCGCCCTGGCGGTTACATTCGTATCATGAAGTGCGGCTTTCGCACGGGCGACAAAGCCCCCATGGCTTATGTCGAGCTGGTTGATCGTCCGCAGGTGGATGTATTTGAGGATGACGACGAGGATTAACTTCCTGCTTAGATAAAAAAACCGAGCCTGCTTGCTCGGTTTTTTTATGCCTGTTAATTACCGATCAGGGATTAAACACATCCGTGCCGGCAACATAGGATTTTATCAGCAGGGCATCTGCCGGGAGGATAAAACCGCTGGCCACGGCGGCATCAGTGGCCGCATTAACGGCAGCGATATAGGTGTTGTTATCCGCATAGAGTGAGCCGAGGGTGGCGAGGTCAAACAGTTCGGTGGTGCCGGATAAGAAGCAAAACCCGCTGCCTGACTGCCCCTCGCCGGAGAGAATGGCAATGGGTACATCGACATAAGGTGTTCGAATGCCGCCCTCGACATTTCCCAGACCATCGACAACAAAGCTGGCAGCATCATCGCTTACCGTCAGGCGGTCGGCTATAGCCGGTTCGGTACCATCGATAAGCCATTGGTTTAATGCCGCTATCGCTGCGTTGGCGACAAAGTGTTGCGGGCCGGCATTGACCGGCTTGTCACAGTCGATGATGCCCGGAATAGGTGCTGCATTTTCGACGATGGCGCTCACGGCGGGATTGCTGCCGGTATCGAAGCGGTTGTCGAGGAAGGTGTAAAGGTCGGCGTGGGCAGTGCCGGCTACTTCCCACAATCGAAATAGAGGGCTGTCCTGCTGGCGATCAGGGTAAGACCCCAGCAAGAATAAATCGGACTCGGTTTGCAGCATCATCACGGGTGTTTGCAGGTCATCGCGTACCCTGATGATGCCTGGGCTGGCTATAACTACTTGGGGATCTTGAGCCAGGGGTGCGCTGCTACCCAGTCGGCTGTGAATAAAGTAGCCATCGTAGACGTTATGGATAGGAGCCAGGGCATTGATATAGCTTACCATGCGACTGGCAGATTGGGATTCACCTGCGGCAATCAGGCGTTCTGCTACCAGCTCACCTAACGGGGCGATGTCACCGGGACTTTTAATTGCCTGTCCTACTTGTGAGTAGATATCGTAGGAAAAGCTGTCGCCGGGGTGGACAAGCTGCTGATAGCGGTCGCGTGTGTCTGTCCCCAGCAACGCGTCAACCCTGCCGTTGATAAGCGCATCTACGCCAATCTTCTGGGCCGATACTCCGACCCAGGCATAGCCTTGGCGGATTAATTCAGTGTGTGTCATGCCCCAGTCCGGGCCGGTACCGAAGCCGGCGCTAACATTGAGCCACTCGACCATGACGCTGCCATTAAAGTCCGCCGCGTCGCTGGGGCGGATAACGACAATACGGGTCAGGTAATCGGCTTGTGCTGTCGCCTCGACCTGCCACAGGCCATCGGAAGCCAGCTCATTGACATTGCTATAGGCGTTGGCGGTGCCAGAAACAAAATACTCAGCTTGTTCGTAGCCCAGGGTGTCGAGGTCGAAAAAAGTACTGATTATCGTTGCCGAGCCCTCAAGGGGGCCATCAATTGTTGCAGCGGGAACCGGGTTGCCGCTGTTGTTATCGTCGCTACAAGCGCTTAACAGGCTTGCCAGCAGTATGAACAGCGTAATCAATGGGAACCTTTGGCGAAGGTGGGATTCAGGCAGGGAATAGGTCACGGGGCGTTCCTGTTATTATTAAAAGCAAAGCGGCAGAATAAAATACTTTAGCGGCTGCTGACAAGAGAACTATTAAAGCATTATTTGGCCAGCATGGCTTGCAGGAACCGCCCGGTGTGTGACGCCTTGGTTTTTGCTACGGTTTCCGGGGTGCCGGTGGCGATAATCGTACCGCCACCACTGCCGCCCTCCGGCCCCAGATCGACCACCCAGTCAGCCGTCTTGATTACATCCAGATTGTGTTCGATCACCACGATGGTATTGCCGTGATCGCGCAGACGATGCAGGACGTTGAGTAATTGCTGAATATCGTGGAAATGTAAGCCCGTGGTCGGTTCATCGAGGATATACAGCGTTTTGCCGGTATCGCGTTTGGATAGTTCCTTGGACAGTTTGATCCGCTGGGCTTCACCCCCCGACAAGGTGGTGGCCGCCTGCCCGAGACGAATATAGGACAGCCCGACATCCATCAGTGTCTGCAGTTTTTTAGCAATTGACGGGACATTGGTGAAAAACTCATTGGCATCTTCTACGGTCAGGTCCAGCACTTCGTGAATGGTTTTTCCTTTATAGCGGATTTCCAGTGTTTCACGGTTATAGCGCTTGCCCTTGCAGATATCGCAGGGAACGTAGATGTCAGGCAGGAAATGCATTTCTACTTTGGTCACGCCATCGCCCTGACAGGCTTCGCAACGCCCCCCTTTAACATTAAAACTGAATCGCCCCGGTTTGTAGCCTCTGGAGCGCGCTTCCTGGCCGCCTGCAAACAACTCCCGAATCGGGGTGAAGATGCCGGTATAAGTGGCGGGATTGGAGCGCGGGGTTCTACCAATGGCGCCCTGGTCGATATCAATGCATTTATCGACTTGATCCAGCCCGCTGATGTCTTCATAGGGTGAGGGTGTCAGTGTGGTGGCACCGTTTAATGCGGTGGCAGCGATAGGGTAGAGGGTGCTGTTAACCAGGGTTGATTTACCCGAACCAGAAACGCCGGTAACACAGGTCATCAAGCCCAGCGGTATGCTTAGCGTTACCGCTTGCAGGTTGTTGCCGGTGGCGCCGCTGAGTACCAGTTGGCGATCGCTGTCATAAGGTATGCGCTGTTTGGGTATGGCGATGGATTTTTTGCCAGATAAGTATTGGCCGGTCAGGGATTTTTTTGATTTGATGATTTTGCTGTAGCTGCCTTCGGCAACGACTTCACCACCGTGGACACCGGCGCCCGGGCCGATATCAATAATATGGTCGGCATTACGAATGGCTTCTTCATCGTGTTCAACAACAATAACGGTATTGCCCAGGTCGCGCAGATGGGTCAGGGTATTGAGCAGGCGCTCGTTATCACGTTGGTGCAGCCCTATAGACGGCTCATCGAGGATATACATTACCCCGACCAGGCCAGCGCCGATCTGGCTGGCCAGCCGAATACGCTGGGCTTCGCCGCCGGACAGGGTTTCGGCACTGCGATCGAGGGTCAGGTAGTTGAGGCCGACATCGACCAGAAAGGTAAAGCGGTCGCGTAGCTCCTTGAGAATTTTGTCAGCGATTTTCCCCTGTCGCCCCGGTAGTTTCAGGGCGGCGAAATAATCCCGAGCCTCACCTACCGGCATGGCGGTGAGGGATGGCAGGTCACGGTCTTTTATATACACGTGCC
Organism: Aestuariirhabdus sp.; assembly: GCA_030622755.1. Lineage (GTDB taxonomy): Bacteria > Pseudomonadota > Gammaproteobacteria > Pseudomonadales > Aestuariirhabdaceae > Aestuariirhabdus. Next base: position 50,546 of record JAUXFT010000004.1, on the reverse strand, counting down.
GCGCTTCACTTTTCAGGCGGGTGCCATCACAGTCGGGGCAGGACTGGGTGCTAACAAACTTACTTAGCTCCTCGCGTACCATCTGCGATTCCGTGTCGCGGTAACGGCGTTCCATATTGGGAATAATGCCCTCAAAGCGATGGTTGCGCTGGAAGGTGTCGCCGCGATCGTTGATGTAAGTGAAGTCGATTTTGTCAGTGCCCGATCCAAACAGGATGATTTTCTGGTATTTCTTGCCCAGTGTGTTGTAAGGCGTATCAATATCAAAGCCGTAATGCGCTGCCAGTGAATTTAACATATGGAAATAATATACACTGCGCCGATCCCAACCGCGGATAGCTCCCTCGGAGAGGCTGGCCTCCGGGTGCAAGACGATGCGTGATTCATCGAAATATTGCTTCACGCCCAGGCCATCACAGCCGCCACAGGCGCCGGCTGGGTTATTGAAGGAGAACAGGCGGGGTTCCAGTTCGCTAATGCTATAACCGCATTGGGGGCAGGCAAACAGGGAGGAAAACAGTAAATCTTCTCCCTGCTCTTCATCCATATAGCTGATAGTGGCTATACCGCTGGTGAGTTCAATGGCCGTTTCGAAGGATTCCGCCAGTCGTATCTGCAGGTCGTCACGCACCTTGAAGCGATCGACCACCACCTCTATGCTGTGCTTCTTGTTTTTTTCCAGTTCAGGCGTGTCATCGAGGTCGACCACCACGCCATCTATGCGGGCGCGAACAAAGCCGGCGGCGCGCAACTGCTCGAAGACATGCAGGTGCTCACCTTTGCGATCGCGAAGCACGGGTGCCAGCAGCATCAATTTGCTCCCCTCCGGGAGTGCCAGTACCGTATCGACCATTTGACTGATGGTCTGGGCCTCCAGGGGGGCGTTGTGTTCAGGGCAGCGGGGCTCGCCTACCCGGGCAAACAGCAGTCGCAGGTAGTCATAAATTTCAGTAATCGTGCCTACAGTGGAGCGGGGATTATGAGAGGTGGACTTCTGCTCAATGGAAATAGCTGGCGACAAGCCCTCAATATGATCGATGTCAGGCTTCTCCATCATCGACAGGAACTGGCGGGCATAGGTCGACAGCGACTCCACATAGCGGCGCTGTCCCTCGGCGTACAAGGTGTCAAAAGCGAGCGAGGATTTTCCTGAACCGGACAGTCCGGTGATAACCACCAGCTTGTCGCGAGGGATGTCGATGTCGATGTTTTTCAGGTTGTGAGTGCGAGCGCCCCGAACTACGATGGTGTCCATATTGAATCCACTGCTGCAAACCGATCATTATAAAACGCTTGGCTGGTACTAGGCAAAACTAAAGTTGATTTATTGAAAGATGCCCGCGCTATGTATGGTATAGCCGCAGTGGATTGGGTATAGTTCCAGCATCAGATATTTCATTAAATACAGCGAGACGGGTCATGGCGCGAGGCATTAATAAAGTAATTTTAATTGGCAATTTGGGTAATGACCCGGAGCAGCGTGCAATGCCCAATGGCAATGCCGTCACTAACATCACGGTGGCGACTTCGGAGAGCTGGAAAGATAAGCAGAGCGGCCAGCAACAGGAGCGCACAGAGTGGCATCGGGTGGTTTTCTTTAACCGCCTGGCTGAGATTGCTGGTCAATATTTAAGCAAAGGCTCCAAGGTGTATATTGAAGGCTCGTTGCGCACCCGCAAATGGCAGGATACCAATACCGGGCAGGATCGCTACTCGACCGAAATTGTTGCCAGTGAAATGCAGATGCTCGATAGCCGTGGTCAGCAGGGTGGTTATCAGGATCAGGGACAGGGACAACACCAGCCGCCGCAGCAGGCCCAGCAAGCACCGGCCGCTCCAGCGCCCCAGGCCCAGCCACCGCAAGCACCGGTCGCTCCGACAGCCAATCCGGGTGATTTTGATGACGATATTCCTTTCTAAATAAGCCTACTGTGAAAATACTGGTTATTTCCTCCAGCCTCCAGCTTGTCGATGCGCTGGGTGCCCAGTTTGATCGCCGTGAGCGTCGCTATGCGGTGGCGGCAGCTGATCAATGCCAGGCCGAGCCTCAATTGGAGCAGCTGTTATCGACCTCGGCGGCCGGCATGGTGGTGACAGCTATGGGGCTTGAAAGCCTTATCCGTTTTGATGACGCCATTCTGGAAACGCTGGCGCTCCTGGTTAAGGTTTGTGCGCGCAGGGGCTTACCCATTCTTCAGCTATCAGGTAGCCAGGTGTTTGATGGTCTCGATGGTGGCCGTCATCGAGAAGAGGATCCGGCAACGCCCGCCAGTCGGGCTGGTGCCATGCTTTGGCGCATGGAGGAGTTGGTGCGCAGTGCGCCTTCACACCTTATTTTACGCACCGCGCCACTTTACAGTGCTGTAGGCAGTAACCTGTTGACCCGTTTGTTGGCGGATTTTCGTCGCGGTGGGGTGGTGGAGCGTTCAACCGGTGGTCAGTGCAGTCCTACCTGGGCTGGGGATCTGGCTCGGGTGGTGTCAGCGATTATTGATCAGTTAAGCTGCGGGGCTGATTGCTGGGGTACTTATCACTATAGTAGTTCTGATCCGATCAGCAGTTACCAGTTTGCGGAAACCAGTTTGGCGGTTGCTTCACAGTATCTCGATGTGGAGGCGTTGAAACTGAGCCTGGATATTGCTACCGAACGGGATGTCGAATGGCCCCGGCCGCTGCTCAATTGCGATAAGATCCGCAGTACCTTTGGCGTCAGGCAGTTGCCCTGGCGATCCTCTATTGGCGCAGTAGTTCAACAAGTTTTTGAAGGAGAAGTAAATGAGCAAAGCAGTCTTTGCTGAGCGACAGTTCTTGCAAATTGCCGTATTGACAGTATCAGATACACGCACTGAAGAAAATGACACCTCGGGGCAGTTCCTGGTGCAGGCGTTGCAAGCCGATAGCCATCAGCTTGCCGATAAGCAAATAGTGATCGACGATATCTACCGTATTCGTGCCACCGTGTCCCGGTGGATTGCCGACCCTGCGGTGCAGGTCGTTTTAATTACCGGCGGTACCGGTTTTAGTGGTCGCGATTCCACGCCGGAAGCCGTCAGCGTGCTGTTTGATAAAACAGTGGAGGGTTTTGGTGAGCTGTTCAGGCAGTTGTCTTACCAGGAAATTGGCACCTCAACAGTGCAATCGCGGGCAATCGCGGGGCTGGCCAATGAGACCCTGATGTTTTGTATGCCGGGGTCAACCGGCGCCTGTGAAACGGCCTGGGGCAAAATCATTCGCGAGCAACTGGACAGTAGTTGTCGGCCCTGTAATTTTGTCGGGGTGCTGAAAACCCGTGCTGGACAACAGGGCGATTAAGTATGGCGCTGATGCCAATTGAGCAAGCCCTCGATGTCATACTGGCCGCCGCCAAGCCAGTGCGGGCGACGGAAATCGTGCGCTTGGCCGATGGTTTGGGGCGCGTGCTGGCGGCGGATCAACGGTCATCGATTGACGTCCCGCCCTGTGATAACAGTGCGATGGACGGCTATGCACTGCGCCATCAGGATGCCAACGATAATACGCTGCTGCCCATCAGTCAGCGCATTGTAGCGGGCGCGGCAGGCACTGTATTGACACCGAATACGGTGGCGAGAATATTTACCGGGGCGCCTGTCCCTGCGGGTGCTGATACCGTAGTGATGCAGGAGAATACCCGGCGAGAAGGCGATCAACTGCGTATTGTTGATGATGCGTGTAAGCCCGGACAGCATATTCGTCTGCGCGGCCAGGATATTGCCGCTGGAGCGCTGGTCTTGAGCCGGGGTCGGCAGTTGCAACCCCAGGATATCGGTTTACTGGCTTCCATAGGTGCGCTCGAGGTGCCGGTATACCGCCGCCTGAAAGTGGGGGTGGTGTCCACAGGCAGTGAATTGGTTGAGCCGGGGCAGCCGCTATCCGATGGCCAGATTTACAATTCCAATCGCTTTATGCTGGCCGCGCTGTTAACACGACTGGGTTGCGATGTGGTGGATGGCGGGATTATTCCGGACAGTTTCGACAGTACCCGGCAGCAGCTGCAAGATCTATCAGCGGAGGTTGATGTGCTGATTTCCTCGGGGGGTGTGTCGGTGGGGGAGGAGGACCATGTTAAGCCCGCCGTCGAGTCACTGGGCTCACTGGCACTGTGGAAGCTCAACATCAAGCCGGGTAAACCGCTGGCGTTTGGGCTTGTAGGTGAGGTGCCGTTTTTTGGCTTGCCGGGTAACCCTGCCTCAGTGTTTGTTACCTTTTGCCTGGTAGCGCGTCCCTATTTGCTGGCCTGCGCAGGCCAGCGGGATGTTGAAAACGGTTCGATGACGGTGGCGGCGGGATTTGATTGCCGGCGTGCCGGCAGTCGCCAGGAATATGTGCGGGCCAGGGTGGTGGAAACAGCGACGGGCAGGGAAGTGCTGCGTTACAGCAATCAGAGTTCAGGGGTACTGGCTTCTACCAGTTGGGCTAATTGCCTGGTGGTGATTCCTCCCGGGCTCACCTTTGAGAAAGGTGAGCCGGTTGAGGTGTTGCTGTTTGATAGGTTATTGGGGTGAAAAAGCCTAATCCTGATATTTTTGGAATATCAGGCTGGCATTGGTACCACCAAAACCGAAACTATTCGACATGGCGCGGTTGATGGTGACATCGTCCTTGCGCTGGCGAACAATGTTCAGGCCTTCGGCTGCCGGGTCCAGCGTCTCGATATTGGCCGAGGCGCAAACGAAGTTGTGCTTCATCATCAGCATGCTGTAAATAGCCTCTTGCACACCGGTTGCGCCAAGTGAGTGACCGCTCAGGGATTTTGTTGAGCTAATCATCGGGCTGTTATCGCCAAAGGTTTCCTTGATAGCCTTGAGTTCCTGGATGTCGCCCGCGGGTGTTGAGGTGCCGTGGGAGTTGATATAGTCGATATCACCTTCCACCGTAGCCATGGCTTGTTTCATGCAGCGAACAGCCCCTTCACCACTGGGGGCAACCATGTCATAGCCGTCTGAGGTGGCGCCATAGCCAACCAGTTCAGCGTAGATTTTAGCGCCCCTGGCTTTGGCATGTTCCAGTTCTTCAACCACTATCATGCCGCCACCGCCGGAGATAACAAAACCATCCCGATTGGCATCGTAGGCGCGTGAGGCCTGTTCCGGGGTGTCATTGTATTTGGTGGACAACGCGCCCATGGCGTCAAAGATCGAGCTCAGGGACCAGTGTTCTTCCTCGCCGCCACCGGCAAAGACAACATCCTGCTTACCCAGCTGGATTTGCTCCATGGCGCTACCGATGCAATGGGCGCTGGTCGCGCAGGCAGAAGAGATAGAGTAATTAATGCCCTTGATTTTGAAGGGGGTGGCCACGCAGGCTGAGACAGTGCTGCCCATGGTTTGGGTCACTCGATAGGGGCCTATTCGTTTCAGGCCTTTTTCCCTGAGAATATCCGCCGCTTCTACCAGATTGGCGGAAGATGCACCGCCGGAGCCGGCAATAAGACCGGTGCGAGGATTTGAAACCTGTTCTTCGCTTAGGCCTGAATCTGCCACGCATTGCTGCATTGAAATATAAGCGTAGGCGGCCGCATCGCCCATAAATCGCAATTGCTTGCGTTCTATGTGCTCCTTGAAGTCAATATCTATGGTGCCGGCGACATGACTGCGAAAGCCCATTTCTTTATAGGTTTCCTGAAAGCGCAGGCCCGACTTCCCTTCTTTCAGGGACGTCAGTACCTGGTCGATGTCAGTGCCGATGCAGGAAACAATGCCAAGGCCGGTGATCACTACTCGTTTCATGGTATTCCTCGTAATTCAGGGCTTGCGCCTAAAAATCCATATTTTCTGGTTTAAACAGACCGACCCTCAGGTCGGCAGCGGTATAGATGACCTTGCCGTCAACGGCGAGGGTGCCGTTGGCGATGCCCATGACCAACTTGCGTTCAATCACCCGCTTAAAATCCAGCTGGTAGACGACTTTGCTGGCCCCGGGTAAAACCTGGCCGGTGAATTTAATTTCGCCGGCACCCAGCGCGCGTCCGCGCCCCGGATTACCGCGCCAGCCCAGGTAAAATCCCACCAGTTGCCACATTGCATCGAGGCCGAGACAGCCAGGCATTACCGGATCACCCTTGAAATGGCAGTCAAAAAACCATAAATCCGGGTTAATATCCAGCTCGGCAATCACCTGTCCCTTACCGTTGCTGCCACCGTCGGAGTTAATGGTGGTAATACGGTCGATCATTAACATTTTGTCGGAGGGTAGCTGGGCGTTACCCGGGCCAAACAGGTCACCACGACCACAGGCAATTAATTCTTCTTTACTGAAAGAGCTCTGGTTTTTGAACGGCATAAGACGAGGCTTCCGGTTAGTGGGTATTTAGGTGCGCCAGCTTGGGGACAGTAATAAACAAGCTGCAATTGTAATTCATCGTGGCAGCATGTCTATAGCCATGTGGAGAGGATGTTGATTAATAAGTGAATAATTGCCTATTTTAAGGTGTTGATAGCACTGGGAATATTTCTGTGCTTGCGATAGGATTGAACACTTGTAATAAATAATAATAAGCAATAGTTGGTCGGTAATATTTGTGCATTTTTTGACCGCATTGCTGTTTGCAGCCCGATCAGTGGATCTGTTGTCCCCCAAATATGACGGCAATGGTTTAGCGGGGGTGTTATTGAGCATTAACTATTTAGGAATTACAGTATGTTAGTCCCGGTTCTTTTATGCGGTGGCGTTGGCAGTCGCCTGTGGCCGCTTTCTCGAGAGCTCTACCCCAAACAATTCCTGCCACTGACCAGCGATTTAAGCCTGTTAGCGGAAACAGTAAAGCGGGCTGAGGCCATTGAAGGCTGTGCCAGGCCGATTATTGTTTGTAATGATGAGCACCGGTTTATGGTGGCGGAAGAGCTGCGTAAGCTGGATGTTAGCCCCGATGCAATTATTCTTGAGCCGATAGGAAGAAACACAGCACCTGCTCTCGCCGTGGCAGCGATGCGTGTGGTGGGGGTGGAGAGCGATGCATCAATGCTGGTGATGCCGGCCGATCATATCATTCAGGATGCTGATGCTTTTGCCCGCGCGGTGACGGTGGGGCTTGCCCAGGCTAAGGCCGGCAAGCTGGTGACTTTTGGTATTGTGCCCACGGCGCCTGAAACCGGTTACGGTTATATACGCAGAGATCAGCAAGATATCGGTGGCGGCAGCTACACTATCGCCGAATTTGTGGAGAAGCCGGTACAGGCTGTGGCTGAGGGCTATATCCAGGACGGGAATTACCTGTGGAATAGCGGCATGTTTTTGATGTCGGGGCAGGCCTTTCTCGATGAGCTGCAAGCGTTTGCCCCGGAGATACTGGCGGCGGTAAGCGAGGCCTATAAAGCAGCGGAAAAAGATCTGGATTTTATCCGTCTCGATAAACAAGCATTTACAGCCTGCCCCAGTGATTCTATCGATTATGCGGTGATGGAAAAGACCGATAAAGGTGTGGTCGTGCCGCTGTCCTGCGGTTGGAGTGATATCGGTGCCTGGTCCACTCTGTGGGAAATTGGTGAAAAAGACGAGGGTGGTAATGTGGTGGCCGGCGACGTCATATTGCACGATTCAGGTGACAGTTATATTCACAGTAGTTCTCGTCTGGTGGCCGCATTAGGCGTTAACAATTTAGTGGTGGTAGAAACAGCAGATGCGGTGTTGGTGGCTGAGAAGGATCGGGTGCAGGATATCAAAGCCATTGTTTCTCACTTGAAAGCAACGCAGCGCGATGAAATCAGTGCCCACACCCAGGTGTATCGCCCCTGGGGTTCTTATGAGTCACTGGTGACTGCCGATCGTTTTCAGGTGAAAAGAATTATCGTTAATCCGGGTCAGCGTTTGTCCCTGCAAATGCATCATCATCGTGCCGAGCATTGGATTGTAGTGAGTGGTACCGCCGAAGTAACTCGTGGGGAAGAGGTGTTTATTCTGACGGAAGACCAGTCGACCTATATTTCCCTGGGGACCAAGCACCGCCTGGCTAATCCTGGCGCTATACCGCTGGTGTTGATCGAAGTGCAAAGTGGAAGCTACCTTGGCGAGGACGATATTGTTCGTTTTGAGGATGTCTACGGTCGTAGCAGTTGAGCATTAACTATAACTAAAAGTGGAAAGAAAATGATTGAGAAATGTTTATTCCCCGTGGCCGGTTACGGCACCCGATTTCTTCCAGCGACCAAATCCATGCCCAAGGAAATGTTGCCGGTGGTGAACAAGCCATTGGTGCAATACGGGGTAGAGGAAGCTATTCAAGCCGGCATGAACCAAATGGCTTTTGTGACCGGACGCGGCAAGCGTGCGATAACGGATCATTTTGATATTAGCTACGAGCTTGAAAACCAGATTGCCGGTACAGCGAAGGAAGAATATTTGACCAGCATTCGTGAGGTGTTGGACAAGGCGAGATTTACCATGACTCGCCAGCGTGAAATGAAGGGCCTTGGGCATGCCATCCTGACCGGTGAAACCCTGATCGGTAACGAGCCCTTTGGTGTAGTGCTTTCCGATGACTTGTGTATCAATGATACAGAGGGTGTGATGGAGCAAATGGTTAAGCTGTATAAACAGTTTCGCTGTAGCATTGTCGCCATTCAGGAAGTGCCTGCCGATCAAACACATAAATATGGTGTTATTGCCGGCGAAGCCTTGAAAGAAGATTTGTACCGCGTTGATGACATGGTGGAAAAACCTTCTCCTGAAGACGCGCCATCTAATCTCGCTATTATTGGCCGCTATATTTTAACCCCGGATATCTTCGATATCCTGCGTGATACTCCAGCCGGTAAAGGCGGTGAGATTCAGTTAACAGATGCCTTGTTAACCCAGGCTAAAAATGGCTGTGTTATGGCGTATAAATTTAAAGGCAAGCGTTTTGACTGCGGTAGTGTCGATGGTTTTGTTGAAGCGACCAATTACGTTTACGAAAATGTTTATCAACATATTAATTAGTAGAGATTTATGCCAGATACCCTGAGTTGTTTTAAAGCTTACGATGTGCGCGGTCGTGTTCCCGATGAGCTCAATGCTGATATTGCTTACCGTATAGGTCGTGCCTATGCGGCAGTGGTAAAGCCGGCAAAAATCGCCGTAGGTCATGATATTCGTTTAACCAGTGTAGAGATCAAGCAGGCGCTGACCAATGGTTTGATGGATGCGGGCGTTGATGTTTACGATATTGGTCAATGTGGCACCGAGGAAATTTACTTTGCGGCCTTTCATGCCGATGTCGATGGCGGTATCGCGGTCACTGCGAGCCATAATCCGAAAGATTATAATGGCATGAAATTTGTTCGTGAAGGTGCCAGGCCGATTAGTGGTGATACCGGTTTGTTTGATATCCAGCGACTCGCTGAAGAGAATAATTTTACTGATGCGGATAAGCGAGGTGAATATTTTCAGCTGGATATTACCGAGGCCTACATCGATCACTTGCTCTCCTATGTTGATGTACCCAGGCTCAAGCCGCTGAAAATTGTTGTCAACGCGGGTAATGGTGGTGCGGGTGATGTGATTGATCGTATAGCGTCCAGTTTGCCCTTTGAATTTATTAAATTACATCATAACCCTGACGGTAATTTCCCCCACGGTGTCCCCAACCCCTTGTTGCCAGAAAATCGAACAGTGACGATCAATGCGGTGCAGGAACATGGTGCTGATCTTGGTATTGCCTGGGACGGTGATTTTGATCGCTGCTTCTTCTTTGATGAGAGCGGCCAGTTTATTGAAGGGTATTATGTGGTTGGTCTGTTGGCCGAGGCGTTTTTGCGTGACCACCCTGGGCAGAAAATTGTTCACGATCCGCGCTTGACCTGGAACACTATCGATATTGTCGAAAGTAATGGCGGCGAGGCTGTTCAGAGTAAGACCGGGCATGCATTTATCAAGGAGCGTATGCGACTGGAAAATGCTATTTATGGCGGTGAAATGAGCGCGCACCATTATTTCAGGGATTTCGCCTATTGTGATAGTGGCATGATCCCCTGGCTGCTGGTGGCTCAGCTAATTTCTTTGAGAGGCTTGAGTCTGTCGGCTCTGGTCAAGGAGAGAATGATCGCTTTTCCCTGCAGCGGTGAGATTAATCGCAAGGTTGTTGATCCCCAGGCGGTTATTGAGCGGGTTGAGGCGGCGTATACCGCTGAAGCTAATGAGGTGGATCGTACAGATGGTCTAAGTATGAACTTCGACGACTGGCGTTTTAACCTGAGGATGTCGAATACCGAGCCGGTCATTCGCCTGAATGTAGAAACAAAAAATAATGAATCATTGATGCGCCAGCGTACAGAGGAATTATTAGCTCTGGTCGAGGCTTAGTTTTTTATACTCGATAGTATTCTTTATACCAGTTGACGAACATTTCAATGCCCTTTTCAATCGATGTGCCAGGTTTATAATCGACATCCTTGATTAGGGAAGTGACATCGGCATAGGTGTCAGGCACGTCGCCAGGCTGTATTGGCAGTAGATTTTTCTCTGCTTTTTTACCCAGACAATTCTCCAGTGTTTCAATAAAGTGTAATAACTCAACCGGGTTGTTGCTACCGATATTGTACAATTTATAGGGTGATGCTGAGCTTGATGGGTCCGGGTTCATGCCGTCCCAGTGAGCATTGCCTTGTGCGGTATGGTCTAAGGTGCGTATCACGCCCTCAACAATATCATCAATATAGGTAAAGTCCCTGCGGTGGTTGCCATAGTTAAAAATGTCGATGGGCTCACCGGCGAGTATTTTTTTTGTGAAGATAAAAGGCGCCATGTCGGGTCGCCCCCAAGGGCCGTACACGGTAAAAAAACGCAGTCCGGTGGTTGGGATGTTGAACAGGTGGCTGTAAGTATGAGCCATTAACTCATTGGTTTTTTTACTGGTGGCATAGAGGCTAACGGGGTGATCAACATTGTTGTGGACGGAAAATGGCATATTGGTGTTGGCGCCGTAGACTGAGCTGCTGGAGGCATAAACCAGATGCTCAACAGGATAGCTCCTGCAGCATTCCAGTATGTTCATGAAGCCGGTGATATTAGAATCGATGTAGGCTTGGGGGTTTTCCAGCGAGTAGCGAACGCCTGCCTGGGCGGCGAGATTCACCACATGGCTTGGTCCGTGTTCAGAAAATATTTTTTCCACTCCCTGGCGGTCTTGCAGGTCCATATTGAAATTAATGAAATTGTCGTGCTGGGTCAGCTTGCGGATGCGATCTTTTTTGAGTTGAACATCATAGTAGTCGTTAAAATTATCCAGGCCAAAAACAGTGTCGCCCCGTTGAAGGAGTTTGCTGGCAAGTGCTGCGCCGATAAATCCTGCGGTGCCGGTAACCAGTATATTCATGAGTAGCGCTCTTCAAAAAATTTAATTGTTATGGCCCAGGGTTAAATTAAAGCCTGCCATCCACGTCTTGCTGGGGCAGTATGTATTTAATGTCAAAGATAATACCGCCATCTCGAGTTAAGCTGCGAATATAGCTTGCCGACATAGCCTTAAATTCACTGTGTGCAACGGCGACAATAATGGCGTCATAGGAGGCGGGTGTTAGCTGGTCGATCAAGTCGATGCCGCATAGCTTCTTTGCCTCATCTCGGGAAACCCAGGGGTCGTAGACATCGACAATGGCGTTCGAGCTTACCAGTTCATCAATGATGTCGAGTACCCGGGTATTGCGTAAATCCGGGCAATCCTCCTTGAAAGCCAGGCCTAGCACCAGAATCCGTGAGTCAACGATATGCAGACGACTCTGGGTCATTAAGTGCATAACGCGTGCGGCAACATTGGTGCCCATGTTGTCATTAATTCGGCGGCTGGCAGAAATAATTTCGGGGTGATAGCCGGCCAGTTCGGCTTTATGGACAAGATAATAGGGGTCGACACCAATGCAGTGCCCGCCCACAAGGCCGGGTTTGAATGGCAGGAAATTCCATTTAGTGCCGGCGGCGGCAAGAACATCTTCGGTACTGATGTCCAGTCGATCAAAGATTGTCGCCAACTCATTAATCAAGGCGATATTAACATCTCGCTGGGTGTTCTCAATGACCTTGGATGCCTCGGCTACTTTAATACTGCTGGCCCGGTGAGTGCCGACTGTGACGATTTTTTTATACAGCGCATCGACGGCCAGAGATATTTCTTCGGTGGAGCCTGAAGTGACCTTGACGATATTGGTGACCCGGTGTTCCTTGTCGCCGGGATTGATACGCTCGGGGCTGTAACCGGCAAAAAAGTCCTGATTGAATACCAGCCCTGATTGTTGTTCGACAACAGGCAGGCAGACTTCTTCTGTGCAGCCGGGGTAAACGGTGGATTCATAGATAACAATATCGCCCCGGTTAATGACGGAGCCGACCAGTTCGGATGCCTTAATCAGCGGGGTTAGATCCGGGCGTTTGCTTTGATCGATAGGGGTGGGGACGGTAATGATATAAATATTGCAGTGTTTAAGTTGCTGCGTATCTGAGGTGAAGGTCAATTGTTGGACGCTTGATAGCTCTTCGGGGGTGATTTCCAGGGTACTGTCCTGGCCGTCCATGAGCTCATTGATACGCTGTTGGTTAATATCAAACCCGGTGCAGTTAAGGACTTTTCCAAATGCAACGGCAAGGGGCAGGCCGACATAGCCCAATCCAATGATTGCTACATTTGGATTTTCCTGAGGGTTCATATTATTTTCCAGATTATGGTTAACTTTAGCTGTCAATAATAGCAGTAAAGTCAGGGTTATTGATGCTGTTGGTAATATTGATCAATAGCGGTGGCGGTGGCCGGATTAGCAGGGGGAGTGCCAGGGTTCACCAGCGCATCATAAATAGAGGCGGCTGCTTTCTTACCGAGTTCGACGCCCCACTGGTCAAAGGCATTAATACCCAGAATTACACTGGCGGTAAATGTTTTGTGTTCGTAGAGGGCGATCAGTGAGCCCAGCGATTGTGGGGTGAGCTTGGCGGTGGTGATGATGGTGGATGGTCTGTTGCCTGGCATAACCTTGTGCGGAGTCAGTGCCTCGATGGTGCTGGCGTCCACACCTTCAGCGGCGAGATTGTTGGCGACTTCAGTGCTGGTCAGGCCTTCCATTAAGGTCTGGGCCTGGGCGAGGCAGTTGGCGACCATTTGAGCATGTTGTGCCTGGTTGGGCTGATGACTGCTCAGGGGCAGAATAAAATCTACGGGAATCATTTGAGTGCCCTGGTGCAGCATTTGATGAAAGGAGTGCTGGCCGATGGTGCCCGCGGAGCCCCACAGCACCGGGGCGGTGTTATAGTCAATAGGTGTACCGTCCCGGCGAACACATTTGCCATTGCTTTCCATGGTTAATTGTTGCAAATGATCGGGCAGTAGGCGCAAATGATGGTCGTAGGGGAGTACGGCGATACTTTGGCAGCCCCAAAAATTGACATACCATATTTCAAGTAAAGCCAGTAGCGCTGGAATATTCTCTCGTAAAGGTGCTTCTGAAAAGTGTTTGTCTACTTCAGCGGCGCCGGCTAGCAGTTGCTTGAAAATATCAAAGCTGGTAGCCAGCGCAATGGGTAAGCCAATCGCTGACCAGAGTGAAAAGCGCCCGCCGACCCAGTCCCAGAGAGGGAGAATATTGTCTTCGTTAATGCCGAATTTCTGTGCCCGATCCGTGCGAGCGGTGATAGCAATAAAATGATTTGAAATATCCGTATCCGTTCCTGCGCTCTCTTGTAGCCACTGCCGGGCAGCCAGTGCATTGCTTAGGGTTTCCGGGGTGGTAAAGGATTTCGACGCGATAATGAACAGGGTGGTTTCAGGGTCGCTATTGCTAAGCGTATCGGCAAGGTCTGCGGGGTCAATATTGGCAACAAATTTGAGGCTTAATATCGGGTTATGATAGGGGTGAAGCGCTTCATAAACGCACCGCGGGCCGAGATCCGAACCGCCGATGCCAATGTTGATGACCGTGTTGATGGCTTTGCCGCTGTAGCCGAGCCAGTGTTGTTGGTGTAAGGCATCAACGATTGCAGCCATTTTTTCATGGCAGCTTTGCACGGCATCAATAAAGTCTGGTGGGCCAACGTGCCCCCTGAGCGCCATATGCAATGCGGCGCGGCCCTCGGTGTGGTTGCTGGCTTGTTCAGAAAATAAAACACGGATGGCATCAGTAAGGTAGCTTTCATCGGCAAGGTCGAATAATTTGCCAATGATGCGCTGGTCAATATGGTGTCTGGAAAGGTCTATGGACAGTGAAGATAGCTGATAACTCAGCTCATGAGTCCGAGAGGGGGAGTTTGAAAAATACTCTTTCAGCGTTTTTGTCCTGGCTTGCTGAGCCTCGGTTTGCAGTGCTTTCCATGCGGGGAGAGAGGGTGGATAAGCGCATTTTAGCGGATTTTGTGAAAAAGACATAAATATGGCCTAGGCTTAAAGCATGTGCATGGATGAAGTGGCATAATTCACGCCATCATCGCTCTGAAAATAATAATATATGTACTAAAATTAAAGGGTTAAGGCTTTGAAGTAAATAGCCAGTGATGTCAATTTTCAATATTTACGCTGATTTGGCGTTTAAAGTTTGTGCCCTTCTTTGATGGGTAGAATAATAGAAGACCGAGCTGGATCAGGAAGAACTGCATAAGGACTGGATGTTGGCACATATCAGAATTTTTAATCATTACATACGCTCCCCCTATATTGTTCTGGCATTGGTAGAGTTCATTACCTTATATGCCTGTAGCTATCTCCTTGCGTGGTATTTCTTTTTCGGCAATCCCGCGGTGCCTGAGTCGGTCATGGTCTGGGGGGCGCTGAGCTATGCGTCTATTATGATGATCTCTACATTGGCGATGGGAGTGTATGAATCCGGTCTGGTTGAAAGCTTTATTAGTATGGCGGTAAGAACGGTGGTGAGTTACTGCTTGCTGGGAGGGCTGTTATGTTTAATGCTGTTTAATTTAATCACTGAGTTAGGGTTTCAAACGGCCATGTTATTTGAGGTGGTTATGGCTTCTCTGCTGGCGGTATTAGTTATTCGCCGGGTATTTTACTCTGTGGTGGATAATTCAAAACTAAAGAGACGATTATTTGTGCTGGGTGCGGGGGATAAAGCCCAGCTTATTCATAAGGCAATACAAAACAATTACCATCTTGGCTTTGATGTGGTTGGTTATATTCCAACAGAATATGAAAATACCCGTCTTTCCAGTGAATTACTTATTAATCCGGTTGTTGGTATTTATGAATTGGCGCGCGACAGAAAAATCGATGAGGTGGTTGTTGCTGTTGATGAAAGAAGAAAGGGCAAGGGTAATTATTTCCCCCTGGATGAATTGCTTGAGTGTAAGATGAAAGGAATAAAGGTTACCGAGGCGGTAACCTTTTATGAAAGAGAGTTTGGCTGTATTGAACTGGCAGAAATCTACCAGGGTTGGATGGTTTTTGGTAACGGCTTTAAATATAGTCAGGCAAGAGACGTCGCAAAAAGAATTTTTGATATTTCCGTCAGCGTAGTTCTGTTGTTATTGATGTGGCCTTTTATGATCCTGACTGTGGTGGCGATCGCTATGGAAAGTGGATTTCCGGTCATTTATAAGCAGCAAAGGGTTGGTTTGAATGGGGGGTTATTCTGGATATATAAATTCAGAAGTATGAGCCATGATGCCGAGAAGGCCGGCAAAGCGGTCTGGGCCAGTGAAAATGACGTTCGAATCACCAGGGTCGGGGGGATTATTCGCAATACCCGGCTTGATGAGTTGCCACAAATTTATAATGTGCTCAAAGGGGATATGAGCTTTGTTGGTCCCAGACCGGAGAGGCCTGAATTTGTAGGCGAGTTGAATGAGCAGATTAATTTTTATCATGAGCGCCATAGGGTTAAACCTGGCTTAATGGGCTGGGCACAATTAAATTATTCCTATGGCGCATCTGTTGAAGATGCAGCGAATAAACTAAAATACGACCTTTATTATGTAAAAAATTATAGTTTTATGCTCGATGTGCTAATTGTGGTGCAGAGTATAGAGGTGATCTTGTTAGGAAAGGGTGTCAGATAGTTATCCCGATGCCAGCTAATCAAGTATTTATAGAGATGCGGAGAGTCAATCTTATGAATATCAAAAAAATATTAACGTCACTGGCTGTGGTGATATTGGCCGCGTGTTCATCCACCGATGCGCCGATGATGATGCCAGATGACATATTGGATTATAGTCAGGAACCTTATCGGATTGGGGTGGGTGATGAATTGAGGATTCAGGTTTGGGGGAACGAGCAGCTGTCTTTGGATGTGCCGGTTCGACCAGATGGAAAAATCTCAATGCCGTTGATTGGTGATGTACTTGTTGCCAATAAAACGACGGAGAATTTATCCGCAGAGATTACCGAGCAATTACAGGTCTTTATTAAAAATCCTCAGGTAACAGTCATTGTTACCAATCCCAGTAGCTCAGATTTTCAACAAAGAGTTCGAGTGACTGGTGCTGTTTTGAACCCTCAATCAGTACCTTATCGGAAGGGAATGACGGTTCTCGATCTGGTTCTTTTGGCAGGGGGAACCAATGAATTCGCGAAAGAGAACGGCGCAAAGCTTTATCGAAGAATTGCGGGAGATGTAAAAATATACCCTGTGTACCTGGAAAAGATATTACAAGAAGGTGATCTTAAAACAAATTATATGTTACTCCCCTCTGATATAGTCACCGTACCCGAACGTTCATTTTGAGGCTGTTGTAGTTAATGGAAACGACGTTATATCTAGAGCTGCTTCATGCAGTGTGGCGAGAAATACTAGGCTTAAAAATAAAGCTTTTTTTCTTATGTGGTTTTCTCACATTTTCAATTCTTACTGTGGGGTACTTGTGGCCTGAGAAATATGAAACGAGTACAGCTTTGTATGCCGATGTTACAAACATTATTAAACCACTTCTTGAGGGGACGGCGGAAGTCACTACTTTGGATTTATCCAAGAAAGCGGCAGATATAATTTATACGCGAAAAATTTTAACCAAGGTGGCAGAAAGCGCCGGATTGATGTCATCCATGGATCCTCCGGCGACGCAGAGGCAGGTAATAAAGAATTTGCGTAGAACGATTTCTGTTCAAAGTGAAGGTCAGAGTTATTTTCGAATTACATATTTTAATGAAAATCAGGACTTGTCATTTAAAGTTCTTAATATAGTCGTTGATGAATTTATAAGAAATTCGGTTGATAGCAGAAGGACAGAGAGCCGGAATGCCTATGAATTTATAGATCAGCAGGTGATTTCGTATAAAAACCAGCTTATTCTTGCCGAAAGAAATTTAAAAGACTTTAAGTCAAAAAATCTGGATGGAAATGAAAATACCGTTAATGCACGAATAAATCAATTAAGGTTGGCAATAGAAGAAATTAAATTGACCATTGATGAAACCGAATCTAAAGAAAGCTCGTTGAAGCGGCAACTTAAGAATGAAGGGAAACTACAAAAGAATAGAAGCCAAATAGAAGATCAGGAGGAGAGGCTGGAAAGTCTTCGCTCACAGCTTGATATTTATCGGCTGAGCTATCAAGAAACTTATCCTGATATCGTGGCGATAAAAGAGCAAATTTCCGCGATTGAACTGGTTATTGAGGCGATGAGTGATGAGGGTTATGTCGCATCGAGTTCTTCCTCTGACAATCTTGAGAATCCATTGTACGAAGAGCTTAGAAGGCGACAGGCAGAGATAGAGGTGGATTTAAGAAGTCAGCGTCGCAGACTCTCTTCAATGAAGAAAATGCTAGAGGATGAATATTTACGCGCTCAGCGTGTTGCTTCACATGAAGCTGAATTGTCTGAACTGGTAAGGGATTATGATGTTACCAGGGAGATATACGAAGAGATGCTCGGCAGGAAGGAGAAGGCTAGGCTTTCAATGACCCTGGATGTAGAAGGGCAGGGAGTAAGTTTTAAGATTCAGGAGCCTGCAGTTTACCCGTTAAATCCATCCGGCTTGCATTTTATTCATTTTGCAGTGCTTGGCCCATTCATTGCCCTGTTTTCAGTAATTGGTCTAATGATTTTGTATGTTCTGGTGGATCCTCGTTTGCGTTCTCCTATGCAGCTTGTTCAAAGTTTACCAGAGAATATACAGTTGTTAGGTGTGATTCCTCATATAAATTCACCCGTCATCAGCCGTTTGCAGAAGGCGGATATGTTAATAATTATTCTTGGATCAATCGTATTTTTGGCAACCTATGCTGCGCTGGTGTTCTGGAATATAAGTGGGGCGCTATAAGTGAATGATATGGACGAAAACAAAAAGAGTTCTGTAATAGAGTTAACACACGGTGTTGCGTTAAGTAGTTCGGAGACAATTTCCAGCATGGAAGATGTTGTCTTAAAAACTCAGGATGAGTTGTCAGCACTTAAAATCATCTACCCGGGGATGAAACAGCGGAATGTTTTGAAAATATTTCGCGATTTGAGAACAAAGCTATTACAAAAAAGTGACGGCAAAAATTTCGTTCTAATGGTAAGTTCTTTGGGCTTAGGCGGGGGTGCAAGTTTTGTTGCCATGAATATGGCGGCATCTTTCGCTCTGGATGAAAAGAAAACTGCGATATATATAGATGCAAATTCAGAAGATTCCTTTTCTGATAAAATTCTTAAGTCGACTAGCGATTATGGCCTTATGGATTATCTTGATAATGACAGTCTGGACTTGCAGGATATTATTTATTCTTCTGGAATTTCCAGAGTTAGAGTTATTCCACCGGGTTCTTTAGGCGACACGGCGGTAGAAAGATTGGCTTCTTCAAGAATGCGAAACCTACTTTCCACATTGAAATCTCGTTATGACGATAGATTCATTGTTATTGATGTTCCGCCAGTAAGTGATTCTTCTGTTCCTCGAATTATATCTCAAAATGTTGATATGGCTATTTTAGTTGTCCCTTTTGGCAAGGTAACAGCTGAGCAGGTTATGTCCGGTGTTGATGCGGTAGGCGAAGATAAGTTCGCGGGCTTGATATTTAATAACGAATAATAATTTTACCGGGAGAGGATTTTGAAGTTCGGAAAAAAATTATACTTTGTGGTCCCGCTTGTTTTTATTATGGATCCACTAGCTGCTTTTGAATTGGAGTTTGACGCTGGCGTTGGTGTTGAGCATACAGATAATGCGCAAAAGAGGGCAGATAATGGTGATTCAGATTACATCACAGGCATAAGTGGCGGGATTGTAGTGACTCATGAAAGTGAATCTATTCAAATCGAAGTGGATTACAGGGCGCTTTATACTGAATATAAAGATGATACCCAGCAAGACTCGACAGAAGTTGTCGGTGATGCGAGATTATTTTATGAGCAAATACAAAATTCTTTATTTTGGACATTAACCAATAGCGTTAGAAATATCATTCGGGACAAGCAATTTGCTGACAATGCTGATAATAGAGAGAATCGTTCAATTACAACATTGTCACCTGAGTGGAGGCTAAGAATTGGCTCGGTCGACACCTTAAATACCAGTTTGTCCTATGTAAGAGTGTCTTACGAGGATAGCGGTCAACAGGATTCCGACCGCTTGGGTGGAGATATTGTTTGGGGACATGACCTGTCATCGATATATTCTTTTGATGTTACTGCCATCTATCAAGATGTGAATTTTGATAATGGTATTAATGATTATGAATATTATTCGGGGAGGCTTGGTTTTAATGCCGAACTTTCACGTTTAAGTTATCGCTTTGTGCTAGGGTATAATGAATCACAACGAGATCGATTTGAAGATACCGATGGCACTTATGTCAATGCGAATTTTATTTATGTAAGTGGCAGTTCTCAATGGGAATTAGATCTCTTGCAGGAGTTAACGGATACATCCAGAGGCAATAATAATGATGGCCTTACTGATTTAGGCGATGCGACTACCGCAGGTCGTGGCGTCGATATTTATGAAGTTACCAGCGCTGAGTTGATTTATACTACAGAGGTAGTGTGTGAGTTATGCACTTTTAGCGTGGCTGTATTGATGGTCGATGAGAGTTATAAAATTCTACCTGATGATAACCTGGAGTTAGGTGGTCGTATAAATTTAAGTTACCGGCTTTCCCGTCAGTCAACAATTGATTTTGATGTTTCTTATCAAGATTATACCTTTAGAAATGGTAACCCAAGGCAGGATTATTACGTTCAGCGTTACGGTTTGATCTTTAGTCATGATCTCACTAGAAAGTTCACTGTGGACGCATCTGTTTCTCATGAGACGCGAAACTCGCATACGGACGTGCTCGAGTATGATGAAACGCGTGCTGGTATCAGTATTAATTATCAGTTTTTATAGCCTGCATGCTATTTTCTTCAGGAATAAATTTTTTAAGGAAGGTTTTTTACGATTGATGGGCCGATCAGACGCGTGATAACTACAGGGATTTTTTTCCATACCCTTATTAATAAATTAAATTTCGGATTGTCAGGATTGAGCCCGGGGAGGGGTTTTCCTTCCGCTAAGCAATAATGCCATTGATGTTGTTGGGCTTTTGCGCCCCATTGTTTTTTAAATCGATAGGTGTTGGCATTCATGCTGGAGCGGCCAAAGTCGAAATACTGGTACCCAGAGTCAATTGCATAACCGAGAACCGTTCGATATAGCAGCATATTCGCATTCATTTTATTATGACTTTTAAGTGTAGATGCCCAGGGAATTTCCAGCATATCCCGATAGCCGATTAAAAAGGCAGCAGAGATCGGTTTTTTATTGCTGTATATTATTGCCAGACTTGCCTGGCTGGCGAATGCAGTAAAAATATTGCTAAAGAACTTTTTTGAATAGACTGGTGTGCCCAGATCGCGCATGTTTTCCGCAAAGACCGTGTAGAAGTCGTTCAAAAGCTCAATAGACCCAAGCTTAACTTGTAGATCGTGGTTCTTTGCCTGGTTAATTTGTGCTCTTAATTTAGTGCCAAGTTGCTTATCCAGTTGTGATTGCTCCTCGGGCAGCGAGAGAATCATCGAGACTTTATCAGTTTTTTTGGGCCAGTCATTTAAATTTTTTGTCGCGCGAATTTCCAGATATTGTATGGGTTGCTGGAGATTTTGAGTGGCTGCAAATTCAAGTAATGTTTTTTCAATTTCATTAGAGTCGGCGATGGGGCCGCCATAATTAAAGTAGGGCATGGATACAGTGAATGTGCCAAATAGACGACTGCTTAGTTTTATTAGGGGGAGTACTCCGCGGCAGTGGCCTGACTCATCTATTGCGGCAAGATACATGCCGTGATGATTAAAGCTGTTTTTAATCACATGTCGCCAATTATAGAGGTGGTAAATTGATGCTTGGGGATGTTTGGATACATAGCCGTCCCAAGTTGCAGAAAAGTCATCAGAGACAATTTTTACGTGGATAACTTTGTCAATGCTCTCTGTTGTCTCATGCATAAACCTGATTGGGAAATCGGCTTGCAGTGATGTCTTATTGAAAAGGGAAAGCAATTTTTTTTCATGATTCTTGCGCTTGTTTTCGAGTTGCTTTAAATCAACGCTAAAAATCTGCATATCCTCTTTTAGCTTAAGAATTTCTGTTGCTGATAAGCTGGAATCACGAAAGGCGCGGGATAAGCCTTGTTTTTGTTTTTTTAGGGATTTAATTTTTGGTTTCAAGTGGTCGATTACTTCGGCTAAGTTATAAATTTCATCTGCGCATGGACAGGTGTCCAGCGTTCCCCAGTTATTGATTATGGCCGAATCGATGTCGGAAAGCAGGCTGCGAAGTTCCATTTATAAATTCTGTAATTCGATGGTTTGGAGGGAGTCGATATTTAACTGGTCTATTAATGCAGACATTGTGCTAAATTTGAAGTCGTTCAGCAATCGATTTAGTCGGTGTTGGCAAACATCCAAATTATTGTAATGTCGAAATTTAGAAAATAAGCTTGCCCCGGGAATTCTTGGTTGCTCTGGGTCTATCTCCCATGGGTGCAGATAGAAAACGCCGGCTCTATTTTGAGTCGCTCGGTTAAATAAATAACGGGAGAGAAAATAGGGGTAGAGGCGGAAATAGCCTCCACCAGCGGCGGGCACAGAGGTATTGCCGAAAGTAGCGACAGTAAGCGGTATTTCCAACAGTGCCTCGCCGGATGAGTTGCGCAGATAATAAGCTGATGTGGGCGTTCCGGGAATACCATAATTATCGTGATGTACAGGAAATATGCTTGAATCCCATTTGAACCCCAGTTCGAGTAGCACATCTACAGCCCACAAGGATTTTCGAGTGATCGAATAACTGGCAGCACGATAACCTGTGACGGGCTTTTGAATAAGGTCTTCTAATATGTCTTTGGATTTTCTGGTTTCTTCCAGAAAGGTATTCTGTGATTGACGGTAGATCAATTGGTGGCTGTATCCATGGGATGCAACTTCATGTCCTTGATCGCTGATCAATTTAACTATATTGGGGTATCTGTCGGCTACCCATCCTAGAATAAAAAAAGTTCCTTTGATTTTTTTTTCGTCAAAGAGTTCAAGTATGCGGTTTGTATTAAGTTCTACCCGAGAGGGTAGAGTGGCCCAGTCCGCTGGCTTTATCACATCGTTAAAGGCGGCCACATGGTAATAATCCTCAACATCGATAGTGATTGCGTGTGTAATAGTTGTGCTTTGTGGGCTATTATTGTCAGGCTGACTTATAGGATTTGGAAGCATGAAAGGATTTGTTTCCGGTTTAAGTTAAGCGCTTGTATTCAGCTGCTTTAATCTTAGCACAAACACTGTTTAATGGATTGTCAATGTGAAGAGTTTGATAGCTCGTGAGCCAATAGCGATTTTACTGTCAGGGCTCGCTGTGGTGTTTACGGCTCTTTTTTGGCCAACACTGGCAACATTGCATCAACGTTGGATGAATCCTGATGAGCCATACTCTTCAAGTTACCTTGTCCTGGTTATGGCGGCTTACTTAATATGGAAGACGGTAAGGTCAATTTCAATAAGCGCCGTGTCTCCCTGCCTTCCTGCACTCCTTATAATAATACCCGCAATACTTGCCTGGTATGCCGGTTATGTCACCCAAGCTCAATTGTTGAGTCAAATTTTTCTTCCGGTAATTCTCTTTTCCTGGTTTTTTGTGGTGTTGGGCTGGGCAATAGCTCGAGGCTTTCTATTTCCCTTTTTGCTTTGTTACTTCACTATTCCTGTTTGGGGGGTGTTGGGCATCCCCCTGCGAACGATGGCCGTAATAGTCGTTGAAAAAGGTTTAGCCTTGTTAGAGATTCCGGCATTTATTAGTGGGTTCCAGATCCACTTAACTGCAGGTGTTGTGGAGATTGCCGGGGGCTGCTCGGGACAAAACTATTTGATATCGGGCCTGGTAATTGGTTTGTTTTATGCCGCTAATTATTTGAGGGGATATTCTCGACTGTTTTGTATTGTTCTTATTGCATCCTTTTCGATAATAGCAAACTGGATTCGAATATTCTTATTGGTTTTAGTCGGCCATTATACGAATTTGCAACATCCTTTGGTTAACGACCATAGCAATTTTGGTTGGTTTATTTTTGCACTTGTATTGCTTGCTTTTTTCATGCTAATGCGTTGGCTTGATCCATATCTTTCACATGTAAAAGATACAGGAAAGCTTGAGGGTGAAAATTCCGATATAGGTGTAACCGGTAAAACGTATAGAAATATTATTGTGGTGACAGCATTAACGTTGTTTATATCCGCAATATTGCCAGTATATGCTTATAAGTCAGTTGATAAGATTGAAAACGCAGTCCGTGGAATGATATTGCCGGAAGATATCATAGTTAATAAAGAGGCCCGGCCGTATTGGTTGCCAGATTATCAAGGTTACGATATTGCGCAACAATGGATTTCCAGGATTGGTGGTAAAGCTACAGTGATTACTGCTTTAATTTACAATCAACAAACTCAAGGGAAGGAGTTGATTTATGGGGCTAATCAAATAGTCCCTCCTGAGATAGTACTCGGGCAGAGTATTACTGAGAAAGTAGATAATAATAGATTGGCAGTTACGATTGCTGAAGTGGCAGGTCAGGCGAGAAAAATATTTTGGGTTTATCGAATTGGTGACAATTATACAACATCTGGGTTTATGGCAAAATTGTTACAACTATCCGCTGAGTTGACCAATGAGCCACAGGCTGCATTGATTACTTTTTCTATTGCATGCGCCGATGATTGTTCGCAAGATATTGATAGGGTTTATATACGGGAAGTAATAAATGTTCTGGCTGAAATCAAGTGGGATAAATCGAGTCAATGATAAAAAAATTAATAATTAATACCATGGCACTTGGCCCAATAGTTAATGTCGGAGGAAAGGTATTTCGACAATATGTTCCTATTTTTATGCTGCATAGGTTTAAATGCGATGAAATAGGGATCAATGGGCATGATTTAAAATTACTGCTTTTCGCGATGGAATTTTTGCGTAAGCATAAATTTAACTTTGTATCTATAGAGGATATTGCCCAGGCAATTGCTGACAATGAACCGTTGCCAGAAAAATCTGTTGCTTTTAGTTTGGATGATGGATATTGGGATCAAGTTGAGGCGGCAGGATTAGTTTTTGCTTGTTATGATTGCCCTGCAACATATTTCGTAACCTCCGGTTTTATTAATGAGCAGTTATGGTTTTGGGATGCAAAGATTAATTTTTTACTGGAAAATGCATCGGCCAATACAATAAAAACGCTGGGTAACCATTATCCTCATCTAGATTTTGATTGCTATGGAGTATATGAAAAAGCATCCAAAATAATATTTGATATGTCAAATCTTAGTATTGATAGTATTGAAAAAAATATAGCTTTGTTGTCAGTAAAGCTTGAAGTTGAAATTCCTGAAGCTGCGCCTGAAAAATATCGTGCAACAACATGGTCTCGTTTGAGAGATATGGAACGTGCGGGGATGAGGGTTGGTCCGCATACCTATAGTCATCCATTTTTAAGTCGTGAAAATGATGAAAAATCTAAAGAAGAGATATCTCGATCAAAGCAAGACCTGTCTGAAAATTTGACCGATCCGGCAAATGTTTTTTGTTACCCGGTGGGAAGGAGCCAGGATTTCACACTGAGAGAGGAAGGCCTTGTTCGAGAGATGGGTTTTTTAGGTGCGGTGAGCGCTGTTCCGGCAAATGTTGATATGACGGATGCCAGTATGCAGTACTCGATGCCAAGGTTTGGGTTCCCAGATACAAAAGAGGACTTTATTATGTATGCAACATGGATTGAATCTTTTAAAGACAGTATATACAGGCGCTAATATTAATTTTTTAACTGTTTTTTGCTGCTGGATATAAATGATTGATGGATAATTTTAATAAAAAAATAATCAAGGGCTTTGCCTGGGAGTCTTCAACACGCCTTGTAGTGCAGATAGCTTCATGGTCGTCAACTATATGGGTTGCCCGAATACTCACTCCCGATGATTATGGTCTTATAGGGATTTCAGGAATATTTACCGGTTTATTTATAACCCTATCCGGCATGGGTTTAAGTCAGGCACTGATTAATAAGAAGGAGCTTTATGATTATGATAAAGCGAATGTTTTTTGGACGAGTTTCGTAACTGCCTTTTTGTTTTATTTTATATTATTTATTTCTTCTCCTTATATCGCTTCTTACTATGCATCAGAAGAACTTGAAAATATTATTCGTATAGCGGGCCTCATAGTCATTGCCTCTCCTTTAAGTGTTGTACCGAGAGCATTGGTGGCAAGGAAGTTAAGGTTCAAGGCAATTGCGCTGATATCAATGGTTTCAAACGTCATGGTAATAGCGTCGACGCTGTATATGGTCTATTTGGGGTGGGGGTATTGGGCTCTGGTATTATCTACTGTCGGGGCTGAAATGTTTTTACTTGTCGCTTATATGGTTGTCGCTGGATATATTCCAGGCAGGCCGAAAAATATAAAAACCGTTCTTCCGCTCTATGCTTTTGGCTTCAGTGTTATGGCTGCCCGCCTGGCTTCATATTTAAATATGAATTGGCCGACAATTATTCTTGGTAGTACGATGGGAAAGACTTCCGTAGGTCATTTTGAAATGGCAAGAATTTTAGCAAGAATGCCCATGCAGAAAGTGGGTGAAATTTTCTCGCAAATAGCATTTCCAGCATTTTCACACATTAAAGAGGATCGGGTTAAAGTAAAGAGACTATTTCTTTCAATGAATCGTTTTCTTTTTATGATAATTGCACCGATGTTTCTTGGTATTGCCTTGACTGCTGCAGAATTCATTCCGTTAATACTGGGTGAGAAGTGGTTGATTATTGTATTTCCAATGCAAATTATTTGCCTGGTGAATATTGTTATTGGTGGGGTGATACTCATTCCCACTTTATTGGAAGGGATGGGTAGGCCAAAAGCCAGTTTAAAATATCAGCTTATTATGGCGGCAAGTTCTCCTGTTGCCATGTTGGTGGGGGTGCAGTGGGGGTTGAACGGTATGTTAATAGGCTGGGCGGTTTCCGTGCCTATTGGCAATTTGTATTTATTCGTCACTCTATTTGATTGTCTAAAAATAACGATCAAAGAATTTTTCGATACAGTTTCTGTGACAGCGATAAGTTGCTTTATGATGACCATAACGATTATGTTGGTAAACCCTCTATTGCAAGAATATCACTGGGGTTTATTGGCGGTCATTACTGTAAAAATATTACTTGGAGTTAGTGCCTATCTCTCGTGCTATGTGCTGCTGGATAAAGAAGATATAAAGAAAGTTTATTTAATGTTACGTCGTCGTAATGAGGTCGAAACATGAAGCATAAGGTATTAAATAATATCGCTGCTAAAGAGTACCCGAAATATGTAGTGACGTTAATGTATGCCTATCTTTTTTGTTACTATGTTAGACCTCAGGATAATATTCCCGGGATGGGAATTGTTCCCTGGGTGGGCGTGTTATTTCTCATTGTTACCATTTATGGTTTTTTTAATTTTAAAATTTCATTATTAAAAACTCCAGTGGGTTTAATATTTTGGCTGGGGGTGATGTTTGGCTTGGTGGGAATTGGAGCAATTAGTCCGGCATCTTTTAAGCTAGCCATAAAATGGATGTTCCAGACCTTTCCTCAGTGCGTCATGTTGTATTTGGTTTTTAAGTCGGGCAGTCAAATAAAGGGTCTGTTCCACTGGTGGTGTGTAATTTACTTCTTTATGGCCATTATAACTATTAAGAATGCACCCCGGGGCCCTGGCGACTTTACCAACGATCCTAATGATGCGGCATTGGCGTTATCGATGGGCTTGCCTTTTGTTTTTTACGCCGCACAACAACTTGATCTTAGTAAAAAACTAAAATATTTCTATTACCTAACAGTCATATTAATACTGGTGGGGATTATTTTTACTACATCACGAGGGGGTTTTTTAGGTTTATTAGCCGCCATTTTGGTGATTTGGTGGCTTTCAAAAAGTCGTGTGAAAATTGCTCTCTATAGTTTTTTGATAGCCATGACCGCAGGTATTCTTGTCATGGGGGTGCTGCCAAGTGGCTATATCGATGAAGTTAACTCCATTAGCGACCCGAATGATGAAACGCGTATTGAGCGATTTAGAACGTGGGAAATGGGCTGGATAATGTTT
This sequence comes from Aestuariirhabdus sp., assembly GCA_030622755.1. Lineage (GTDB taxonomy): Bacteria > Pseudomonadota > Gammaproteobacteria > Pseudomonadales > Aestuariirhabdaceae > Aestuariirhabdus. The sequence continues at coordinate 23,050 of JAUXFT010000004.1, read as the reverse complement.
AAGGACAAGCCTTTAGTCGGTATTGGTGCGGGAAATTTTATGTATACAACCGCCAATTACCAAAGAAAGACCTCTTGGTGGACAAGAAACGAAAAGTCACTTGTTGGGCGATCCGCACACTCGCTTTATTTTCAGATACTTCCAGAGCTTGGGCTTATAGGTATTATGTTTTATGCTTACGCTATGATTTATGCCCCGCTGAAACTTTATGTTTTGAGAAAGAAAACTACCGGGGTAGATGAACAAGATGAATTGGTGCGTTTACTGAGCAATTCATTAATTGCGGCTATGGCAGCGTATGCAGTTTCAGGGGCATTTATTTCAGTGGCTTATTATCCTCATATTCCAATTTGGATTACCATGTACGCGATAATCATACGGTATTCAAATACCAATTTAGATCAATCAATTAGCACTGTTACCACGAGTAAAGTTTAGTTATAAGGCAAAGATAATGAACGAAACACAAAAAAAATTGAATGTAATTTGTATATTCTCCGGGCCAACATCCAGGCCGGATAAGTTCGATTTTAAAGAAAGATACTTGATGTTATCGGAATCATTTCAGGGAGAAGTTTATAGTTGGTCCAATAATCCTGAGTTTCGTGAGTATTCAATGGGTGACTTCACCTTTAAGGCGGATATACATGAAAATAAGGTGCCAGGAAAGTTATCAAAAATTATTTTTATTGCAAAGTCAGCGCTGGCGTTTAACAAGAAGAAAAAAGTAGATCTTATTATTTGTTACGACCCGGTGTTTACCGGATTTATTGGTGTGTTTTTAAAGCTGGCATTGGGTTCAAAATTAATAGTAGAGCTAAATAACAGTAATATGCAAGAAGCGATATTAATGGAGATGGGTGATAGCTTTAAAGCAAGGGCTAAGATTTTCCTATTTAAATTGCTAAGAGCGTTCACATTAAGGTTTACAGATGGAATTAAACTTTTGACTGAAAATCAACGTGATAATCTTGAGATTAAATATCAACAAAAGAAGGTTTTTTGTTTTCATGATTTTGTACCTACACATTACTTTTCAGAGCGCAAAAAGCGCATGGATAATTATATCCTTTTTGTCGGCTATCCTTTCCATCGAAAGGGTATTGATCTTCTGGTGCAAGCTTTTGAGCGTATTGAAAATGAATTTCCGGAAATGGAGCTGTTGTTAATCGGACATCGTTTAATTGGAGAGGCCAATAACAGGTTAGGTGAATGGAGTTCAAGAATAAAGTTTTTAAAGCCTATGTATTACGATGAATTGCGTGAATATTTTTTAAATTGTTATTGTTTTATCCTTCCGTCAAGAGAGGAGGGGATGGGTAGGGTTTTGCTGGAGGCTATGGCATCTGAAAAAGCGGTTATCGGTTGTAATGTGGGCGGCATTCCTGGGTTGATTACTGACGGTGTTAATGGCCTTTTATTTGAGAAGGAGGATGTAGACGGTTTGGTCAATCAAATGCGAGTTCTTTTGAGCAATAAAGAATATTCCCAGTCGCTAGGAAAAGAGGGCGGGAGGTACATTGAACAGCATTATTCGTCGAAAAAGTATTGCGAGCATTTTACTCGCATGGCTTATGAGGTCTGCGATTAGGGCCTCTTTTTTCAGTCAGCGAGCCTGACTATTATTCGTGCAATACACGGCTGTTTTTAAAGGTATTGCTTTTCGCGACTTAATTAGAACTAAAGTATGTGGTTGAGACGAATCATATACTTGTGAATCCCATGCATAAAAAGTTTGTGATTCAATTTCTGAGACACTGTCTAAAGGCGTTGAATGGTAAGATGGTTTCCGTTGAAATGGGATAGTGAATATTACTTATTGAGATCTTGCGCCGGAGGAATATATGTCTCCTAAGAGTGTCAACATTGTCGGTTTGACATCCCTTCGTGGTATCGCCGCAATGGGGATTGTTTTCCATCACTTTATTGCCACTGTCTTTCCAGATCTCCATAGTTTTTTACCTGGTCTTGCTATTTCCAAGTTATACCTGTTCGTGGATTTGTTTTTTATTCTGAGTGGCTTTGTCTTGTCGCATGTTTACTGTCAGCGGTTTAGTAGAGGCTTGACTGGTGTTGTTTATAAGGAGTTTATGTTGGCGCGTTTTGCCAGAATTTATCCTCTGCACCTTTTCATGCTGCTAGTGTTTTTGGCTTTTCAACTGGTCTATCTCACCGTGCTTGCTAATGCCAATAATCCAGAGTTGATTCAGGAGTTGGGTTTTGGCCACAGAAGAACATTCCTCTCATTTCTCTCTAACCTTTTCTTATTGCAGGGGTTTCCAGCAGCGGGTTACTGGAATGAACCCTCCTGGTCGATAAGCGCTGAGTGGTTTACCTATTTTTTGGTTCCTTTCTTGGTGGTATTTGTGCATGGGGTTAATCGAGCTAGGAAGATATTGGTCTTCATACTCGGGTTGATCGTGATTATCGCTATTGAGTTGATCAAGGGTGACCTGGGTATGTGGTGGGGCGGTTGGCCGCTGATGATTCGTTGTCTGGCGGAAGCCTCGATGGGTATTGTCCTTTATCAATTATACCTGGGGGGTGTGGCTCGTTTTTTCGATGGTCGATCGGTAACGATAATATTTTTGGCCAGCGTTTTAAGTATGGCTCTTCCCATTCCGCATGTGATTACGGTGTTGTTATTCGTTTTGCTGGTACTGGCAGTCACGCAACTGAACGAGGCTTCATCACATTGGCTGGTGCATCGTGGACTGGTGTATCTGGGAGTGATTTCTTACTCGATATATATGATTCACTGGTTTGTGAGGCAGCTGATATTGGAGCCCTCAATATGGTTTTTGGGCAGTAAACCGGGGGGGCTACTATCCATAGCGGAAGAATCTGCGGTGGTTCTGGCGGCTGTATTTCTGGTTATTGCGCTGTCGCATTTCTGTTATTATCAAATTGAAATGCCTTGGCGTGCTCGTATAGTGAATGACGCCCGTATCCGGCGGATTCTAGGTCTGGGGAAATCCTGAGGATTGTGTTTGAGATTTCAACGATACCAGGCTCCGGGTCTTCTACTGGTGTGGATGTTCGATCGCCGATAGACGGTTAAAAACGCCCTATTATTGTGCTTGCGACTGCTTTATTGGCGTTGTTAGTTAGGGCTCTCATTGGGTAATAATACCCAATGAAAGCTGGCTTAGATCAGGCGTTTTCCTCATAAACTTGCTAGACTGAGAAACATAGTTGTATATATGGTCTTTCCTTTGAATCGTTGGTTTGAATGATTAGTCCATGACTGAAATCCGCGACAATTTAAGCATCAGGGCATCTGTCAAAATATAATTGTAGATAAGAATTTATGGAGCAGGAGTAACTGGATACCATGGATTGTATTAAAGCCAGTGGACATCATGGGACTATTCAGTCCTGTTTTCGTGATCAGGTAAAAAAGACACCCGATAAGCTGTGTCTGAGAACCCCTGCAATACCTGGGAGTGCGGCTTGGGAGCTCAGCTACCGTGATTTGGATTGCTGGAGCGATTCCCTGGCTAGCCGCCTGCTGTCTGCTGGGGTGGTTGCCGGGGATCGTGTGGGTCTATGCGTCGAGCGTTCTGCCTCGGCTATAGCGGCAATGGTGGCGATCGCCAAAATCGGAGCCTGTTATGTACCGTTGAGCCCTGAATATCCACGATCCCGTCTTGATTTAATGATTGAAGATGCCAGTATCAGTGTGGCATTTATAGCGCCAGACACCGTTGATGTTATGACCGGGCCTAGCCTGAAGACATTGTCCTTGGAGGATCGCCCTTCGCTGGGGGTGACAGAGTTGGATTCTGTTCTTGAGCCTGGTCTGGGTGAGGATCCGGCCTATATTCTTTACACCTCGGGCTCTACGGGGCGGCCGAAAGGTGTTGTTGTCCCCCACCGTAGTATCCTGCGGCTCGTGTCTCCGGAAAATAGTTACTGCCAGTTTGATAGCCAGCGTTGTTTTTTACAGCTCGCCCCGCTCTCATTTGACGCCGCCACCTTTGAAGTTTGGGGGGCGCTGCTCAATGGCGCTTGTTGCGTTGTAGTCCCGGGGGGCACGGTGCCTGGCTATGAGCGCCTGGCGGAAATTTTGGCTGAGGGCATCACCACGCTATGGCTTACGTCATCACTCTATAATACGATCATTTCAGAAGCGCCGGATAGCCTGCGGTCTGTCAAACAACTGCTCATAGGTGGTGAGGCATTGTCGGTAACCCATGTTCGCAAGGGTCTGGAGGCATTGCCCGATACCCAAATTATTAATGGCTACGGGCCGACTGAAAATACCACTTTTACTCTCGCTTACCCCATCCCCAGGGACTTATCGCCGGCGCTAAAAAAAATACCCATAGGGTTTCCGATCCACGCAACGCACTGCGAAGTATTTGATAGCGAACTAAAGCCTGTAGCTGACGGTACAGAGGGTGAGTTAATCGCCTTTGGCGATGGCGTGGCTTTAGGCTACCTTAATCGGCCTGATCTGACGGCAGAACGTTTTCTGGAGCTGGAGTGTCGTGACGGGGTTACGCGCTATGGATATCGCACCGGTGACATAGTGGTTAAATTGAAAAACGGTAGCTATGACTACCTGGGTCGCAATGACAAACAGGTAAAAATTGATGGTCATCGAATAGAGCCGCAAGAAATTGAACTGTTTATCAATCAGCTTGAGCAAGTAGCAGATGCTCGGGTGCTGGTAAAAGCTGGCCCACAGGGTCAGCAAAGGTTGGTAGCTTATATTGTCGGTAATGGGGTGCTTGATCCTGGCACGATAAGGTCGTGCATTGCCGATGCGTTTCCAGGTTTTATGGTTCCCCATTTTATAGTTCCTCTAGCGGAGTTGCCAAAAAACCAGAATGGTAAATTGGATGAAGCATGCTTGCCAGACCCTTTTGTATCCAGACAGCCAGTAACGGGCGCTAGCCAGCAGGTAGTAAATTGTTGGCAGAAAATTCTGGGCAGATCAGTAGGCGACAATGACAACTTTCTTGACGTGGGTGGTACATCCCTGGAAGCGTTAAGATTGACTGAGTTATTTGAAAAGCAATTTAAACGCGACCTGAAAGCCACTTTTGTTTTTGAATACCCCTCCATCCGTAGACAGGCGGAATTTTTTGCTCAAGATCACACTCAGTCTGCAGCTGAAATCAGCAGCATTAGGGAAAGAGTTGTTGACCAGCAAGATATAGCGGTTATTGGGATCGCTTGTCGCTTTCCTGGCGCGAATAATCTTGATGAGTACTGGGATAACCTGGTAAATGGTCGAGAAACCATCAGTTTTTTTACTGAAGAAACACTGAGCAGCGAGGTAGATGAGGCGGAGCGTAATCATCCAAACTATGTGCGGGCCAGGGGTGTTGTTGAGGACTGCGATCAGTTTGATGCAGCATTCTTTGGGATTTCCCCGGCAGAGGCTGCCATTATGGATCCGCAGCAGCGGATCATGCTGCAACTGGCGTGGCATGCGCTGGAGGACGCGGGCTGTAAGCCTGGCGATGAAGCTTTACGCACCGGCGTTTTTGCAGGAATGAATTGGGCGCGATACTTCCAGCAATATGTTTTAAATAATGAAGAGGTTAAACGTAAATTTGGGCTATTTAATGCCTCCCTCGCCAATGAATCGGATTTTTTGAGCAGCCGTATTTCTTACAAGTTAAATCTTACCGGCCCCAGCGTTAATGTCTACACCGCTTGCTCCACAGGCCTCGTTGCTATCTCCCAGGCCTGTACAAGTATCGAGCGTGGCGAGTGTGAAATGGCGCTGGCCGGCGGCGTATCTATTACCATTCCGGTAAATAGTGGTTATATGTACCAGGAAGGCAGTATGCTGTCCCAGGATGGCCATTGCCGTCCTTTTGATGCGGCTGCAACGGGAACAACATTTAATGATGGCGCAGGCTTTGTGGTTTTAAAGCGACTGGATCTTGCGCTCAGGGATGGTGACGATATCTATGCGGTTACCAAAGGTTTTGCGGTTAATAATGATGGTGGTAACAAGGCCAGCTTTACAGCTCCAAGTGTTGCAGGCCAGGTGGCTGTCTATAATTCGGCACTGGCCAAAGCAGCAGTTTCGCCTGAATCTATTGGCCTGATCGAGACCCACGGCACAGCAACCCCGCTAGGTGATCCGATTGAAGTGACCGCATTAAACCGGAGTTATGGTGGCGGGAGACATCAGGAAAGTTGCGCTCTTGGTTCGGTTAAATCCAATATTGGCCATACTATTCATGCGGCAGGTGTTGCCGGTTTTATTAAGATCGTGATGGCAGTAAAAAAAGGTTTGATTCCTCCAACCCTGCATTTTGAAAACCCCAACCCCAAGCTTGAACTCGAAAAGACACCTTTTTATGTCAATAATAAATTGCTTGAATGGGGTGGTGAGGAACCCAGGCGGGCAGCAGTAAGTTCACTGGGTGTGGGTGGCACCAACGCTCATATTATTGTTGAACAATTCCAGTCGCAACTGCAGGTTCCGTCAGAGAGTGCTGGGCAGGACTCTGCGACGCCACACCCCGGATTCACGGTTTTGTTGTCAGCGAAAAGCAAGCAGGCGCTCGAAAACCAGGTGGCAAGTTACCAGCGGCATTTTGATGCGCAGCCAGAAGATTATTCTGTTGCAGATGCCGCCTACACGTCCAGAGTGGCGCGGCAACATTTTCCTTATCGCGCAGCGGTTACTGGTACTACGGCCGCCGAGTTGGCGGACAAATTAGCAAATAAAAAACGGTTCACGACCGGGCTGGCTAAAGATGTTTCAGGGTCCGTACAGGGTTTTATGTTTTCAGGGCAGGGTTCCCAGCGACAATTGATGGGGCACTGGTTATATGAGCATAACGAAGATTTCCGCGACCTTGTGGATCGTGGCAGTGAAATTGTTTTACAGCAGCAGGGATTTGATCCTCGCTCGATAATCACTGATGGTGGTAAACATCAGGATATCAATCTTGATGTTAACCAGACCAAGATAGCCCAGCCGCTACTGTTTTTGTTTGAATACGGTTTGGCGCGTTACCTGCAGTCCTGTGGTTTTCACCCCGACTTCCTTATTGGGCATAGCATTGGAGAGTTTGCTGCCGCTACATTAGCAGGGGTGTTTAGCTTTGAAGATGCAGTAAAATTAGTTGCTGCGCGGGGCGCCCTGATGCAGTCCATGCCAGCGGGTAAGATGCTGGCCGTAAAAGCGCGGCCTAATGAAGTGGCTGATTTACTGGCAACAGGCTTGGGTCTTGCCGCTGTGAACGCGCCTGACCGAATTGTACTGTCGGGGCCAGAGGATATTGTCCAGGCGGCAATGGAAAAGCTGACGAAAGCGAAAATTGCCAGCTCAATCTTGCATACCAGTCATGCATTTCATTCGAAAATGATGGATCCGATTATCGGGGGTATTGAAGAGCTGGCAGCATCAATAACAAAGCAAGCCCCAACGCTGCCCATTTTTTCAACGGCTACCGGGGAGTTAATGACTGATCAGCAGGCGACTGATCCGGCCTACTGGGCAATGCAGTTGCGCCAGCCAGTATTATTTGCCGATGCTGTTGCTGCTGCCCGTGAGTATTACCAGGGGCAAGCTATTGCATTGGTCGAGGTTGGGCCGGGTATAGCCCTGTCGTCTCTGTTGGCTTGTCAAAATGCTGAGGCAAAAAACACAGTGATCCCTGCTGCACCGAGTAGTGCGATTGATGAAGAGTTTGTTCACGAATTTAGTCAGTGTATTGGGGGCATGTGGGCCTCGGGTTTTAACGTTGATTGGTCTTTGAGCTTTTCAGGAATAAATGTGCACAAAACTCGGCTGCCGGGATATGCGTTCCAGCGTGATAAGCATTGGTTGTCTTTATCAAAAGTAGAAGCAACGGCAGCGCAAACTTTGGCGCTGCCGCTTAGTATGACGAATCCTAAACAGCAAATAACACCAATTCAGGAAGTTACTATGAGTACAGAGCAACACCGTCAGGCCATCGAGCAAAAATTGCGTGGGCTGTTGGAAGATGTTACGGGGTTTGATTTAGGAGACGTGGAAGGTGATACTCACTTTAGTGAGGCGGGATTGGATTCCTTATTACTGACACAGGCAGCAACAGCTATCGATCAGGAGTTCTCTATAGGGCTTACCTTTAGGCATCTGGTTGAAGATTACACCAGTATTGGGGAGCTTAGCGATTTTGTCGCCAGTGAAGTGGCGCCAGAGAAAACGCAGACACAGGCCCCCTCTACCGGTGAAGGAATGGTTACAGTTCAAGGTATGTCTACCCAGACTCCGCAAGCATTTTCTGCCGCTGTCGGGGGTGATGTTGTGCAACAACTCATCCAACAACAACTACAAATTATGCAGTTGCAATTACAGGCCTTGGGTGGAGCTCCCCTGGCGGCGATGTCAACAATACAGGCTGCTGGGGAAAACCTAAATCAAGCTGAGTCGGCTTTGGTCACTAAAGAAAATGCCGTTGAGAAAAAGGCTGCTCGTAAAACGCCGGCTACACGTATTGTAAGAGATAAGCTTGGGGTTGAGCTGACAAAAGCGCAACAGCTATGGCTCGATGAAGTCATGAATAGCTACCAGAAAAAATACGCCAGTTCTAAAAAATACACACAGAAACATCGCAAGTACCTGGCTGATCCGCGCACGGTATCTGGCTTCAATCCAGAGTGGAAAGAAATTATTTTCCCCATCGTGACGGAGCGTTCGAAAGGTTCAAGATTATGGGATATTGACGGTAATGAGCTGATAGATACTTCGAATGGTTTTGGGCCGATATTATTTGGCCATTCTCCCGATTTTATTACCGAAGCAGTTAAAAAGCAGCTTGATTTAGGTATAGAAACAGGGCCGCAGTCACCACTAGCAGGTGAGGTGGCTCGCCTGTTTTGTGAGTTGACTGGCAATGAGCGCTGTACATTTGCTAGCACCGGGTCTGAGGCTGTAGTGGGGGCGATACGCCTGGCAAGAACAGTAACCGGACGTAAGAAGGTGGCTATGTTTGGTGGTAGTTATCATGGTATTACCGATGAAGTTATCAATCGTGCAGGTAAGGATTACCAGGCATTACCTGCTGCTCCAGGAATTAATCGTGAAACTACCAGTAATATGCTGGTACTGCCCTGGGCCGATCCGGAAAGTCTGGAGATACTGAAGAAATTGGGGCCAGAGTTAGCTGCGGTACTGGTGGAACCTGTCCAAAGCCGTATGCCGGAATTCAATGACCAGGATTATTTAAAGGAAATCAGGAACATCACAACAGGCTGTGGTGCTGCAATGATTCTCGATGAAGTGGTAACAGGGTTTAGGGTAGCAGCGGGTGGCATTCGCGAGCGTTTCGATATTGATGCCGATCTGGGCACCTACGGTAAGGTGGTAGGAGGAGGTTATCCGATCGGGATTATCGGGGGTAAAGCAAAATTTATGGATGCCCTGGATGGAGGCCACTGGCAATATGGTGATGATTCGATACCGGAGGCTGGAGTCACATTCTTTGCGGGTACTTTTGTTCGTCACCCGTTGGCACTGGCTTCGGCTAAAGCGGTATTAGATCGTATTAAAGCTGAAGGGCCATCACTTTATGAGGGGCTGGAGAAAAAAACATCGGCTATGACTGCCGAAGCCAAGGGCTTTATAGAGCAAATGAAATGTGAAGTCACCTTCGAGAGTTTTACATCTTTCTTCTATTTATCCGTGCCTGAGAGTGCTCATTGGGGGCATATGTTATTCTTATTGATGACTCTTGAGGGTATTCATATTCAGCAGTACCGGCCCAATTTCCTGACTACGGAGCATAGTAAAGAGGATGTTGACAAGATTCTAATAGCCTTTAAAAAATCCCTGGCGCTATTGATATCCAATGGCTTGATCGGAGGTGACATGGTGGCGGCGAAGCGTTTTCTCAATGAAAAATCGCCGATCCCCAAGGGGGCTAAATTGGGGAAGAATGCTCAGGGAGAGCCGGCTTATTTTTTAGAAGATCCTGATATTAATGGTAAGTACATCGAAGTAGGAAGACCATGAGTGAAGTAGGCTTTGATCCATTCGCCGGTGGCGAAGTATTGCGAGTAAGTCCAACTACAGCTCCTCAGCAAGAAATCATTACTTCATCAAAAATGAGTGATGAGGCTAATACAGCTTTCAATGAGGGGGTGTCGTTAACGATAACTGGCTCGCTCGATTTGGAGTTGCTTAAGAAATGTTGTAATACTTTGGTTGAGCGTCATGATATATTGCGAGCAACTTTTTCACCTCTCGGTGATGAGATTTGTTTGCAAGAAGCTCGGCCAGTATTAGTTTCGTTTGAAGATCTGCGAAGTTATGAGCCCGGTGAAAAACGATATTTAGTCGATGAGTTATTACGCAATATCGCTATCTCTCCAATGAACCTGGAAGAGGGGCCGCTATTTTTCGTTTGGGTGAAACAGTTCGAAGATGAATGTTTCGAGCTAATTATAGTAGTACACCATGTGATCTGTGATGGATGGTCAATTGGTTTGTTGCTGACAGAGTTGGCGGAGCTATATCGTAGTGGTGGTAAGGCCAAAACTATTACTGGAGCACCTTCTTTTTTTGATTTTGCGGATCAGAGCTCGGCCTCCCAGGTTTCTAATGCGGACGTAGATTATTGGTTGGAGCGATTTCAAGAGTTACCACCAGTGCTGGACTTTCCTCTGGATATGTCTCGTCCAGCAGTACGAAGTTTCCGTGCAGCTCGATACGACTATAACTTTGATAATTCATTGGTTTCTAAACTGCCCAAAGCAGCTTCGGCACAAAAATGCAGCTTGGTTAATTATGTGCTCGCTGCTTATTTTGCATTATTGTATCGCCTAACGGGAAATGAGGACATTGTTGTTGGCCTTCCAGTTGCTGGTCAGGCTGCACTGAATCAGCCCAAGATGGTTGGTCATATGGTTCAGCTGTTGCCGATACGAATTCAGCTTGATCGAGATACTACTTTTTCGAGTTTGGTGGCAGCAGTTAAAAGAGAAGTCCTCAATGCGAGTGAGCACCCTGATTTTACTTTTGGGCAATTACTCGAAAAAATATCGATGGAAAGGTCTCGCGTTCCACTGATTAGTACAATTTTTAATATCGACCAGCCTATGCCTTTATTGGATTTTGGTAGTGCTTCTGCCTCGGTGAGTTCGGTTCCTCGTGCTGCAGAAAATTTTGAAATTTTTCTTAATATCATGCCGTCAACGGAAGGTTTAGTTGTGGAGACAACGTACTCAACCGCTCTGTTTTCTGAAGATACAATAATTTCCTGGATGAGATCACTGGAAGCCATCTTGTTGTCAGCAATAACAAATCCGAATCTTTCGATCGGAAACCAGCCGTTGTCAGATAGTATTCCGCAAGTGCTTCAAATCAGTAATCAGACGGTCAAATCGGGTAAGTTTTCGGATCTTGTTTCAGCATTCAAATTTCATGCCCAGTATCATCCAGATGCTATTGCTGTTATTTCTGGAGATAAACGCCTTAGTTATCAGGACCTTGATTTGCTGTCCTCCCATTTTTCTGCTGCCCTCTCAGCTGCAGGAGTCCGATCGGATTCAGTGGTTGGAATCTGTTGTGAACGATCTGAATTTTTGTTAATTGGTACATTGGCAGTACTGAAGTTGGGAGCTATCTATCTCCCGCTGGACCCTGATTTTCCATCAGAGCGCTTGCTTTACATGATTGATGACAGTGGTGCGGTTGCCGTGTTGGAGGATATCAGTACGCCACAAGCCGTACATGATACTGAGCTTACCCATTTGAATATGGATGACCTTTTATCATCAGTAGAAAGTGGCGTCAGTGTTGAGTCGCCAGAGCCCTCTCTCGAGCGAGTTGCTTACACTATCTACACTTCAGGCTCTACAGGAAAGCCAAAAGGCGTCAGGGTTCAAAATGGTGCAATGATCAACTTTCTGGAAAGCATGGCAGAAAATCCGGGTTGCACAGGGGGTGATATATTGCTGGCAGTGACAACACTGTCATTCGATATTTCAGTGTTGGAGTTGTTTTTACCTCTAGTTACCGGCGCGACCACATTGATTGCCAGCCGTGATGATGTGAAGGATGGCGAGCGGCTTGCTGTGTTATTAGATCAAAGCCAGGTTACCATCATGCAGGCCACGCCAAGTACCTGGCGAATGCTATTAGCCAGTGAATGGGGCAAGGATAAGTCCAAGCGGGGACGGCTTAAAGCCTTGTGTGGCGGTGAGCCATTACCCCAGGATTTGGCATCTGATCTTATCCCTCATGTCAGTGAGCTCTGGAATATGTTTGGCCCTACCGAGACGACGGTCTGGTCCACTTGTAAACGAATTCGGCAAAGCGATACATTAATTACTATTGGTAAACCTATTGCCAACACACAGGTTTATATTCTCGACGACAACTTAAATCCTTTGCCCATCTCTGTACCAGGCGAGCTCTGTATTGGTGGAGATGGGGTCACCTTGGGATATCATCAACGACCAGATCTTACTGATGATCGCTTTGTCATGCATGCTGAGTTAGGCCGGATTTATCGGACGGGTGACCTGGCTAAAGCGCTTCCCAATGGAGAGGTACAGCATTTGGGTCGACTTGACGACCAGGTCAAACTGCGAGGATACAGGATTGAGTTAGGTGAGATAGAGGCGGCATTAAAAAGCTGTGCTGAAATTGAAGAGGCGGCTGTCTACCTTTGGTATCTTGGCGAACAAGATGTGCGTGTCGTGGCATGTTGTGTGCCTGTGGCCGATAAAGCGTTGGAAACGATTAGCATTCGAAAACAATTACGTGAAAGTCTGCCGAGCTATATGGTGCCTCAGTACTTCCTGAGTATTATTAAGATCCCTCTCACTCCGAATGGGAAAGTGGATCGGCGTTCATTGCCTCGCCCTGAGATGAATGAATCATCAATTTTAAGCAAGAAGATACTGCAAACAGGTTCAGAAAAGCTTATAGCTAATATTTGGTCAGATCTGTTGAAGAACGGTAGTACGATTGGGCGTGAAGATAATTTTTTTGAGCTTGGTGGTCATTCTCTGTTGGCACTGCAAGCAATACGTCAAATAGAAACAGTTTCTGGATCCCGCTTAAAGCCTGCGGATATTGTTGCTGATCGCCTTTCAACACTTGCCGAAAAGATTATTTCTACGGGCTATAGTAAGCAAGAGTCTGTGGTGGCGCCTGTGGCATTGCCGCAATCTGCAGCAAGACAACTTAGCCAGGAGCAATCACGTTTACTAGAGCGTCAGCTTAAACTACCCAATAGCACCTGTAATAACTTACCTGCAGCCTGGTTGCTGGAGGGAGAGATGAATCTGGCAGCGTTTAGTAAGAGCGTTGAGAGGGTTGTGGAGAGGCAAACAGCACTGAGAACAGTGGTTACCCCCTATGAAGATGGGTACCAACTGGTATTGCGTCATATGTCTGAGCTAGAAATGCCAGAGTATAAAGATTTTTCCAATGAAACGGATTCTATGTCTGCTGCACTATCAGATGCGCGACAAAGGGCCTTGCTACCCTTTTCGGTTATTAACGAATCACTGTGCAATATTTTCGTGTATAAGATTAGCGCTGAAAAACATCTTTTAGTGATTAACGCTCACCAATTAGTATTTGATGGTTGGTCCTTCGACATTTTTCTTAGTGAGCTGGAGGCGTACTACCGGTCCGCATTGGAGAGTCGGGCTGCTGTTTTGGACCCTTTGTCCTTCCAGTTTCGCGACTATACTGAATGGATGGCTGGCCAATCTCCTGATAGCGAAGATGTTTCCTATCATCGAAAGGCTATCGATTTAGAAAATCAAGTTTCTAGTTTGGTGAATAGTGAGGCCAGTAAAGCTGAATACACACGCCGTGAATTATACTTTGGTGGTGATGTTCTGGATAAGCTGGAAGCCTTTTGTGAGTTGTATCAGGTGCGTCTCCATGAGGTGCTTTTGGCATTATTCGGTAAAGCTTGCAGTGACAGCGAGAAGCGAAATAACTTGGTCATTGGTCTACCAGTTAGCGGTCGTTACATGCCCGAGGTTATCGGCTTGATGGGCGGTTTTGTATCGACTCTGCCCATGGAGTTGAATTTTCGAGCTGGAAACGTCGGCACTATGGTGAAGGACATAGCGGCGCAATTGAGGATCTTTTATGATCATCAGGATCTAAGCTATGCTCAGCTAGTGGCAGATACTCCACTGGAAAAACAGTTGTTTCCCGCATGTTTACCTATTAGTTTTGCATTTCAGGATATACGCAATAGGCCTCAATCTTTAGCTGGCCTCAAGCTCTCGCAAATAGATATGGATCGGCAGCAAACTGAAGTGCCCCTGGAGTTTTGGGCAAGGATTCAATCCGATGGATTTGTTATGGTTTTTGATTATGACTCAGGTCAGGTAGAATCAGTGACTATTGATAGTCTTTCAGCGAAAATATCGGGGTTGGTGGCGAACCTTGATAAGCCAGGAGGTGAAGTGCCGGAGGACATTGATGGGGTCGTTAGCGATTTACCCAAAAGACCTTTTTGGCGACGACTTTTTCAGTGATATAGATTTTGTTGGTGCCCTCTAATGGCTAGCAGCGGGTGTAAAAGCTATTCCTTAACCACATGAAGTCCTGGAAATAATAATGATAGAGCCTTTCTTTTTTGGCCCCAGAAAAGCATTTGCATGCTACCAGGCAGCAAGTGATTTATCATCGACAGAGTTGCTGGTTGTCTGTCCGCCTTTTTTTGATGAATACCGACGTTGTTATAGAGCTATCGCCGATCTTGCCAATGCTTGTTCAGATAAAGGTATGCATGTTATTCGTCTCGATTATAGTGGTACAGGTGAATCACAGGGCGAGTTGTCAGAGTACACTGCCACTGATTGGATTGACGATATTTACAGTGCTATAGAAGAGGGGGTTGCTTTAACCGGTGCGCAGTCGGTTGTGCTTGTTGGGGTGAGGTTTGGTGCTACGTTGGCTGTTCAATGTAAGCATCCTGCGATTACTCGTTTTGTATTGTGGGATCCAATAGCTAGTGGAAAAGTATACCTGAGGTGGTTATCGAGTGTGAATAAAGAGCTTGAGGATAGGCATCGATGGTTGGCTAGACAAGTAAGGCAGAAGCCAGAGATGATAAGTTTTGAAAATTTCAAGCTTGGGGAGGAATTACAACGAAGTATTTCTGCTCTGACATTGAGAGATGCAGGTGATATGAGTGATCGTACTTATGTGGTCACTACTGATAAGTCTGTGGCCGAAGGAAATCTATATAAAAACTGCAAGTTTCCAGGCTTAGAATACGGTTGGCCGAGTTTTCATGAAGGAAATTTTCATCCTAAGCCAATTCTTGCGAGTATTGCCCTGATGGTTTTAGAAAAATGACAGAAGAAGTTTTACGTTTCGGTGATAAAAATCTTGGTTTTGGTATGGTTTCTCTGCCAGATAATATTGACCATGCGCCGATTGTTGTTTGCTTCAATGCAGGCCTGGTTCATCGAGAGGGGCCTTACCGTTTAAATGTATTAATCTGCAGAGTATTGGCAGAAGTGGGCTATATATCGGTACGAGTAGACTTGTCTGGTAAGGGTGACACTCCTGCCCGTGAGGGCTTAAGTAATCGCCAATCTGTAGCTTTGGATTGGCAGCATATTAAACAGTCTTTATCTGCGCGGTTCGGAGATAGAAAAATTATACTCATGGGTTTGTGTTCGGGTGCAGATAATGCAATAAAAATTGCTGCCAAAGATACAGCTGTGAAAGGTTTAGTGTTGTTGGATGCAATGCCTCCGTATGATGAAGGTTTTGCTATTCGAGAATTAATGGGGAAGCTAAGCAATATTTATAAGTGGCTTAATCTCCCCAAAACGACTCTTCGGCGGTTTCGCTGGGCCCTTGGTCTGGAATCAAATGTACACGCGGAGATGGCTGCTCTCAGGGATGAACCGAATGACTCTGATATGGATCAATGCTTTCGACGAATCAGTGCTTGCTCAGGGAGGGTTCTTGCAGTGTTTACCAGTCAGGCAATGAATCAATATAATCAGCAGGGTCAGTTTGTGCACTCACTGAATATTGTTGGTTTTGATGAGTGCTGCCAAGAGGTATTTTGGCCTTTAGCTGATCATTTGTATCAGTTACAAAGTCATCGTGATCGTCTAGTTCAATGTGTCGAGGCTTGGGCGAGAGACAATCTGGAGCACTTTTGTACAGATAGGGTGGCTGAAAACTAATGGCTGTTTTTATAAGTATCGCCAGGTCTGTACTAATATCTCATGCGTGGGTGTTTTCATGAGCAAACCAGAGCGTACGGGAAAAGTTATGCCTGTTTCATCTGGGTGTGAAGAATTTCATATCGATCCGGGGGAGGACTTTAGCTCTTACAGGAGATCGCCGATTAACCATAATTATGACATGCATCCGTTGATGGAAATGAGTCGGTTGCAGGATTTGGCTAATTACTTAATGGAGAAGAAGCAGTGTCGTTTTGTATCTCCAGATATTCAAAAAAACTCAAATTTTTTCCATCAGGGAAAGACAATCGATGGCCGTAGCCTGGATGAGGTATTTGAGAGAATTGATGAGCCGAAATCATGGATAGCGCTCTACAATATCGAAGCTCATCCGGAATACAAGATGTTTCTAGATGAGGTTATATCCTCAGTAAGGCCAATCGTAGAGCGTGAACAAAAAAACATATTTAATGTTGGCGGTTTTATTTTTATTTCTGCTCCGCCATCGGTCACCCCTTTTCATATTGATAGAGAAAATAACTTTTGGTTGCAAGTTCGTGGCCGGAAACGGATAACGGTATTTGATCACAGTGACAGGAATATTGTTTCTGGGTCAGCTGTAGAGCAGTTTATTGTAGACAGAAGTCTTGACGATGTTCGATTAAATGATGAAATCGCTCAGTTAGGTCGAGATTTTGATGTTGGGCCAGGTGATGGTGTGTATTTCCCTGCAACTTCGCCGCATATGACGGAAACTAGTAATGAATGGGTCGTTCCTGGCGACGCGGTGTCGGTGTCTATAGGGGTTGTGTTCTACACGGACTATACTCGGCAGCAGGCACAAATTCATCAGTGTAATACTGTTCTTCGCCGACTGGGTTTAAAACCTAAATTCCCCGGAACGAACTATTACACTGACATTATAAAAGGCGGCTTTGGTCATTGTCTGGCAGATATTAAGTCGCGTTATCGTGGTTATAAGCCCCCACCGGGCTCTTATTAATTAGGGTTTTTTCTTTGAGCAATGAATACAATAAAACAAAAAATAAAGTTTAAACTTCTTAAGTTCATTGAGATTTTTCCGTTTGGTCGCGATATTTATTTGCATTTATCTGCAGCCCGTTTAGGTATTAGTTACAGAGGTGTTTACAGTTCTTACCCTGAGGCTTTACTTGATATTCCGAGCTCAACAGTTATGGAATATGACGTTATAAATGAAAATAAGTTAGATAATAAAGAACATGAAAAAACAACACTTGATAATTGGTTTCATGATATAGATTACCCTTTGCTTTTCTGGTTGAGTCGTATTGTTGGCGGTGAGGGGGTTGTATTAGAGTTGGGGGGGAGCGTGGGTCACTTTTTCTTTACATCCGATGCCTATATCAATTACCCGGATGATTTGCGCTGGACAATAGCTGAGTTGCCGCAAGCTGTTGAGTTAGGCAGGCAGCTTGTGGAGGAAAGAGAAGAGAGCCGTTTAAAGTTTATAGATAGCGCTAATCTTTGTGACTCTGAGCCGGCGGATATATTTATGACTGCTGGAACCTTACAGTATATGAAAATGCATGTGGTGGATATCATTGGATCTTTAGCCAAAGCGCCAAAACATGTGCTAATACACAATTTACCTGTTCATGATGACACCTCCATTTGGACATTACAAAACCTTGGGGTCTGCGAGTTGCCCTATCGAATTTATTCTAGTGAAGATTTGAAATCAAGGATGCTGGGAATGGGGTATGAGCAAGTAGCGACCTGGACAAGTCCAAGAGGAATTGAAATACCTTTCAACCGAGAATTCAAGATTTTAGGTTACTTGGGGTTTTATTTTAGAAGGGTTTAATTGTGCCGAAGGGTTTATAGATTACCCTGAGAGCTAATGCTCTTTCGCTAAGCTGCCGAAGTAAAGCGATTTTCCAAATAGGCAATAATATCAGCAGACTCATACAGCCAGCTTACCTTGCCTTCATGGTCTTCAATTTTTAAACAGGGAACTTTCAGTTTGCCGCCGCCGGCTAGCAGTTCATTGCGGGTAGTTTCACAGCGTTTTACATCCCGGGTTTCAATGCTGAGTGATTGCCGTTTCATCGCGCGCCGAACTTTTACACAAAAAGGACAGGCCTTATATTGATACAGTGCCAGCTTGTTGGTCTGCTGGTTAATGGCAGCCTGCAGCCCGGAATCGCGTTGAATACCCTTCGGGCTAAAGACCCAGTTGAAGAATAAAATCAGCGCGCCTAAAAACCAGCGAATCAGTTGCATAAAATACCTGTTAAAACCTTTTTGGACATTGGGATGATCGACTCAGAAAGTTATAAGGCTGGCGTGGGTCGCGCGCGCTAGGCCGCTACCGCTTCTTTCTCTTCTTCGGTATTTTCCAATTCTTCCAGCTTGGCTTCCAGCGTTTTAATTTGCTGTTGCAGCTCGGCTTTTTCAGTCTTGCCTTTGCTCAGGGATTTTTGCATTAAGTCATTGGCTGCCTGTTTCTCGGCCAGCTTCTTTTTGCCGGCATCCAGGTTTTTCTTCATCTTGGCGGGGTCAAATTGTTTCAGCGCCTTTAGTTCTTCTCGCTCTTTGGCGAGATCTTTTTGTAAGGCTTTTACGCGTTTCTTTAGCTCGGTGGTTTCTTCCAGCAGCTTCTCGGTGCGATTATTCAGCTCGCGGTTGAGCTGTTGTACGCGTTTGTTCTCGGTAGCTTCGGTAGAAAGAGCGGTGATCTGCTGCAGCTGTGTCGCGATGACAGCCTGCTGCGCTTCCTTTTCTTTGATCAGGCCGTCAATCTTCTCCGTCTGGACATCGAGCTCTGCCTGGTACTGCGATTTGAGGTTGTTTTCGAGTTCGATGACTTGTTCAAGGTTAGTGGCTGTTAACATGCAGGTTTCCTGTAAGTGGCTATTACTGTGAGTGACTACCTTATCCCCCCTGAACACTTATGTTCAGGGGGGATAAGGTGTAAAAAATGGTCGGCCCAGTAAGACTTGAATCTGGGGTCTACCGATTATGAGGTAATTTCAGCGGCGCATTATACAGGAGCAAGTAGAAGAAATCTAAGGGGTTTTCTGTGGCTGATATCAGTAATTGTGCCTATAGCGAGCTTGGGATGAATTTATTGAATTTGGGGATATGGAGCCATGCAGGGAGGTAAAAGGACAGAAGGGAGGTAAAAGGACAGGCACCGCTACATTTCATGCGCTACAGGAACTTGACCTTGAATATACCCTTCAGGGCTGACAGGCCAAAGGTGGGCAGGGCCGCAATGGCAATGACCATTAACAGGTGTTTTCCCGACAAGGCGGTTGTGCCGAATACAGTATGGCCAATCGGCAGGTAGATTACAGCAATCGAAAGCAGGGCTGACAGGCCCACCGCCATTAACAGGTGGCGGTTGGTAAAAGGGTTAACGTGGTAAATTGTCGAAAAGGTACGCGCATCAAACACATGCCACAGCTGGGAAAAAATCAACGTCGAGAAGGCCAGTGTCTCCGCATAGGCCAGTTCTGCACCCCGATCCATGGCGAAGTCGAACATAAAATAACTGAGCCAGCCCAGGGTCAGGCCGCGAACAAGGATACGGGCACCTAAATAATCGGCAAAGAAACTCTCGTCCCGCGGGCGCGGTTTGCGTTCCATGATATCGGGTTCCGGGGTTTCAACGCCCAGGGCAAGAGCCGGAATACCATCGCTGATCAGGTTGATCCATAACACCATCAATGCGGTGATAGGCAGCAAGGGATCGTCGCCCATTAACATAAAAGCAAATAAGATCACCGAGACTTCGGCGACGTTGGCGGTCAGTCCCTGGCGGATAAACTTGCGGATATTGTCATAGATACGCCGGCCTTCAGCAACGGCGGAAACAATGGTGGAAAAGTTGTCGTCCAGTAATATCAGTGCCGCTGAGTCCTTAGCCACCGAGGTGCCGGCAATGCCCATGGCAATACCAATGTCGGCGTTACGCAGCGCCGGGGCATCGTTAACACCGTCACCGGTCATCGCGGTAACCTCACCGTTTTCCTGCAGGGCTTTGACGATACGCTGTTTGTGCTCGGGGGTGACTCGGGCAAATACGGCTGTGTGGGGCACTAGCTTGCGCAGCTCCTTATCGGAGGTTTTATCCAGTTCCGAACCGGTCATGACGCGATCTTCCTCGCTGCGCTTGATGCCGATTTCCTCGGCGATGGCAGCGGCGGTGGAGGCGTGATCGCCGGTAATCATCACCGTACGAATACCGGCACTCCAGCATTGCGCAACCGCATCGACCACTTCGGGTCTGGGCGGATCCATAATGCCGTGCACGCCCAGTAGCACGAAATCATTCTCGTATTGCTCGGGCTCAAGCTTCAGTTTGTCTGCATCCAGAGGCCGGTAGGCGATGGCCAGGGTACGTAGCGCCCGCTGGCCAAAGTCGTCAATGGCGGATTCCACGTGCTGGCGGGTCTGCTCGGTAATGGCCAGTTCCTCGCCATGGCTGCGCAGGGTTTGGGTACGAGAAAGAATGACGTCGGGTGCGCCTTTAGCTACCAGATAGTGCTCGCCAGAGGGTAGTTTGACGATCACGCTCATCATCTTGCGGGTGGAATCGAAGGGGAAGCGTTCAATGACTTCATAGCCCTGGGCGCTTATAGCTTCGCGGGTGATTCCCACCTTGGCCGCTGCAACGACCAGTGCGCCCTCGGTGGGGTTGCCCTGTATCGCGTACTGGCCGTCTTTTTGTATCAGTGTGGCATCATTACATACGGCTGAGATCATCAGGCTCAGGCGCAGGTCTTCGTCGTCATCGGGGCTGGTTTCTTCACCCTCAGGGTTAATAAATGCGCCCTCGGGATTAAAGCCCTGGCCGCTGACTTCCCATTGTTTGTCGGCTGCCCACAGTGCCATGACTTGCATCTGGTTCTGGGTCAGGGTGCCGGTCTTGTCAGAGCAGATCACCGAGGTCGAGCCCAGGGTTTCTACCGATGACAGTTGCCGAGCAAGCGCCTTGCCACGTGCCATGCGCTGGGATCCCATGGTCAATACGATAGTCACAACGGTGGGCAGGCCTTCGGGAATAGCGGCCACCGACAGGGAAATACCCGTGTTGAGCATTTCCAGCATATCCATACCGTGGTGAATACCGATGCCAATGATACCTGCCACCACAGCCAGTGCCGCGCCGATTAATACATGGGACAGCTTGTCGATTCGACGTTGCAGCGGTGTGCGTGGCTCCTCGGCGGTGGCCATCAGGTCGGCAATTTTACCGACCTCCGTATTCATACCTGTTCCAATGACAATACCCAAGCCGTTGCCGGCGGTAACCATGGTACTCATATAGCCGAGGTTAATCCGGTCGCCAAGCGGGACATCGTCACCCTCGATGGCATCAGTGCCTTTGTCTACCGGTTCGGACTCGCCAGTTAGTGCCGCCTCGTCGATTTGCAGGCGGTGGGATTCCACTACGCGCAGGTCGGCAGGGACAATATCGCCGGTATTCAGGCGCACGACCTCACCAGTAACCAGATCCCGGGCCGGGATGCTGACCCACTCACTATTACGTCGTACAAAGGCATCCGGAGCCGCCATGTCTTTCAGGGCGTCCATCGATTTTTGCGCATTGTATTCCTGGGCAAAGCTGATCAGGGCATTGATGATCACAATAGCGGCAATGGCGATGGCATCGACGGCATGACCGGCATAGAGGGAAACGCCGGCGCCGACTATTAATATAATCAATAAAGGATTTTTGAATTGTTCGAGTAGCAGCGCCAGGCTCGATTGTTTATCAGCCTCGGGGAGTTCGTTATAACCCTCGGTTTGCAGGCGTTGGCTGGAAGCTTCTGTGGACAAGCCTTTGTCGATATCGGTGCTGAGTTGTGCCACTACCTCATCCGACGTTTTGTTAAACCAGTCTTTATCCATGTTGACGGTTATCCTATTGCAGCGATCGAAGCTAGAGTAGAGGGCTCAGTAGCATTGCAAGTTATCATAATCTAACTAAGATAACCTTGTGTAGCCCTATTTCAGGGCTAACTACGACAGTGAGGTTCGCCCGCGATGAACAGTAATAGCTTCCTGGATGTTGTTAGTTGGACTGGTTATGCCATAGAAGCCGTGGGCGTGGTCATTATTGTGCTGGGAATTGGCAATGCCACACTACGGTATCTGCGCCGTAGCTTAAGCATTCAATCGAAAGATAGTTACCAGAAATTTCGGCGCGAGATGGGCCGCGGTATGTTGGTGGGGCTGGAGTTCCTGGTGGCCGGCGATATTATTCGCACGGTGGTGGTGATCGATTCTATAACTGATGTATTGAGCCTTGGCCTGGTAGTACTGATTCGTACAGTGCTGGTGTTTACTATCCATCTTGAAGTTGAGGGGCATTGGCCGTGGCATGCGTCCGGGCAAATGGGGGATGGAGAAAAATAAATAGCCTACGTCAAGGAGGTCAGAGGCACCTGCCAATAGAAAAGATAAAAGACTCTGCGTCCAGGAAAAGGAACTGTTAGAAATTTTGTACTGGAGAAGGGGACGGAGGTAATGGCACTGCCTTAAGCACAAGCACTATAAGGAAAAATTGAAAAAGGCTGATCTGGTGATAGTCTAATTATAAAAGACGGAGGACAGGCTCCGCTATAAAGAAATAAGTGATTCTGCCGCGATTATTTTTTCTCACTGATCATTGATTGAATTTTTTGTTTTTCTCCAAGCTTATCGCTGACATCGGCTGTTTCCTGGAGAAAAGGGGACGCAACCCTTTTGGGGGAGCTTCACAATCGCTTTTGCGGGGGAAAGGCTAATGAGAAGCTGTAAAAGGGTAGCGTCCCCTTTAATTAAAGCTTATTTGTCAGGCGGATATTCAATGCGGGAGATAGGTGATTTTTTTTGCGTGCACTATATGACCGTCAGTCGAGCGGTGCGT
>JAUXFT010000129.1 GCA_030622755.1 Aestuariirhabdus sp. | reverse complement strand
GGTTGAGCGCTTTCTACCAACGGGTTGTTTGTTTCTATCCATTCACTCTCTACGGTTTCTGCTGGATCTTGATAGTCAGGTCCGACGGTGGTGCAGGCATTGATCAACAAACCGCATAGAGTTAATAGAAAGCCGGTTTTAATCGGTATCCTATGTTGATTCTTGCGTGGTAATACGCACGCTAGCCAATTAGTAGAGAGGCGCTTCAGGAAAGAAATACCGCTTGGCCTGCGCTGCTGTTTACTGGCTCCTTTCATTGATTCGCTCTTGCTTCCGCCGCTTTGCTTTTTATCAGTACGGATGCGGTAGCCCCTACGCGTAACTTGATATTTTCGGGCACCTTGTTGAGACGGATACGAACCGGAATACGCTGCGCCAGCCGTATCCATTCAAACGTCGGGCTGACATTAGGCAATAGATCGAAACCGGTGCTGCCATCTTGTTGGGCAATACCCCAACTGATACTTTCAACATAGCCTTCGACAGGAATGTCCGGGTAACTCATTAAGGTGACTATTGCTTCATCGCCTATGGAAAAATTTCCCACCAGGGTTTCTTTAAAAAATCCGTCAATCCAGTAGCTGTTGATATCTACCAGCGCCAGGGCAGGCTGGTTGGCCACGGTTTGGCTGCCGTAACGCAAACTCAGGTTAGTCACGTAACCATCCACTGGGGCACGCACCCGGGTGAATTCAAGGTTCAATTCGGCTTGCGTTACGGCGGCCTGGGCTTCCCGAATACTGGCGTTATCGACGCCTTCGGCGCCGAGTTGCGCTTGTGACTCCGCCAATGTGGCCCTGGACTGAGCCAGGTCGGCCAGGGCTTTGGCATGATTGGCTCTGGCGCCTATCTGTTCTTCTACGGCGACATCATAGTTTGCTTTAGCGCGTTCGACGGCTTTTTGCGAGGTGGCTTTTTGCGGCAATAATTGTTGTTGGCGTTGATATTCTGCCCTGTTTTTTGTTATCTCGGAGGTTAATTGTTTGATCGAGCTTTCGGCTTGAAGAACGAGTGCACGGGAAGACTGGACCTGAGCTTTAGATACCTCGATCTGTTTTAGTTGCGCCAAATAACTATCGCCGATTTTGTCGTATTGGGCGATTGCCTGATCGAGATCGGCCTGGAAGGTGCGTGGGTCAATTTCAAAAAGCAGTTCGCCGGCTTTGACAAACTGATTGTCTATTATAGGGAGCGTTAGAATAGGGCCGGATATGCGCGGCGTTATCTGAATGACTTCAGCGCGCACCTGGCCATCACGCGTCCAGGGGTTGACCACATAGTCCCAGTATTTATACAGCACCAGCGCTGTAGCAATCATTACTACGGTGCCTGTTAACAGATACTTCTTAAACGCTATCATGTACTAGATCCTGATCAAAAATATTCCGACAAGCATGGTGTATATCAAAGCCATCGCGACGAATACTAGCGGTGGATAGAAGAAGTGTTTCGACAGCCGATAATGATTGAGCAAGTTTGCTGACAAGGCGGCGGCGATTACTCCGAACAGCCCAGCCAATAACAAGGGTGGTATAAAAATTCCGGCCAAAGCAATTTCATGAGGTGCTGTATTCATCGCCGGATACTCTGCTTGCTCATGAGAATCGTTCCTCTTGCCATTGCGCCCAGTCAATCGTTTGGGATACGGCAGCGTAGTTGGTCATTGCTTCAAAAAGCCCACGGTAACAGCCCATAAGTCGATAACAATCGAAAAGGTTTTTGTCTGTTATAGCCTTGGATTCGGGTGTTGCCAAAATAGAGGTAATGCGCAGTTCTATTGCATCCAGGCTTTTATTAACCTCGGCATCTGAATTCATCATGTCAGTTCCCGGATAGTTTGTCAGTTGCGCAAATTTGTCTCCGATTTTCGATCGCCAGTCCTGTAGTTCATTATGCAGCTGAGCGATCAGTTCTTTGGAGAGCGATGAGTCTCTTGCCTCCAGCAAGGTGTCGATTCGATAAGCAAGAATTTGCAAATTGTTTTTTAACGATGTAACCAGCTCCGGCGAGTTGTTGTTAAAGTAGCTATGGTCAATGGCATTGCCCCATGAGCCGATTTTTGCCGGTAGCGTACTCATTTCGTAGCGATAAAACTTGAATTTCCATCGTGTTAACAGAGATGGTTTTTGCAGTTTTTCGGAGACGATCGTTGTGGTAAGAAACTCTGCGCTGCGGAAAAATCGTTTGAGCTGCTTAAATACCGCCTTCTCGGGCCGAGGTGATCGGGCCGCATAAGATACGATGTACGCAAAAGCAAACGCGCCGACGGTAAACAATATAGAGTTGGCCTGCGCCGCAAAATCATAGATTTGTTGATTCTCGACTTTCAAAATAGTCAGGATGGCTATTGTTATCAGTAGTTGAACCATACCTGCGTAGAAGTAACGATTGATGAACATCACCATGAACAGGAGTGCGCCGAGCTGTGAAAAACCGGACAGTGCTGGCATGATGAATATGTAGATAGCGAATAGCACTAGCATGGCGATGCTCAATGGCTTTAACATGTCCACTATCCGGGCTTGGGGGGTGATAGCGACGATCATGGCTATTATAGCAGGCAGTTCCATCCACGATTTGTGGCCAGGAGGATCGAATAAAATCCACAGAAGAAAACCTGCCGCGGCCGCAAGTGCCACGATGCCAGCCCCGACCAGATAGTCAAGATCGAACACGGGAAGCGAGGTCGATTTTTTAAGGGGTGGGAGTTTTTGGGCTGAGGGTGTATGGCCAGGTTGTTCGGTTTGTCCGGCGAGCACCTGGGCACACTCAAACATCTCCATCGTTATTGTTTCAAGTTGCGTCATCTGTTGTTTGATAACGGCCAGCGCGGCCTTGTCAATCTGTGCTAAATCACTAATCGCTGATCTGTTGAGTGTAAAAGATTCTGCTTGTGGGCTGAACTCCGGTGAGGCCCCGGAGAGTATCCGTGGAATGGCGTCGAAGCGGGCGTCTATCTCAGCGAAGAACTTGCCATGATTGACAATCACACGATCCATACTGATCAGTGAAAACTCACTGTAGTTGCACTGCCACTGATCGAGCACAATCATCAAATCCAATGATAGCTGTTGAATTTTTTCCCAGCTTTGGCGAAGTTGACGAGCCTCGTAGCTCTCTAACCCCTCGCCGAGCAATATGTTACCCAGCTTCGCTGTGGCGCTGACCTCATCTGTGTGCAACTTATCCAGAGCCTGTTGTGGTGATTGCCCGGTAACCACCGACTTGATGTTTTTATAGCGTTGAGATTGTGCGCCTATTAACTCTGCGCTGCACTTTTTCAACTCGCCCACTTGCGTTTGCGGCCATAGAAACACATTGATCAATGTTAAAACGGTTACTCCCATGATGTTTTCCACAGAGCGGTACATTGCATGTGTGAACATATCTTGAGAGGTGGTTACATCGCTAATAAGAATAACCAGGCAGACGAATCCTGCTACCCTCCAGAAATACATATGCTTGCTATCTAACTGCATCATATACGAGGTGAAAAATACCCAGGCACAGGCAAGGCCGAGGAATAACCAGGGATTTTGCGCAGCAACAGCAATAATTAGCAGTGCGGCGATGCACCCGGGAATGGTGCCGGAAACCCGAAGCAAACCCTTGTTTAGTGATTGGCCGGCGGTGTCCAGTGCTGTCATGGCGACTGCGAAACCGGCCCAATAGGGGTTCATCCAATCCATGCTAAGGGCAATGCCATATACTGCGGAAAATGCCAAGGCTACCTTGATAGCTTCTTTTGCACGAGTAGATAGCGTCACTGCTTACAATCCTTTGAATCGACTCCCAGTATGCACCGGTACATATTGATTTTTATGATGTTTGGCAGTTTCATGGCTGTTCTTATTGTCATTGAGATTACCACGAACGCGTGGAATCATCTTGCCGTTTTAGAGGGCAGAAGTCAGCAGTATTAACGTCGGTCTTTGCAGGTTTAACCTTATCAGTACAGCGCTGCGCAACTGCCGCTACCGAGCCTATTCCTGGGCTAAAAAGCCCAAAGGCCCGTAGACGAAATATCACTTCCGACTACAGGCTCTCGCAGTTTGCTTGTACTCAACGAATCAGTCATCTGATCATGCGTTCAATGACATCCAACAACAATGATCAATCTATGTTGCCTTTCTCGTGTTGGTCATACAGGTAACCACCGGCACCGCCGGCTGCTGCACCGATAGCTGCACCTTCACCCCAATGGCCTGTAGTAGCGCCGATTAACGCTCCAGCGGCGGCACCCAGCGCCGCCGCACTGCCAGCACGCTCACCGGTTGTCGTGCCGCAGGCAGACAAACCTAGCATTACCGTTAGCATCATCGGCAAAGTAAATTTTCTCATATTCAAACTCCATTCTCTGTAATGTCAGGTCAACTATTTACAAGGGTAACCAGCAGCCAATCCGCGCACAGCACCTTTAACCGCTGGTTCCTGCATCAAGGCATCGTTGCCTTTATTCGCCAACGCCCAGCCAACAAAGGCTTTTTTACCATCAGCAAGGGTGGTGGCTCTGTCATAACAGAACAGCGGTTTTAAATTGTCATGATCAACGACGGCATGATGATATTGTGCAACGCCTTTAAGGAATCCATTGCAGGCGTATTTGGCCTCACTGTAATTAACATCATCGTCACCTGCACCACAGAGCATCGCAAGATCATGCGTGGTCTCAAGATCAAAATCCGTCATCTCTACCGCGGCATAAGAGGGTGACAACACAAACGCCAACCCAATAGCCATTAAGAAACGAACCGACAGATAGCCTTTTTTCATTATGTACTCCTATTTCTGAATCAAAACCGAGAATAAATGCCAAGGTGCGCTCCAGGGTTATGCCCTTAGTACAATTAGAGTGCAACTAGAGCACAGCTAGAGCACAACTAGCCCCAAAAGCATAAAGCTGACCACATCAACTCTATGAAAAAAGCATAGTTCAGTGGTGATAAAAAACCTCCCAACAGTAATACTTTAAGCAAATCTCACTGGCTATTTGCAACGTTAATTCAAAATCCAACCGCATCATAGTGACACTGCCGTTTGGATTTATTATTTGTTATTACGCTATCCATGGTGGCTTAAATGACTGCAACAGTAACAATTACCAGCGTAGAGGTTGTAATAGTTCAATAAATAAATGAGCGGCTGTCAGTGGCAATCTGTCAGCGCTATCCAGGGACGCTGCATGGGCGGCAAGCCAACACAGGTAACCAAGCAACAGCAAGTAACCGAGCATCAACCCAATATTTACAGAACGAGTAAATGGTGAGCGAGCCAGAGAAACTATTGGCCCGATATAGCTGGCAAAAAACCAACTGGTACCACCGGCAAAAAGAATCGCATTATTCAGTATGGCAATGTCGCCCATTCGGTCGGGCATGTGCTGTGCAAATACCAGAATCGCACTCTCCAATGGCGCGAAAAATCCAGAAACGGTTTGCGCAAGCGCAAAGTACATAAAAAGATCGCCAGCCAGGAAGGTCCAGTGATTACAGACACCCACCTGATCCATTGCCCCGGAAACCAGGTATAGCACGATGGCAATCATGGATAGCGCCATGGCCATTAGCAGGGCGGTCTGCGCTCCTATATGGATGGGGTGATCGATCCCGCTCAGGTTGATGCCGCCAGGAACTCCATCATAGAGGCTGGACAACTGAAAGGAGACGACGGCGATATTGAAGCCAATTACGGTCAAACGTGAACGCATCACGTTGACCGCAATTCGGGTTGTCGGAGCTTCAGTGTTAGTCATTGCTGTCACCCCGATACTTCAACAAAACCTCCTGTTGCATTGTTGATAATTATGGCACCCGTATTTACCTATGTTTAACAAGTTGTCTAGCCAAGCACCATGGTGAGATATCCGAAGATCAACACCATCATTGAGGTCAGGGCATAGGGTACCGGATAACCGACGGCTGGAATGGAGCTATTCGATGCTTCCTGCGCGCCTTTCATTGCCGGTGTACTGTTGCGTGCACCGGCACAGGCTCCTGCTAAAATAGCCGGGTTCATTTTGCGAACATAGAGCCCGTATATCCATGCGATTAACGGTGGCACTAACGCAGCTAATAGACCGAGTATGGCAATCTTGATGACCACCGTGCCTTGGAAAGAGTTGAGAATTTTCGGGCCTACGTTAGCGGCTAATACGGCAATAAACATACTCAAGCCGATGTCCTGCAGAAAACTCCGCGCGCCTTCACTCATTGGCCCACCGAAGGTAGGGTTCCGGGTACGAAGGTAAGAGACCATGATGCCGGTCAGCATACAGCCCGCCGATGTGCCGAGGGCAAATGGAATGCCTGCCATGGTGACGCTGAAGTGACCGACCAGAAAGCCAACCACCAACGCCAGGGCTAGATAAAGCGTTTCGGTGGTGGCCGTTTCAACCAAAGCGACACCACCCAGTTTTTTAGCGGCTTGCTCGACGCACCAGGCCGGACCTGCCAAACGCACAACGTCGCCGACCTCAATGGTGCTCTGGGGTAGGTGCGGAAGCTCCTGGCCCGCTCGGAACAGCGCTTTCAGGGATAGACCGAAGCCGATCTCTTTACCCAGCTCTTCGATGGTTTTACCCGCGAGCTCACTTTTACCGACATGGATATCGGCGACTTCCATTTCGACGGCACGGGCGCGAGGCTCGTCCACCTCTTTGCCGACAATAGCTTCGCCTGCTGCGATCAAACTGGCATACAAGCCACGCACGCCGATGATGTCTCCCATCTGTAACTTGGGATCGTCGGAGGCATCAATGACGCTGTCGCCGCGAACAACCTTAAGCACGGCGGCATGGGGGTATTTGCGAAAAAGCTCGGAAACAGATTGCCCGGCGAGCTCATCATGTTCAACCAGGTAAGCCCGGATTTCGGTGGGGAGTATTCCCAGTGCTGAGAAGCCTACGGTGCTGGGTAGGGCTTCAGCGCCTTCGCCGCCACCAAAATCCGCTTCTGCTTCTTTAGCCGCTGCTACTGGATCTTTACCGAACATCGCCGGTAAGTATTTGATCAGCATGATGATAAACACGGTCGATAGTACATAGCTGACCGCATAGCCAGCCGCCATGTTGGCACCCACGATTTCGGCGGTCAGGCCGTCGGGTAATTTAAAGGCGCCGCTGGAAATTGCGGATTGGGCAACCCCCATCACGGCGGTTACCGTATAACTGCCCGAGATAATACCGGCGGCATAACCGGGAGCCAGCCCCAGCATTTTTGCACCGAAGAAAACGATGACGAAGTTGCTACAGACCACGATGAGACCAATCACAATAAAGTCGAGTCCACCGCGAGCCAGTCCTGAGAAGAACTGCGGGCCCACTTTCGTACCGATCGCGTACATAAATAGCATCAGGAAGATGTCGCCTACCAGTCCCGGTGCGGAAATTGTTAGACCATAAGACACATAAGCCGTTAGCGATATTGCTATGCCGACGATCAGCGTACCAGCGGTAGTGCCCAGACCAACGCCCTTGAAGGTCAGAGAACCGAGCGGGTAACCGATGGCCATGGCTAAAAACAGGAATACGAAAACATTCGTTGAAAGGTATTGAAATATAGCCCCGATGGGCCCTGAGGGTGGCGGTGGTTTCTTGGCCGCTTTTTCGGCTGAGGTTGCCTTGGATGCATCAGCGGTTTTTTCTGCGGCGGCTTTTGCGGTTGATGCGGTCGTGGCTGCAATGGTTTGGCTTAGCGATGCAGTGACAGCAGTGCTAGCGGTACTAACGGCAAGGGCAGGGCTGTCGTTGGCAGTGGTGCCTGTAGCACCCAGCAACATTATTGCGGCTAACAGGCTTGCCGGAAGCAGCTTGATAGCTTTTTCAGCAAGTTGCAACGTTCAGCAGAAAGCTGTGCTGCGATAAACGCATAGGGGGACATCTTCATAGTCAACGCCTCATCTTTATCGGAGGTGTTTCGCTGCAACGCGAAAGCTGTCACAGCGAAACTTTTTCTCTCTATCCCGGTAAGCTATATACCGGCATGCATCAGGAGTGCTTGAAGCCGGAAGACTCACTAGCATTACTACCGTGCACCACCGGGTTGGCGGCGAAGAAGTCGATGCAACGCTTGAGATCCTCCACCAGTAGATCGGCGAGATCCCGGCTCACGCCGTGACGCACCAGAATACGCATAATTACCAGATCTTCACGGTTCGCTGGCATAGCGTAGGCGGCGATCTGCCAGCCTCGGCTGCGAATACGGTCTGACAGGTCGAACAGGTTAAAGCCAGGATCGACACCCTCCTTAAGGGACCAGCTCATGGCCGGAATACCGCCGCGGCCATTGTAGATAATGTCGAACATGCCGAGCTTTTCGATCTCATCACACAGATAATGCGCGGTGTCGTAACAGGCCTGGTGAATCTTGCGATAGCCCTCTCTACCGAGTCGCAGGAAATTGTAATATTGCGCGACTATCTGGCCACCGGGGCGCGAGAAGTTGAGCGCAAAGGTGGGCATGTCACCGCCCAGATAGTTAACGTGGAATACCAGATCTTCTGGCAGTTCTTCCTTGTCACGCCAGATAACCCAGCCAACACCCAGCGGCGCAAGACCAAACTTGTGACCCGAAGTATTAATAGACTTGACGCGAGGCAAACGAAAATCCCACAGCAATTCTGGCTCAATGAAGGGAGCGAGAAATCCTCCACTGGCACCATCGACATGAATGGGGATATCCAGTCCTGTGTCTTTTTGCAGTTTATCCAGAGCATCGCTAACCGCTTTAACCGGTTCATACTCACACGTAAAGGTAACGCCGAGAGTCGGTACTACACCGATGGTGTTTTCGTCGCAGCGTTTGATCACCTCTTCGGGGGTCATGATCAGGCGGCCGTGCTCCATAGGGATTTCACGCAGCTCGACATCCCAGTAACGGGCAAATTTGTGCCAGCAGACCTGAACCGGACCACAGATTAAATTGGGTTTTTCTGTGGATTTGCCAGCGGCCTTCATTTTATCTCGCCACTTCCACTTAAGCGCCATGCCGCCCAGCATCGCGGCTTCACTGGAGCCCGTCGTCGAGGTGCCTGCGGTATTGACAGCATCCGGTGAATTCCATAAGTCGGCCAGCATGTGTACGCAACGTGCCTCAAGCTCAGCGGACTGTGGGTATTCGTCCTTATCGATCATGTTCTTGTCGAGACATTCATCCATAAGCTGGTGGACTTCAGGCTCGAGCCAGGTCTGGCAAAAAGTCGCCAGGTTTTGTCGAGCGTTGCCGTCCAGCATTAACTCATCATGCACCACCTGATACGCATGGCTGGGATCGTGCTCGTTTTTCGGGAATTTATATTTGGGCATGCTGACCGACAGATCGTTGGATGCATAAACATCATCAAGCAAATCGTCCCGGATGCTGTCTTTGTGGTGAAGAGCCATGGGGTAGTGTCCTTACTGAGTTTTCGTTTAAGTTGCCTTTATGTAAATCAGGCTAACCATCGTTGCTGACTATACATACTACGGTAGTGCGTTCAGTCAGTGTGATTAGGTTGCTTGATAAACAATTCATTGTTCACTGAAATAAGGTGTTCACAATTTCATGCCGATTTTATTTAATAATTGAATGCCTTATGGGAG
>JAUXFT010000168.1 GCA_030622755.1 Aestuariirhabdus sp. | reverse complement strand
GATCGGCTTTGCCTGGGAGTTTTTAACCTCTTCTGAGTGGCTTGGTATTTCCAGCGACAAACTATCGGTAACGGTTTATCAGGAAGATGATGAAGCTTACGCCGTGTGGAAAGATGAGATTGGCGTACCCGAAAATCGCATCATTCGCATTGGTGATAAGGGTGGAAGGTATAACTCTGATAATTTTTGGGCGATGGGTGACACTGGCCCATGTGGCCCCTGCACTGAAATTTTTTATGATCATGGGGCGGATATCCGGGGTGGACCTCCGGGCTCGGCAGAAGAAGATGGTGATCGTTTCATCGAAATCTGGAATGTCGTGTTCATGCAGTACAACCGCAGTGCCGATGGCACTATGGTGCCATTACCCAAGCCTTCTGTTGATACCGGAATGGGATTGGAACGCATCGCTGCTGTGATGCAGTCAGTACACAGTAATTATGAAATTGACCTGTTCCAAAACCTGCTAAAAGCGGCAGCCCAGGCGACCTCTACAACGGATCTGGAAAATAAATCCCTGCGGGTTATTGCTGATCATATTCGCTCTTGCGCATTTCTCATTATTGATGGCGTGCTGCCGTCCAACGAAGGGCGTGGTTACGTATTGCGGCGGATTATTCGCCGGGCGATTCGCCACGGTAATCAGCTGGGCCAAAAACAGGAATTTTTCCATAGACTGGTAGCCGCCCTTGTGGCTGAGATGGCTGATGCATACCCGGAGCTTACGAAGAATCAATCTCGCATCGAAAATGAGCTCTTAAAAGAAGAGAAGCAGTTCGCCAAGACGCTTGATAACGGTATTAAGGTTCTTGAAGAAGCCATTTCTGGAATGGCCGGTACAGAGATTCCTGGTAGCACCATTTTTAAGCTTTATGATACCTATGGTTTCCCGACAGATCTGACCAACGATATTGCACGCGAGAAAAACCTTACTCTGGATATGGCAGGTTATGAGCGTGAGATGGAGCAGCAGCGTCAACGCGCGCGTGCATCCAGCAAGTTTGGCGTTGATTACAATCAGGGCTTTGATATCGACGGCAGTACGAATTTTACCGGCTACGAGCATTTAAAAGGCACGGCTTCGGTGCGAGCTATGTTTGTTGATCACGCCAATGTGGCTTCAGCTGTTCAGGGGCAGCAGGTTGCGGTGGTTCTGGAGCAGACACCTTTTTATGCGGAATCCGGTGGTCAGGTTGGCGATCACGGTGAGTTCACCTGGTCCGAAGGACGAATGGTTGTAACGGATACTCGCAAAGAGGGAGACAACCATATCCACTTTGGTGAGATTCTCAGTGGTGAATTGAAGGTAGGCGATCAACCGTCTGCGCTTGTTGATGAAAGTAGTCGTAATGCTATACGTTGCAATCATTCCGCCACGCACATTTTGCACGCCGCTTTGCGCCAGGTTCTGGGTGATCACGTAACCCAGAAGGGGTCGCTGGTAGATGCCGAGCGTTTGCGCTTTGATTTTTCTCAACCGGATGCAATTAAACCATCCCAGTTGCGTCAAATTGAGCGCCTGGTTAATGAACAGGTTCGCGCAAACACCCCCGTTGAAACAGTGGTGACCGATATGGATACCGCTCGGAAAAAAGGGGCCATGGCGCTGTTTGGTGAGAAATATGGGGATGCTGTTCGTGTCCTGAGCATGGGCGCCGATAACTTTTCTGTAGAGCTTTGTGGTGGTACTCACGTCGAGCGTACCGGAGATATTGGTGGTTTTGTCATTACTGCTGAAACCGGTATCGCGGCGGGCGTTCGTCGTATAGAGGCGTTAACGGCTTCTGCGGCGAGTTCCTGGAATGAAGCGAGCGAGTCGATAATTTCAACGCTGTGTGGGCAACTTAAAGGTGGGCGTAATGCGTTGGCCGATAAGGTGCAACAGTTGCAGGATCGTAATCGTCAGCTGGAACGTGATCTGGAGCAACTCAGGCAAACGTTAGCGAGTGCGAAGGGTAGCGATTTGGCGACGGATGCTATCGAGGTTGCCGGTATTAAGTTACTGGCGGCTAATCTCGACGGGGTAGAACCTAAATCCCTGCGCGACATGGTCGACCAGTTAAAAAACAAGCTGGGAAGTGGGGTCGTATTACTGGCGACAGCTTCCGAAGGTAAGGTTAGTTTGGCTGCAGGCGTGACCAAAGATTTAACATCGCAGGTTAAGGCTGGTGAGCTGCTGAAGATGGTTGCGGATCAGGTGGGTGGTAAAGGTGGCGGGCGTCCGGATTTTGCTCAGGGTGGAGGAACTGATGTTGCTGCTTTACCGAATGCTGTAGCCTCTGTAGCGCCATGGATTGAGTCCAGGCTTGCTTGAGGGTGATGCGGTGGCGTACAACAGGTACGGCACCGAATAATTATAAATTGCCGGGGTGTATGCCCTGTTCCTAATGAGGATCACAGATTCCGATATGGCATTGATATGGCGTTAATAGTACAAAAGTTCGGGGGAACTTCGGTGGGTACGGTTGAACGTATCCAGGCGGTAGCAGATAAAATCAAGGGCTTTCGTGACCGCGGAGATGACATTGTTGTCGTGGTTTCTGCGATGAGTGGTGAAACTAATCGTTTGATCGCTATGGCTGACCAGATGCAGGGGCGCCCTACACCACGTGAGATGGATGTTCTGGTATCGACCGGGGAGCAGGTAACTATTGCTCTGCTTTCTATGGCATTGAATGAGCGTGGTTGTCCTGCACGTTCTTACACGGGCGGCCAGGTGCGAATTCGCACGGATAACTCTCACATGAAAGCGCGTATTAAGAAGATCGATGAAGAGCATATGCGTGCCGATCTTACAGCTGGCCGAGTAGTCGTAGTAGCCGGTTTTCAGGGTATGGATGAAGAAGGTAATATTACTACGTTGGGCCGGGGTGGATCAGATACCACTGCGGTCGCGTTGGCTGCGGCCTTGAAGGCCGATGAGTGCCAGATCTATACCGATGTAGATGGCGTATATACTACGGATCCGCGGGTTGTGGACAATGCTCGTCGTTTGCCACGCATCACCTTTGAAGAGATGTTGGAAATGGCCAGTCTGGGATCCAAAATCTTACAAATACGGTCTGTTGAGTTTGCCGGGAAATACAATGTTCCCCTGCGTGTATTACATAGTTTTCAAGAAGGGCCTGGTACCCTCATTACTTTCGAGGATGATAACGAGATGGAAGATCCACTGATTTCAGGTATCGCGTTTAACCGTGATGAAGCAAAACTCACTGTTAAAGGTGTACCGGATATTCCCGGGGTAGCCTCTAAAATATTGGGTCCTATTAGCCGTGCCAATATTGAAGTGGATATGATCATCCAGAATGTCGCGGTAGATAAAACCACTGACTTTACTTTTACTGTGCACCGCAATGATTTTCAGCATTCAATGGAAGTGTTGCAGGAAACGGCTAAGGAGTTAGGTGCCCGCGAAACGCTGGGTGATAATAAAATCGCCAAGGTCTCGATTGTGGGTGTAGGGATGCGCTCGCATGCGGGGGTTGCGTCTACAATGTTTGATGCATTGGCGGCGGAAGGCATTAATATTCAGGTGATATCGACATCTGAAATCAAGATTTCGGTAGTCATAGCGGAAAAATACCTTGAATTGGCGGTTAGAGCGCTACATTCCGCTTTTGAACTAGACCAAATTACTAGTGATACTGAGTAACTTACGAGTTAAGAGTAGTAAAACTACGCATTCAGTGTCTCGTTGAGACGGTTACACTGGTGTTGATTGAAAAATGACCTGATCGAAAAGCGGTTGCCTATAAGGCGAGCGTTATCGGTAAGGTCTCTACTTAAAACTTGTTATAGACCAATGTAGTTGCTGGCAGTTATTGGATAGCGTGGAATTGGTTTTTCCTAAATAAGGAGATTGAAAGTGCTTATATTGACCCGTAGAGTGGGTGAAACCTTGATGGTCGGTGATGAAGTTACCGTAACCGTATTGGGTGTTAAGGGTAATCAGGTCAGAATTGGTGTTAACGCACCGAAAGAGATTGCCGTTCACCGGGAAGAGATCTACCAGCGTATCCAGAAAGAGAAAGAGAAAGAGAAAGAAGAAGGTGAAGTGTAAAGTCACTTAGTTTTTTTCATTACACCTCTTTGTTTTTATCCTGAATCTGGTATTATTCGCGCCAGTTGGAGAGGTGGCCGAGTGGCTGAAGGCGTGCCCCTGCTAAGGGTATATACGGGAAACTGTATCGAGGGTTCGAATCCCTCCCTCTCCGCCATACATAAAATGCCCGGCTTTATGCCGGGCATTTTTGTTTCTGCGATTTGAAACCCCTTTTAACCAACTAATAAAATTCTTTATGAGGTGGTTGTTTCATTAAAGTTAGCCTGCTCGTAGGTGAACTATACTCGCGAATATTGTCTTTAATCCGCTTATCAAGCCTTCCAGTAATCAATTTTCTGCAGTGCCTTATAGCTCGTTTAACTAGCTGTGTTAAATATTTCCTCAGCTTTGAGTACGTATGAAATTTGCCAAACGACAGTGCATAAACTTTGGGAGTTGTAGCAGCAAATGATGAGGAGAGTTTCTTATAATTCTTGATTGCCTTAGGTTTCGCTCAAGCCCCCACTAATCCTATATGTTCCCAGTCTATTTCTTTCATAGGCGGTCAGTTGTTTGAGTGCTTTGTATGTGTCGATTTCGAGTAAAATTTGCTTTTTGTATAGCTGTTTGGGTTTGAATTCCGGGTCTTGTTTCCCTTCAATTATCGCGGGCGCCGGGCTTCGGGCCATCTGCCTGGAATGTCGGTAATTGGAGTGAAGAAAATTGGGGGTAATCATTTGACTCCAGTAAACGAAATCTCTATAGTACGCGGCCTGTATGAAGCGCCCGTAGCTCAGCTGGATAGAGTACCTGGCTACGAACCAGGCGGTCGCACGTTCGAATCGTGCCGGGCGCGCCACTTTTTCTTTGAATGGGGTGGCTGTTTCATACAGGTGATTGATTAGCGCCCGTAGCTCAGCTGGATAGAGTACCTGGCTACGAACCAGGCGGTCGCACGTTCGAATCGTGCCGGGCGCGCCACATTATAAAAGAGCTCAACCTGTAAGGGTTGGGCTCTTTTTGTTTGTGGAGCCTATTTTTGTTGGGCTGCCTTTTCGTGGGTTATTTTTTATGGGAAAACATCATTGAATATTGATTGGTTGTGGTGCGCGTAGGCAGGCAGCAGTAAAAGCCTGCAGATGAGTTTCTCTCTGAGTATCAGGGGTTCCCTTTAGTCACTGCGTGGCACACTATTATCGGTACTAAGCAGGCAAAAGGATTTTGTGCGCCTTTAGAAATAATGGCGAATTCTGGCTGCTGGATGAATTATGGCCTACAGGGCAATATGACATATATCGTTGACGATATTTTTCTTTGAATATGACGGTTTTGGATAATAATTGTGATTTTAAATCGCTGTAAAAATGCTGCCCTGATGCCCTTATTGTCGATGGTGGTATTAATGTCTAGTGTTGCCTATGCCAACCCGAGCTGTTTGCCAATGGCGATCACTTCTTATGAAGTTATCTATTGTAAAATTCTTGAGCGCGGAGGCGGAAAAAATTTGCCTGATTTCGCGCAATTTCAACGTAACCCTCCCCGTACACAGGCTTTGCTTATCAAGAGGCCTGCTGCAAAGTTCGGTATTGTTATCGATGAGCCGAAAGCGGATTTGGATATAAAGCGTGTTGAAAAAAATATTGAACGATCAATGAGTGATCAATATAGCCGGCGGACAACTCAGCAGCGTGGGCGACAAGATTATCTTCAGCGGGATTTATCTGTCAGCAGGAAGTCGGTTGATAGGGAATTAACACAACGATGCTATTTGCAGGCAAAGGCTATTGTCTGTGGCGAAACGCAATACGTGCTGGTTGATAATAAACACAATCGCGAGCTGGCTCCGAATGTATTAAATGATGCGAACAGTATGCAATTACCTCTTTTCAAGGGTAGCCCTGACGATGAAGGGGGTCTGAATATCTATATGACGGACGCTTATCGCCAATATATAAACAAAATGCTGGAAATCGGGTTGGGTGGTGTCACGATGAGCTATACACGCTTTTATTACACACGACAGGCGTTGTTAGAGCATAAGATAGATTTTGTTGTCCGTTTGGAAGAGATGTTCCAGTACCTGAAACAGGATAAACGCTATCTTGCTGTAGCTGCTGGAGACCCCCCGGTTTTTAATGGTCTTGGGTTTTGTATGCCTCTGGATGAACAATTGATTGTTTGCGATAACACCAATAGTAATTGGGTTTATCAGCTGGATGGTGTTTAGGAGATGGTGTAGGGAAATATTGAGCAATCTGGTGAGTGGGTTTTAATCAGGTCATTCGGTGTCGTTAAAAATACAGGGGGCACTGAGAGTGCTGTCCACTTAATGGATGATGAATATGGATTCTGACATAAGTGCACAGTTGTTGGCTTCATTGGTTATGTTCGCGGGGGCGTTTGTGCAATGCTCAATCGGCTTCGGTCTGGCGGTTGTGGCAGCCCCCATATTATTTCTTATTGATCCTGGCTATGTGCCGGGGCCGATCATAGCTACCGCGCTGTTAATTTCATTGCTCAACAGTTTACGATTTCGTAGTCAGCTGTCGTTAGGCCGGTTTGTGGCAGCAATTGTAGGTCGGGTGCCTGGTTGCTTTTTAGGGATTTGGGTATTGACCTTGATCTCAAGGGATACGCTGTCTATTTTGCTGGGTGGTAGCGTTCTCTTTGCGGTAGTAGTAAGCATGACTCGGTTTGAGTTTCAGGCGAATCGTACTAATTTGTTTTGGGCTGGAGTGGCTTCCGGTTTTATGGGGACCTCTTCCTCTATTGGTGGTCCACCGGTGGCGTTGGTGATGCAGAATGATTCAGCAGCTTCTATACGTGCCAACCTGTCTGCGTATTTTGTGGTGAGCTGTTTGATGTCATTAGCTCTGTTAGGCTGGGCAGGGTTGTTTGGAGCTGATGAGGGGCGGTTAACGCTAACGTTGTTGGTTCCTGCTGCGCTGGGTTTTGCTGTGTCGACCAGAATTCCGGCACTGGACCAACGGTTATTCAAACCTGTGTTATTAGGCTTGTGCACTCTATCCGGCAGCGTTGTGATTCTTTCAGCTATTTGAATTCTCGTTGTATACTGGCAGGAAAATGTCCTGTTGATGCCTGAATAGAAAAAAGAACCTGATTATGTCTGACAATGAAAATGACCTGTTTCTGCGCGAGGTGGTCGATGTATCACCACTTCAGAGCCAGCGAGCAGACCTAAAAAAGCCTCAAGCGAAGCCAACGCTGGCTCAGTCGACCAGAAAGCGT
>JAUXFT010000217.1 GCA_030622755.1 Aestuariirhabdus sp. | reverse complement strand
TTTGAATGGAGTGTGCTCGATTGGAATGAACCGGCAATCAGTTTCTATCAGAACCTTGGTGCAAAGCCACAGGATGAATGGATTATCTACCGCCTCAGTGGTGAGTCTTTACGATCATTTGCGGAAAGTTGATGTCCCTGGATATTTAGCCGGACTTTTGGTGTCCGGCTAAATACAGGTTTGGGAAATATTAAGAAGCTTACTGTTCGACGAAGGCGCGCTCGATAACATAGTGACCCTGATCGCCCCGGCGAGCCTCCTGAAAGCCCATATTGTCAAGAATCGAGCAGGTGTCCTTCAGCATGCTTGGGCTGCCGCAGATCATGAAGCGATCATTCTCGAGATTCAGGTCGGGAAGGTTCAAATCCCGGGTTATCTGCCCGGTTCTTAGCAAGTCGGTCAGTCGACCATTGGTGTGGTAGTTTTCCCGCGTTACGGTTGGATAATAAACCAGTTTTTCACGCACCATGTCGCCAAAATATTCGTTGGCTGGCAGCTCTTCGTTAATCATTTGTTGATAAGCCAGTTCTGAAGTGTAACGCACTCCATGGGTCAGGATAACCTTATCGAAATTTTCATAAGTTTGCGGGTCTTTGATGATGCTGAGGAAGGGGGCTAATCCAGTGCCCGTGCTTAACAGATAAAGATTACGTCCAGGTAACAAACTATCCTGTAAGAGCGTTCCGGTAGGCTTTCGGCTCATCACGACTTCGTCTCCAACTTGCAGGTTTTGCAAGCGGGATGTCAGGGGGCCATCTTGTACTTTGATGCTGAAGAATTCCAATTCATCTTCATGGTTGGCACTGGCGATACTGTAGGCACGCATCAGGGGTTTCCCTTCCAGCTCCAGACCAATCATGATGAAGTGGCCGTTTTGAAAACGCAGGCCCGCGTCGCGAGTTGTTTTGAAACTAAACAGGGTATCGTTCCAGTGTTGTACGTCGGTAACCTGCTCACGTAACAATGCGCTCATGCGGTAATTCTCCATATAATTGCTGAAAGTGGTAAGTGCTAGTCCTGCACAATTCCAATATAAAATATGCGGCGATATACCGATATAAGTGATTACACCGATGATAGCGTTACGACTACATATCGGTAAAATGACTTATACCGATATTTGATAGAGGAAATACAGGTAATGAAATACAGTTTTCGCCAACTGGAGGTGTTTCTTGCGGTTTCCCACACCGAGAATATTACTCGCGCTGCCCAGAGTCTTTCAATGTCGCAATCTGCTGCGAGTAGTGCCTTAAAGGATCTTGAAGGACAGTTCTCTATTCAATTGTTCGATCGGGTTGGTAAGCGCCTGCAACTGAATGAGTTAGGACGCCTGCTCAGACCTTCGGCACAAGCTTTGCTGGAGCAGGCGCAAGCGTTAGAGCACGCATTTTCACAGCATCTTACCCCGGGATTACTGAAGGTCGGTGCGACATTAACCATCGGCAACTATCTGGCGGTCGGAATAATGTCCCGGTATATGAATGAGCATGCTGGTGGTCGGGTGACTCTGGACGTGGCGAATACATCACGGGTCGTAAAGCAGGTACTTAACTTCGATCTGGATATCGGTTTAATTGAGGGAGAGTTGCATCATCCAGATCTCGATATTATTCCCTGGAGAGAGGATCGCCTCGTAGTGTTTTGTGCGCCAGAGCACTATCTGGCTGAGATCGGTCATCTTGACGACACTCGTTTACGCCAGACCCCATGGATACTTCGAGAGCAGGGATCTGGTACGCGGCAAACCTTTGAACGAGCTATGCACGGATTGATGCCTGAATTGGACGTAAGGCTGGAATTGCAGCACACAGAGGCGATCAAGCGAGCGGTGGAGGCGGGTTTGGGTATCGGGTGTTTGTCGATGGTTGCTCTGCGGGAAGCGTTTCGACGAGGAACGC
Source organism: Aestuariirhabdus sp. (assembly GCA_030622755.1). Lineage (GTDB taxonomy): Bacteria > Pseudomonadota > Gammaproteobacteria > Pseudomonadales > Aestuariirhabdaceae > Aestuariirhabdus. The sequence goes on along the minus strand of JAUXFT010000217.1, from coordinate 2,996 downwards.
TTGTCCCATTAGCTGTTCCACAACGAGACTTTCGTCGTCATTTCTATTTTATTTTGCACCGGCACAAGTATCGAAGTGCCGGTATTCAACGATGGATAGAGTTGTGCAAAGAGCAGCCGGTGGCTTCCGTTTGATGAAAGAGAATAGCCTCTGGCAAGAGGTTTTCTCTATAGACCATCGAAGTATTCTGGCGCTGGCGCTACCGATGATTTTCTCAAATCTGAGTGTGCCATTTCTAGGATTGGTGGATACGGCGGTGATCGGACACCTGGATGGTGCAGAGTACCTTGGCGGTGTGGCGGTCGGATCCACCATTATCAGTTTTCTGTTTTTGTTGGCAGGATTTCTGCGTATGTCGACTACAGGCATGGTAGCGCAGGCACTTGGAGCCAATGATTCGAAGCGCTTGGTGCAGTTACTCATAAATTCTGCAGCAATTGGTGGCTTATTGGCGCTATTGCTCTTGTTGCTGCAGTGGCCGTTTGGAGAGTTTGGTTTCAGGTTGATTGGTGGTAGTGATGCCGTGCGGGAGCAGGCAGCACTCTACTTTTATGTACGTATCTGGAGTGCTCCGGCAGCACTGCTCAATATGGTGTTGTTAGGCTGGTTGCTGGGTCTGCATAACGCACGAGCCGCTATGTGGCTTCTGATTATCACTAACGTGATCAATATGTTGCTGGATGTGCTGTTTGTAGTCGTCTTTGAGTGGGGTGTTGCTGGCGCTGCTTTGGCATCGGTAGTGGCTGATTACTGTGGCTTGTTATGGGGTGGTTTTCTGGTTTGGCAGATGTTTTTGAGAAAAGGGTTGGTCGCTATCCCGGTCAGGCATTGGATTGTATGGTCACAATTAAAGAATCTGCTGGCTTTAAATCGAGATATTTTATTGCGCACACTGTGTTTACAGCTGTGTTTTGCGTTTGTGACATTTCAGGGGGCTCGGTTCGGTGACGCGGTGCTGGCAGCGAATGCCGTATTGCTCAATTTCCTGATGCTGATTTCGATGGGGTTGGATGGTTTTGCGTATGCTTGTGAGTCTCAAGTGGGCCGGGCGGTGGGTGCGAATGACCGTCAGAATTTTCGCAAGGCGGTGCTGGGTAACCTGTTATGGTCAGTCGTCCTGGCAATATTGATGAGCCTGTTATTTGCGTTATTTGGCATGCAGATCGTAGAAATGCTGACGGACCTTAAATTGGTGCGAGAACAGGCGGGAATCTATTTACCCTATGTCGTTGCTCTACCGGTGCTGGCCTGTGGCTGTTATTTGCTTGATGGCGTTTTTCTGGGCGCTTCCCGTGGGCGGGAGATGAGGAATGCAATGTTGCTCTCAACCCTGGGAGTGTTTTTTCCTGTGTGGTGGTTGTGCCAGGATCTTTATAACCACGGTTTGTGGGTCGCATTGTGCAGTTTTATGGTGGCAAGAGTATTAACTATGGGATGGATATATCTGCGTCGATGGCCGCATTGGTTAGCCGCTGCCAGCTGACTAACCAAAGCTTAAGTAGTGGGAAAATAGAGTTACTGAAGTGCTTGCAGGGTCTCCTGGGGTAATACCTGAGGTGCTGACTGGGTACTATTGTGCAACTTCTGTTGCTCGAGTATCTGGCGCAGGGGAAACGGCTTACCGTTGACCATGAACTCACCACTTCGCAGCTCTCCACGTAAAACGACTTTATCTCCCTCGCGAACCAGAAGTCCCTGTTCCAGGTAAAGTTGAGCAATTAACGCCGCATTGCTATTCATCAAGGCCTGTTCATCGGCGATGATAAACAGATCTGCATCCAGCGATTCCATTATCAAGACGGGATTTTGCACATCCAGAGGGTGTATGTCAGCAGGTAAACCGGTGTAGCGGAGGTCGAGATCGATCTTAAGTTCTCCTCCGAACGCGCTCATACGTAGGCCTTGATCAAGTTTCAGTCCCGGCTGAAAAATAACCGTAGCTAACTCTCGTAGTTGGGCTTGGTAGTTTTCCTCGCTATTGGCTGAAAAATTGTGATTGATTTCCGTTGCCATGTGGCTCCATAACATCACGGCATCAGGGTTCAATCCCTGAAGATCCATTTGATAACTGACCCCCGTCAGAGCTATTGGCGAGATGATGTTGCCGATGCTGATGCTTTCGCTAATGTGCAGTTTATTGTTGAGTAGTTGTTGTGATGTGGTTAATCCCAGCTGTTCGAACGTAATTGAAATTTGTGGATCGTTAATGTGTAGCCGGTCAAATAGTAGATTAAACGTGCCGACAACAAGAGGGGGGTTGATGGCGTTGAGAGTGAAATCACCCTTAGCCGCACTAACGTCCAGACGGCTTTCTCCTTCGGTGACGTGTATAGGATTCAGTTCAAGGGTGCCGATGAAATCGTGAGTTTTCAAATCTCCGACGGCATGCAGGATGGCGCCTTCAAAATTTAGCGTTGTTCCCTCTTTGCTGTAGGTGAACGCTTGCAGATTCGCAGTCAGGAGGATGCTCTGATCAAAGTCAACCAGGGTTGTTGCAGTAATGACGTTATCGCCAAGTGTGCTAGCGATAAGTTTGTTGAGCTCCTCCGGCAGATCTTTAAGATGCATTTGATCCTGAGAAGCAAATAGGCCGAATTTGAGGCCATCGTCAGTCACCAGTAGTGGGCCATGGGCTATATCGGATTCAATGACAACTGTAAGGGTAGATGTTGTTTCTTGTTGGGTATGGATTTCAAGCTGCAGTTGCGACTGGCTGCTGAAAAGCCCTCTTTGGTATCTGTGTTCGATTTTTTTGATACTGGTGTTAGTTTGCTGTTCTCTTAATTGTTCTACTTCCCGAGCGAAGATCTGTTCCGCCTGTTTTCCAACCAGATAGGGGGTGACCACTAACCCGGTGATGATTAATACGGCTAACAGCAAGGCAGCTTTCTTCATTGGGTATCCTTAAAGCGCGTGTATAAATGCACATCATAACCAAGCTATCGCAGGGTTCCAAACTACGCTTCAAGATCAGTGCGAAATATTTTTCAAAGCGT
>JAUXFT010000012.1 GCA_030622755.1 Aestuariirhabdus sp. | reverse complement strand
TTTTAATGGCGAATGATACGGACGGCTTTAATCGTTGGGATGCAGCCCAACAACTTTCTGTACGTGTCTTACAACGTATGGTTGATGCTGTTGTTGCGGGTGAACCTCTGGTGGTTGACCGGGTTTTAATAGACGCCTATGAGCAATTATTGACAGCGCCTGTCGATGACCCGGCACATCTGGAGGCGACGCTGATACTACCATCTGAGGCTTATATTGCTGAGATTTCAGATGTGGTTCTGGTGAATGAAATCCATCAGGCACGTGAGTATTTGGCCGATTATCTTGCAGATCTGTTTAAGGATCACTTCAAGCGTTTATACAACGAATATCAGTTGCAGGGTGAATATCACCCAAGTGCCGATGATATAGCGGCACGAAGCTTAAAAAACTGCGCACTAGGTTATCTTGGGCGGGCAGGAGAAGAGGGTATTAAACTGGCCGCCAGGCAATTCGATAACGCCGATAATATGACGGATCGTTTTCGTGCTCTGGGAGTGTTGGTGCATGGTGAATCTGATGATGCTATTGAAAAGGCCGGAAAAGCGCTGGATGAATTTTATCAACAGTGGAGTGAAGATCCCCAAGTGCTCGAGTTGTGGTTATCTGTTCAGGCTTCCTGCCAGCGGGAAGGCGCACTTCAGCGAGTAGAAGCTCTGATGAAGCATGATGCATTTGATGCAGGAAACCCCAATAAATTACGCTCATTAATTGGGGTGTTTTGTTCTCAGAATACTACCGGCTTTCATTCTGCAGATGGCAGTGGTTATGCATTCCTTGCAAAACAGATTATTGAGCTTGATGGTAAAAATCCGCAAATTGCAGCGCGATTAATTACGCCGTTAACTCGTTACCGAAAATATGCCACGAGTCGACAAGAACAGATGCGTAAAGAGCTTCAGGGTATTTTTAGCCATAAGCTTTCTGCTGATCTCTATGAAATTGTGAGTAAAAGCCTTTCCTAGTCAGTTTGGCTCGAGTACTGATTTTGCTACAGGTTAAATCTGTTTTTGCTGTTCAATATGTCAATGTTCAGTTTTATTAAGGTTACGATTGAAGTGTTAACGGTTATCTTTTACACAACCAGTGGGTGTCATCTCTGCGAAGTAGCGGAAACTTTACTCAAGCCAGTTATTTCTATTAATGAACTGACACTGGAGAATATTGATATTGCTGATAGTGACACACTGGTTGAACAATACGGGACACGTATACCCTTGATACAGCTTAAAGGAACTGAGCCAGTGTTGGGTTGGCCCTTTGATGAGGCATCTATTTTACAGTTTCTTAATCAATCATTACTGGATTTAGAGAATGCTTGAGTTAGTTCTGGGTGGTGTTAAAAGTGGTAAAAGTGCCTATGCAGAAAAGCTGGCATCGTTGTCAGCGCACGAATGGCCACCACTTGAAACGTCATCTCAAGATGTTTGTTATATTGCTACCGCTGACTATCAGTATGATTCCAATGATTCCTCTATGCAGAATCGCATTATCCGTCATCGCAAACGTCGCCCTGATCATTGGCAGCTGATAGAAGAGCCCTTGTATCTTTCCCGGGCTCTGGAGGTGACACCCTCCACTGTAGTTTTGATTGATTGTATGGGGTTATGGTTAACCAATCTTCTTTTGCAGGATCAGAAAAATCTTCTTCAGCAACAGATCGATCTTTTTCTGAAGGCATTAGAAGCAAGCCCTAAACATGTCATTATTGTTTCCAGTGAAACAGGTTTAGGCGTCGTACCTCTTGGGGATTTGAGCAGGGATTTTGTTGATCATTGTGGCGAATTAAATCAGCGTATAGCAGCAATATCTAACCGTGTCTGGTTTACCATCGCGGGCATTCCACAACTTATCAAGGATGAAAAAAGTGGCCGAAATTTGGTTTAAGAATCCAGTTTCACCAATTGATCAAGCCAGCTATCAGCAAGCACAAGATCGTCAGGCACAATTAACCAAGCCTGCAGGCTCACTGGGAATGCTTGAGGAGGTGGCCTGTCATCTTGCAGCCATGCAAAATACGGGTACTCCACAGGCAAACAAACCCTTTATACGCTTGTATGCTGCCGATCATGGTATTGCTAAAGACGGAGTATCTGCATTCCCGCAAGAAGTAACGGTGCAGATGATTGCTAACTTCTCTAATGGCGGCGCCGCGATAAGTGTGTTGGCAAAGCAACTGGACGCTGATCTCAAGATTATTGATTTGGGAACATGCGGTTCGCCATTGTCCATACCTGGCGTAATAGATCGTTCGATTGCGCAAGGTACTGCCAATTTTCTTAAACAGGACGCAATGTCAACCGCTCAGCTGATAGAGGCCCTTTCTGTCGGCAAGGAGCAAGCCGAGCAAGTACATGCACAAAGTTGCGAGCTTTATGTTGCCGGAGAAATGGGAATTGCGAATACCAGTGCAGCCTCAGCGCTTGCCTGCTTATTATTGGATAAACCGGTAGCACAGCTTGTTGGGCGCGGGACAGGCCTGGATGATGATCAACTACAACATAAGCAGAACATACTTGAGCAGGCTGTTTCATTTCATCGCCTTCGTCTGGGGGATTCAATAGAGGATCCATTATCTGTACTCGCTGCGGTAGGCGGTTTTGAAATCGCTGCTATTGCCGGCAGTTATATACGTTGTGCCCAGCTAGGTGTTCCTATCCTGGTCGATGGATTTATTACCAATGTAGCTATGTTGTGCGCAGAACGTATTGCTCCAGGAACCAGACAATGGGCTTTTGTCGCTCACGCTTCCGCTGAACCCGGTCATCGAGCCGTGCTCGAAGATCTTCAGCTCGAACCCTTGCTCCATCTAAATATGCGATTGGGGGAGGGCAGTGGTGCCGCTATTGCTGTGCCTCTGCTTCAAAGCGCCTGTGCATTGCATAATGAAATGGCGACGTTTGCACAAGCGGCTGTTAGCAATGTCGAATAACAGGGTGACCACGATTGATCTGTTGCGCCATGGGGCCTGTACCTGGCCTCCCGGGTTTTATGGCATAAGTGATAACCCATTGAGTGAGGAGGGGCTGCAGCAGATGCAAGCTACTGCAACTCGATATGGGGTTAATTACAGTCAGGTGTACAGTTCGCCGCTTTCTCGGTGTTCAAGGTTTGCACGTGCGTGGTGTGCTCAACATCAAAATCTCGATGCAGTCGAGGATTTCTCACTTATTGAGGCAAACCTGGGTGCCTGGGAAGGGCTTGAGATCGAGCAAGTTAAGATGCAAGAGCCTGTGAGGCTGCAAAAATTCTGGAAGGATCCACTGAACAATTCCCCTGAGGGAGCAGAAACGCTATTGCAGATGCAGCAACGTATAGCGTCATTTGTAGAACGAAAAATTGAACAGCACCAGGGAGAACAGCTGCTGTTGGTTAGTCATAGTGGCTTGATTCGTGCGTTTATTATGAGTATTTTGGGTGCCAACGATTCTGCCTGGAGAACACTGCAAGTACCTCATGGCGGATTAACCAGAGTGCGTTATTATCATCAGCAAGGCTATCCCGACTGGTGTTCTTTGGAATTTCATGGTTTGAAAGCGGTGTCGTAGGTATGTTTCTTTCCCTTAAGTTGGCAGTGCAATTTTTAACGAGAATACCGATACGTATCGACCAGCAGATCGATGAGCGTGCGATGGGCCGTGCCCTTATTTTCTATCCATTGGCAGGTGTTCTTTTTTCTGTCATTTTGGTGTCTATAGCGATTCTTCTGCAGTCTTTAGTGCCTGGTTTTGTTTCTATCACACAAGGCTTTGTATTAAGTGCTATTGTGCTTGCCGTATGGGTTTTTCTCAGCGGAGCACTTCACCTGGATGGTTTGGGCGACAGTGCCGATGCATGGCTGGGAGGGAATAACGCTGAACGCACGTTAGCCATTATGAAAGATACTCATGCCGGGAGTGCGGCAGTCGTCGCCATAGTCCTTGTGTTATTACTAAAGTTTTCTGCTTTGCAGCACCTGATCGTCGATCAAAACTATATACCAATATTTCTGGCACCCTTGTGGGCCAGAACGTCAATGCTTTTGTTGTTTGCCACCACTGACTATGTTCGCCCTAAAGGGTTAGGGGCAGCGTTTATGCGCTATTGCTCAAAAGCCGAGCTTCTCGGTCTGGTTTTGTTGTTAACAGTGTTATTGATTTTTTTTGGTGGCAAATCCGTCGCATTGTTGATCGCAGTTTCCCTGCTGGTTTTCTGGATGTGTCGCCAGCTTATGCTTAGACGTATAGGCGGAACAACCGGTGATACGGCAGGAGCACTGCTGGAAGTTGTGGAGGCGGTAATTCTTGTTACTGCTGTTTTTGTTCCTCAAAATTTTTAACGCTTTCGAGCAGTGCGTCGATATCCATAAATTGCTCGATAGAATCCGCCAAACGGTCAAGTTGTTGCTCTCGAATTAGATTGATATCTACAGTATTTACGGAGCTACCGTTGACCCATTCTGAGAGAAGCCTGACTGCATCCGGGGCGTCAAAAATCCCGTGTAAATAACTGCCTGCGACTTGATTATCGCTTGCAACTGAGCCGCATTCTGGTCTTTCAATATTGAGTAAGGGTGTTACTGGAGACAGGCGGGTTGTGATACCGGAATGAATTTCATAGCCATCTACAACACAGCTTTTTCCGCTAAGCATAAGCGTACCTTGAACTCGCTCCAGTTGTTTTGATTTTTTCAGATGTGTTTCTAGCGGCAGGTAAGCGAATCCGCAACTGCTCCCGCACGTTCCTTCAATACCCTCTTTGTCGTGAACAAATTCTCCCAACATTTGATAACCACCGCAGATGCCAAATACCTTTCCGCCGTAGCGAAGGTGACGATCCAGAGCGTCTTGCCAGCCGTTATCACGTAAAAACTGTAAATCACTGCGAACGCTTTTACTGCCAGCAAGAATAATCAGATCGGCTGGAGGTATGCTTGCGCCGGCATCTACAAATTGCAGATCAATATGGGGATTAAGGCGCAGCGCATCAAAATCAGTGTGATTACTGATTCTCGGCAGTCGAGGTACCAGAATACGTAGCTTTGCTACTTCATCTTCAAGAATCTGCTGACGATCGACCGCATCTTCTGCGTCAAGATGAAGTCCATGAAGGTAGGGTAATACCGCATACACCGGTTTTTTAGTGTGCTGTTCTAACCATTCCACTCCCGGGCGAAGCAGTTCGTAATCCCCGCGGAAACGATTGATTACAGTGCCAATGATTCTCTCGCGCTCCGTACGTTCCAGCAGTTCCAGAGTACCGACGACATGAGCAAAAACTCCACCTGGATCGATATCTGCAATTAATATAACCGGACAATCAACGGCTTCAGCAAAGCCCATATTGGCAATGTCACCTTCACGCAAGTTGATTTCTGCCGGGCTGCCTGCACCTTCTATTATGACCATCTCATAGTGTTGTGTGAGTCGATCAAAGGACTGCAAAACCGCTTTCATCGCTTCTGGTTTGTAGTGATGGTACTCACGGGCATTGAGTTCTGTTATCGCTTTTCCCTGAATGATGATCTGTGAACCACAGTCACTATTGGGTTTGATCAATACCGGATTCATATCGGTATGGGCAGGTATGTTGCATGCCATTGCCTGTAGCGCCTGTGCACGTCCGATTTCGCCACCATCTGCAGTAACCGCACTGTTGAGTGCCATGTTCTGTGGTTTGAAAGGCGCCACACGAATGCCTCTACGCGCAAGTATTCGACACAAACCGGCAACCAGTGTGCTTTTACCGGCATTGGATGTTGTTCCCTGAATCATTAAACTAATTGCTGTCATAGATAATCAAATTTGGTCGCAGTTTGTGGCATTATGCCTTCAGGGAGGGTTTGATAATACAGTCATCCCCGGTGCACAATTATTTCTTCAACATTATCTCAGGATTGAACACACCGTGGAAACACAATCTATAGCCGCAAAGGAAAATTCCGGGGTAGGGAATGAACACCAGAGAAAATTACTGCGTAGGGCTTCCATTGCGTCGGTGACCACCGCTTTTACGCTAATTGCTGCAAAACTATTCGCCTGGTTAATGACGGGTTCAGTGAGTGTGCTGGCTTCTCTGGTTGATTCTATTCTTGATGCCATGGCTTCGTTAGTGAACCTGTTCGCGATACGCTATGCGCTAAAACCTGCCGATGATGAACATCAATTTGGTCATGGTAAAGCAGAATCTTTAGCGGCGTTGCTGCAAACGGCGTTTATTTGTGGCTCGGCTATGTTCCTCATTTTTCACGCGATCGATGATTTGCGCGGAAGCAGTAACACCGCCAACGAAAGTATTGGCATTTGGGTTATTCTGTTTTCCATCCTTGCTACCTTGTTATTACTTCGCTACCAGGCCTATGTTGTGCGCGAAACCGGATCGATAGCAATCAAGGCTGATGCACTCCATTACCGTATGGACCTGATAACCAATGCCAGTATCCTGCTGGCATTGTATTTATCCAGCCTCGGTTATAAGTGGATGGATGCAGCGGTCGCGATAGGGATAGCGTTGTATATGCTATACAGCGTGAGAGAGATAGTGATGGAAAGTTTTGACTTGTTGATGGATCGACAGCTGCCGGATGAACAGGTTCGTGAAATCGAAGCCATTGCTTGCGCCGTTCCTGGTGTCAGAGGGGTGCATGACCTTCGCACCCGTAAATCAGGAATCACCCCGATCATTTTGCTGCATGTAGAGATGGACGGCTCGCTAAGTTTGCTTGATGCGCACGAAATTGCTGAGACAGTCATGGAGCAAGTTGGTCAACGTTATCCTGGTGCGGACATTACGATTCACCAGGATCCTGTGTAGCCGCCTTCAGCCGATATTCACCGGGTGTACTGTTTTTCCATTGTTTGAAACTACGATGAAAGGATCGCGGTTCAGAAAAGCCCAGCTTTAGTGCAATGTCAGTGACGGATACACTGCTTTCCAGTAGATGGTGGCAGGCTAATTCCATTCGCAGTTGATCCGGAATCTGCTGGTAACTGGTGTTTTCCTGTTTTAGTTTTCGCTGCATGGTTCGCGAGGTCATAGACAGCTGTTTGGCAATAACGCCATTTCTGGGGGCTCCATCAGGCAGCTGGCTTTTTAATGCGAAGCGTACTTTTAAGCTTAGTGGTTGCTCTGTATCGAGTTCGTAAATTAAGGCCTGGGCGTGATCCTCCAAAGTTTTCAGCAATATTTTGTCTGCCTGTCTCAGTGGCAGTTCAAGATGACTATTTTTTACATGCAGGGCATTTTCCGTTTGATCGAAATAGACAGGGCAGCCAAAAAAAATCTGGTACTCAAGTTGCACTTCCAGTGCGGGTGCAGGGCGAATAAGCGATACCTTCAGAGGGAGCCATCGCCATCAGTAATCCAGCGCCCATAGGTCAGCCATGAGGCAAGGCAGCTATCGACCATTTGCGAAACAACGTCTGACCTTTTGTAATGGCAATCCCAGCGCATGACGGTATGCTTTTGAGTGTGGCTGATTGTTGATGTACCCATGTCCCCGACTAATTTTTCGTAAGGTACAATTCGTTTGATCGCCTCGCCAAGGGTCGAGCAATTCATCGTAATGTAACCCAATACGCTGTATGAGCCTGGTTGTACATGTCGCGCGCAACGTAGACCAAACAGTGGATCGTTACAGCGCTCCATTAGAACGTCCAGCAAGCACTCGAATTGTTCTCCTGATAAGGTGTTGGTTGCCTTCGTCAATGGCGTTGGCCGGAATATCTGCAGCCGCCAGCGCGGAACAAATGTTAACGCCGCAGGTTTCAGCATGGCGCAAATATTGTCGTGCGGCGGCAATGGAAATCAGTCCGAGTGAACTCATACTAAGGGTGACCGTATTAGACAGGGTGGTTGACGTATTTTGCCAGTGACGTGGAAAAACTAACACTTAATATATAAGCGAGATCATAATAGTACAGAGCAATCATGCAATAGGAGTTGTGTTTTGACAGGTAAGAGACGATGGAATGGTTGGGGTAGTGTGGAAACGCAATATCCATTGCCCGTTCAGGCAGGTGTATTTCTGAAGCAACTTTTGGGAGAGGGTAAAGCGCTTCCAGGTATAACTCTGGAACAAGTCATCAGTAAGGTTCCAGAGACGCGTCTGGAGCCCAATGATTTATACAGCACGGGCCCATTTGATCGCATCTGCCATGCGCGTGGACAAAGCCTGCCCGACTGGCTGGCGATGAAATGTGGTGATTATGGACAGTTTCCTGATGCCGTTGCATTCCCGCAAACGCGGCAAGACGTGATCAATTTGCTGGAACTGGCGAAACAAAATCAGTATGTGATTATACCCTATGGTGGCGGGACCAGCGTGGCTGGACATATTAATCCTCAACAGGGAGATCGCCCGGTCATAACGGTGGATATGGGGCGTATGAATCGCATGCTCGGTATTGATAAAGAGAGTCAGCTGGCTACTTTCGGGGCGGGAGTAGTGGGCCCTGAACTGGAGTCGCAACTACGAGGTCAGGGTTACACACTGGGTCATTATCCTCAGTCGTTTGAGTTATCTACTCTCGGGGGCTGGGTGGCCAGCCGATCCAGTGGTCAACAATCACTGCACTACGGCAGAATTGAGCAGCTTTTTGCTGGCGGTAAACTTGAAACGTTTAATGGTTGTCTTGAGTTAGCCTCGATTCCGGCATCATCGGCAGGCATGGACCTTCGTGAAGTGGTAATGGGATCGGAGGGGCGGATAGGTATTCTTTCCGAGATTGATGTAAACATCAGCCCGTTGCCCAAAAAGGAAGGCTTCTTCGTAGCATTTTTACCTGACTGGGAATCCGGCGTTACTGTTATGCGCGAAGCTGCGCAACAACGATTGCCACTGTCCATGTTGCGACTTAGTAATCCGATTGAAACCTATACTCAGTTACGCTTGGCAGGTCATGAGAAATCTATCGCATGGCTGGAACGCTACCTTTCTTTACGCTGTGTGGATGAAGGGAAAACCATGCTGACCTTTGGTGTTACCGGGAGCCGCTCTCAGTATCGCCATACCAAACAGGCGTTTCGTAAGTTACTCAAAGTTGCGGGTGCTGTTTATATAGGTTCTGTTCTTGGAAAACGCTGGCAGCACGGGCGATTTCGTTTTCCGTATTTACGGGAATCGTTATGGCAGCAGGGCTATATGGTCGACACTCTGGAAACCTGTACTCCCTGGTCAAATGTCACGCCGTTAATGAATGCCATTGAAAAATCATTGGCGCAAGCCTTGAGTGAATATTCTGAAAACACGCATGTGTTTACCCATCTATCACATGTTTATTCGCAGGGATCGAGTATCTATACAACCTATTTGTTCCGAGCGGGTGGAAATGCCGCTGATACTTTGCAGCGCTGGAAAAAACTGAAAGAAACCACGTCACGTATTATTGTTGAGCATGGAGGAACGATCAGCCATCAACATGGCGTAGGTAAAGATCATGCACCCTATTTAAATCAGGAAAAAGGTGAATACGGTATGCATCGCATGAAGCAGATTTGTGAGTTATTTGACCCCAATAAACAGCTAAACCCAGGAACTTTACTCGATGATTAGCAAATTATCCCAATCAATAAATGTCATTGTTTAGCGTAGCAATAGTTCTGAATGTATAAAACAGGGAGAGTGTATGTCAGCTGTTAGTGATCGGAAAAGTCAGGTGGAATTCTGTCTTGCTCAACAACAGGAATGGGATTTAATTGTTGTCGGAGGAGGGATAACGGGGGCCGGTGTAATGTTGCGTGCCGCTCAAGCCGGGATGAAAGTGTTGTTGCTGGAACAAAATGATTTTGCCTGGGGTACCTCCAGTAGATCTTCAAAAATGGTGCATGGTGGTTTGCGTTATTTGGTAAGTGGTCAGTTTTCATTAACGCGTGAATCGGTGCGTGAACGCGAACTTTTATCCAGGCAGTTACCGGGTCTTGTAAAGCCGATGAGTTATGTCTATGCGCATTACAAGGGAAAGTGGGTAACCCGAATTGGGTTTCGCTGGCTGATGAAGCTTTATGACCTTTTTGCTGGACGCCGTACCCATCGCGCTTTGAATTTTGATGAGACTTTGCTGATGCTTCCGGGAATGCGAGATGAAAACCTTATTGGCGGTACGCGTTTTGAAGACGCAGTGACCGACGATGCACGGCTTGTGATGCGAACTCTTGATGAGGCTCGGGCGTTGGGTGGAGCGGCGCTGAATTATGTGAAAGTAAATTCCCTTATTAAAGCGCAGGAAAGAGTTGCCGGTGTTGAAGCAGAAGATAAGGAAACTCAACAGCACTATTCTTTACGATCTAAATGTGTCATTAACGCGACGGGTGTCTGGGTCGATTCGTTATGGGATGGTGCTGGTGAACAGGCAGGACAGCATGTCAGACCTTTACGCGGGAGCCATATTGTTTTACCGGGACATCTTTTACCTATAGGTAGTGCATTAGCGCTTCCACATCCAGATGATGGTCGTAATGTTTTTATTTTTCCCTGGGACAATACGACAGTTGTGGGCACTACAGATCTTGACCATAAAGCAGATTTGGATTTTGAGGCTTCAATTTCACAAGCGGAGCTGGAATACCTGCTGACACTGGTCAACTATCAATTCCCTCTATGCAATATTTCCGCGGCTGATCTGATTTCGACCTGGGCCGGTGTGCGCCCTGTTTTAAGTGAAGATGATACTGTCTCACCGTCAGATGAAAAGCGAGAGCATGCCTGCTGGAGTCAGCCGGGATTGGTCTCTATAAGTGGTGGTAAACTGACTACGTTTCGTTGCATTGCGGACAATGCTTTAGCGTTGGCGAAAGAGTGTTGTGATCTACCGAATTTTGAACCCTTACCCGAACAATTATTTGTACCGATTAAAAAAACGCTTAAACCTGAGTATTTATCAACGGCGCAACACTATCGGCTTAGAGGACGGTATGGTAAGCAACTTGATAAATGGATAACGCAGTCTATCAATACTGGATATATAGATAATTCACCCTTTTTGTGGTGTGAACTGGGCTGGGCTGCGCAAGATCAACAAGTCGTTCATCTGGATGATTTGTTGTTACGACGGACTCGAATTGGATTGCAGCTTAAACAAGGTGGAACGAAGTGGTTGCCTGAGATACGCGAGCTGTGCCAGGCACTGCTGGGTTGGGATGATGCTCAATGGAGTGCAGAAGAGGAGCGTTACCGATTGATCATATCCAGCTATTACAGTATACCGGAGGCGGTTAATGGGTGAGCTCCCATTGTTCTTGTCGATCGATAACGGTACACAAAGCGTTCGCGCATTGTTATTCGATACTCAAGGGGTGTTGATTGCCAAGGCGAAACTGGAGTTGGAAGCCTATTTTTCAGCTGAGCCAGGTTGGGCTGAACAGCATCCTGACTACTATTGGAATAAAGTCTGCGAGGTGTGCAATCTCCTGTGGCAACAGGAAAATTTTGATAAAAATAGAATCAAGGCAGTGGCGTTAACAACTCAGCGAGGCACCGTCGTTAATCTCGATTCCAGGGGAAGGGCGCTGCGGCCCGCAATATTGTGGCTCGATCAACGACGTACTTCATCACGGGCTTCAATGCATTGGCTATGGAAAGGTGTTTTTAAGCTGTTGGGTCAATACGACAAAATTGAATACTTTTACTCGAAATCACAAGCTAACTGGATCCGTGAACATCAACCTGATATTTGGGCACGCACACATAAATATCTTTTATTGTCAGGTTTTTTGACCTATAAACTGAGCGGCTCTTTTGCTGATTCTGTAGGGGCAACGGTTGGTTATCTGCCTTTTAATTATCGAAAGCAGCGTTGGGCAGATAACTGGGACTGGTCGTGGCGATGCAGTGGTGTTGACCGTGATCAGTTACCCGTTTTATTTAAACCTGGACAGAGGATGGGAAGCATATCCTCTGAAGCCTCACTGGCAACAGGCATTCCCGAGGGACTGCCGTTAATAGCTGCTGCGTCCGACAAAGCCTGTGAGGTTCTCGGTTCTGGGGGATTACAGTCTGATGTGGCCAGCTTAAGTTTTGGTACAACGGCAACGATCAATACTAACAGCTTCCGCTATGTTGAGCCGCTACGATTTGTCCCTCCCTATGCGGCTGCAGTACCTGACGCTTACAATACGGAAGTGATGATTTATCGTGGTTTCTGGATGGTAAGTTGGTTTAAACAGCAATTTGGTCTTCGTGAAAGTCAGCGGGCGAAAGAGCTTGGTATAGCACCTGAAGCGTTGTTTGATGAGCTTGTTAACGAAGTGCCACCTGGATCTATGGGGCTTATGTTGCAGCCTTATTGGTCCCCCGGATTAAACGATCGGGATATGAAGGGTGCCCTTATAGGCTTTGGGGATGTACATACACGTGCTCATATCTATCGTGCCATCCTCGAGGGACTTGTGTACGCATTACGAGAAGGTAAGGAGCAGATTGAAAAGCGCAGCGGAAAGCCGATTAAGCGAATTTGTGTTTCGGGTGGTGGCTCACAAAGTGATGCTGCCATGCAGATTACGGCGGATATATTTGGTCTTCCTGTTGAGCGTCCTCATACGTATGAAACATCCGGGTTAGGTGCTGCCATCGACGCGGCTGTAGGATTGGGTATTTATGATGACTTTGCTAGCGCGATCAAAGGAATGACGAGAACCCAACGTGTTTTTGAGCCGGATCCTGATAATTATCAACTCTACGAAAGACTTTATCGAAGGGTATATCAAAAGATGTACAGACGTTTGAAGCCTATCTATAAAAATATTCGAGCAATAACCGGTTACCCTGAGTAACGCTATAAATTCAATTAATTATCCTAGAAATGGAACAACTGAGCACTTATTCTGAACACCTATAGTGCCGAGAATATGCCTGCTAGTTATAAAGCTACAGAAATTACTGACAAAAAATCGTAATAAGGGGCAAGTGCCCCTTATTACCAGCATAATTAATGGCTGTGTTCAGTTATCAATGGAGCGTTCTCCATGCCCTCAGTTGGCTTTTGCACCTTGGCCACGAGAGTGTAGATGGTGGGAACCACGTAGAGTGTAAAACAGGTTCCTACTGTCATACCGGTTGCCAGGATTAATCCAATATCGAAACGGCTGACAGCGCCAGCGCCAGTGGCCATCAACAACGGCACTACGGCCAACACAAGTGAGAATGTTGTCATCAAAACAGCTCGCAAGCGAATAGAGGCTGCTTCCTCAACCGCCTCACGTACTGAATAACCGTGATCACGTTGTAGTTGGTTGGCAAACTCAACGATTAATATGCCGTGCTTACTGATGAGGCCGATTAGCGTAACAAGCCCAACCTGGGTATAGATATTGAACGTTGCGAAATCAAGCGCTATAGGAATCATCGCGCCGCAAATGGACAGTGGCACGGTGATCAATATAACCAGTGGGTCGCGGTAACTTTCGAACTGGGCCGCCAGTACCAGAAAGATGACAATAAGGGATATCAGGAAGGTATAAAACAGTTTGTCACCTTCTTCGATAAATTGCCGAGAGAGTCCTGAGTAATCTTTAGAAAAACCCTGTGGAAACATTTCGTTAGATGTTTTATTGAGAAATTCAAGGGCTTCTCCGATGGTAACTCCTGGTGCCATCACCCCCTGAATAAGGGAGGAATTGAGTTGCTGGAACTGTTTAAGGGAGCCAGGTCGAGTATGAGTTTCCAGTGATATAAGCGTTGATAGCGGAACTTTTTGGCCGTTGGCTGTATCCACATGGTAGTGCTCAAGCCATTGCTTATTACTGCGAAATTCCCGGTCAGATTGTGGGATCACCTTATAACTCAGTCCTTCCAGGAAAAAGCGATTGATACGCCCTTCGCCGAGGAGTAGTGAAAACGCTTCTCCTATGTCTTTCATGGAAACACCCAGTTGAGCAGCCTTGTCGCGATCAATCAATACGCGTGTTTCCGGTTTATCAAAACGCAGTTCGTTGGAAACAAACATAAATAGACCACTTTCCTGTGCCGCCTGAGTGATGCGTGAAGATACCTGGTACAGGGTTTGGTAATCACTGGTGGTGTTTACCACAAACTGGACGGGCAGGCCGCCTCCTGCACCCGGAAGGGAAGGAAGATTAAATGAAAATATTTTTAATCCTGGAATCTTGTTGAGTTCCTTTTGCAGTAAAGGTTGGATTGCCATCTGCGTGCGGTCCCGTTCCTCCCATGAAGTTAATTCCATGCCGGCGATTGAACTATGGGGAGAGCTGGTTCCATTGAATAAAAAGCTGTGGGCAAACTCGGGGAACTTTTTGAAAATATCAGTGTATTGAGCTGTATAGGTGTTCAGATAATCAAGGTTTGCATACTGGGGGGATGTTGCCGAGATAAAAATAATGCCTTGATCTTCGGTAGGTGCGAGCTCGGTTTTTGTGAACATATACAAGAATGGAATACTGACGAGAATAACGACAGTCATCAGAACAATTACCGGACGATAATTTAATACACTGTGCAGTTGTTGTTGGTAGCCGTGTCGTAAACGATCAAATAATTTGTTCAGGGTGTGTGAAAATCCTTGCTCACTATTGTCGTGTTTAAGAAGTTTTGCACACATCATTGGAGACAGAGTCAGAGCAACGATCCCGGAAATCAGGACAGCTCCGGCAAGTGTAAAGGCGAACTCACTGAAAAGTTTTCCAGTAATCCCACCCATAAAACCAATCGGTGCGTAAACAGCTGCCAGGGTGATGGTCATCGATATAACCGGTAAGGCGATCTCCCTGGCACCTTTGATCGCAGCATCATAGGGAGGTAAACCCTCCTCAAGGTGGCGATGTATGTTTTCTACGACCACAATGGCATCATCAACTACCAGGCCAACAGCTAATACCATCGCGAGCAAGGTGAGCAAGTTAATCGAGTAACCCATCGTGTACATAAAAAACAGTACACCGATGATAGAAAGAGGAATGGTCACTACAGGAATAATCACCGAGCGTAGCGAACCAAGGAAAAGAAAAACCACCAATATAACGATAAGACATGCTTCTACGAGCGTACGTGCTACCTCATCAATAGACTCCTGAATAAATTTGCTGGCATCGTGAACTATCTTTGACTCCAAGCCTTCTGGAAGCTGTGCGATAACTTGTGGGAATTGCTTTCTTACGCGATCAATGACTTCCAAAGGGTTGGCACTTGGCGTGCCGTTGATTCCAAGATAAACAGAATTTTTACCATTAAAGGCCACATAGCTATCAAAGTTTTCAGGTCCGAGCTCAACTTTGGCGATATTTTTAAGGCGAATTAATGCGTCACCGGAACTTTTGACCACAATATTTGAAAAACTTTCTGCACTGGAAAGGTCAGTTTTCGCATTAATAGAGGTAGCGACCAGTGCTCCCTTGGTTTCACCGGCAGCGGTCAGATAATTATTATCCTTGATGGCATCGCGTACTTCCTTGGCAGTGACGTTGTGGGCTGCCATTTGTGTAGGATTAAGCCATATACGCATGGCGAAAATTTTTGCACCCAGGATTCTTGCTTCAGCGACACCTTCAATGGTGGAAAGCTTGGGCCGAATGACCCGAACCAGATAATCTGTAACCTGCTGGTTATCCATCTCTTCACTAAAGAAACTGATATACATTAGTGAGCTTCCGCGTGCAGAGGCCTTGGAAATTACCGGCTTTTCTGCCTCGCTGGGTAGTTGGTTTTGAACTGCTGAGACCTTGGCCTGAATCTCCGTCAGGGCGGCGTTTGCGCTATACCCCAAATTAATATGAGCACTGATGGTCGAAATGCTTTGTTCACTGCTTGATGTGATGTAGTCGATGCCTTCAGCGCTGGCCAATGCTTGTTGTATCGGTGAGGTTATAAAGCCTTGCATCAAATCAGCATGTGCGCCGGGATAGGATGTGGTGACTGTAATGACTGAGTTTTCAAGTTCCGGGTATTGCCGAACACTCAGGTTTTGAAATGCCAGGAAACCAAGCAACAAGATAAACAAGCTTATTACTGTTGAAAGAACCGGGCGTTGAATAAACGTGTCGGTAAATTTCATTGTTGCTCACCGGGAAGCGCTTCTTCGACACTGATAACAGTGCCGGTGTCCAGTTTGAGCTGCCCGGCTGTTACGATACGGTCCCCTGGTGTGAGTCCATGCAATACCTCGACTCTATCTTGCTGGATTCTGCCGGTGCTGACTGGATGCCGTTTTACGCTTAATTGTGGGTTGCCATCCTTGTTATTTGTCTTTTCGATAAGAAAGACAGTTTCACCGTATAAACTATAAGTGATGGCTGTTTGAGGGACCGTTGTAACAGGTTCAGGGTCACTGATTAAAACCCGAATGTCGGCAAACATACCTGGAGTTAATAACCCCTTATCATTGTCGACCACCGAACGAACTAATATGTTTCGGGTATTAGGATCTACTCGTGAATCGAGGGCTTTTAGCTCCCCTATGAATTTGCGGTCTGGATAGGCCTCGACGCTGAACTCTACTGTTTGTCCAATCTTCAATTTGGGTATGTCTTGCTCAGGCAAGTTAAAATCGACGTACAGTTTTTGTGAAGCTTGTAGCGTTGCGATTGGACTGCCATAAGGTAGGAATTGTCCCATTTCGACTTTGCGGATCCCGAGTTTCCCGCTAAATGGTGCACGGATTCTTTTTTGTTGGATGATCGCTTCCGTCTTTTGTACCTGTGCAACGGCCTGGTCTCGGGTGCTCTTGCTTTTATCGATTCGAGTTTGTGAGATATTCTTTTTTGCAATGAGTGAGCTATCTCGCTCGAAGGTTAAACGGGTTAGCCTGGCCTCGGCTTTAAAACTTCTCAGGTTGGCTTGTTCAACACGATCATCGAGTTGTAATAAAAGATCACCTTGTTTGACCTGTTGGCCTGAAGTGAAATGAATCTTGGAAATAATGCCTGATTGTTCGCTTGCCAACTCTACACCTTGTATCGAGATCAGAGTACCAATCGAGGTGATGTGTGGTGTCCAGGCTTGCTGATCCGCTTCTGCTGCTGACACGACTACCGGAGCTGGGGTAAAGTTGTCCAGGTATTCAGCAATCTTGGCTTTTTTGAACAGTTCAAAGCCGAAGATCCCCCCGAAAACGAGAGATAATGCCAGTACCATGATAACGAGGCGGATCCACATATTTATTTTGTCCTGAGTGTGTTGCTCTGTTAGGTGTATCAATCAGAACAAAGGTCTGGAAATAACCCTCGAGATTTTACGGAAACTCACTTGTTTAATACAGCAATTATGATGAAATCAACCATTTTAAAAGCTAAAAGGATAGAGCATGGAACAAGAGATACTTCTGACGCAAATTAATGTTTTTCCCTTGAAGTCTGCACGTAAAACTGAACTTCAATCTGCCAAACTTGATCGTTTTGGGGTTTGTGGTGACAGGCGCTGGATGGTTGTTGATCAGGCAGGGAGCTTTATAACGGGAAGAAAGTATCCTCGGCTGACACTGATCGGGGTGACATCGTTAGATGGTGGGATTCTACTTCAAGCCGATGAGCACGAAGATTTAATGGTCTACATGCCATCTAAAGATGCTTCATCATCAGTAGTAAACGTTTGGGATGATAATGTTGATGGTCAGGATGCTGGAAACGAAGCTGCAGCCTGGCTGACTGAAGTATTGGGTATTCCTTGTTGTTTGACTTATATGGCAGACGACACTAATCGCCAGGTTGATATGAATTATGCGAGCGAGGGGGTAGTGACATCCTTTGCGGATGGGTTTCCGTTACTGCTTATCGGAGAGGCATCGTTAACGGATCTTAATCAACGCCTGAGTGATCCTGTGAGTATGGATCGTTTTCGTCCTAATCTTGTTGTTTCAACAGATGAGCCATTTATTGAAGATCGCTGGAAAAGAATTCGTATCGGTGGGATTGAGCTTTCATTAGTAAAGCCTTGCGGGCGATGCATTATGGTTACAGTGGATCCCGATTCCGGCGCTACAGGAAAAGAGCCACTTAAAACATTAGCCAAGTACAGACGTCAGGGTAATGAAGTGATGTTTGGCCAAAATTTAATCCATCACGCTGAGGGTGAGATTTATGTGGGAGATAAGGTGGAAGTTCTGGAATGGAATTAGCTGTCGTGCCATTTTTAATGGATCAGGTTTCTCCACGAATTATTTATCACTGACAAATGAATTCTTAAGTTAATACTGAAGTTGATGCTTACGTTGACGTTAAAAAGAGCACGCACAGCTGAAGTAAACAAAGGCATCCTTAATATCTATTTAGGCCCCTGGATACAAAAGGGCTTAAAAAACATGACTTGAGGAAGCCGTTATTACAGGTACGTCGTAAGCAACAATTCTCCACTCAACGGCTTTTTTCAGCTTTACTAATTCAGCCCGTAACTTCCATTCACTTCATCGGCAGTGAGAAAACGGGGGGTTATCCCTAACTTCTCACTGTAAATCAGGTTGTAGCTCAAAACATTTTGAACATATTGGCGTGTCTCTTGGTAGGGTATGGTTTCAATCCATATGTCGTAGGGGATCTGGGCACTGCCTTTGAGCCATTGATTAACTCTGTGGGGGCCAGCATTGTAGGCTGCCGTCGCTAACACCCGGTTGCCATCGAATCGATCCAGTAACTGCGCCAGATAAGTACTTCCAAGTTTTATATTGGTATCCGGGTTAAGGAGTTCGTGCTTTCCCTTGTAACGGGCTTTGCTTTTACGAGCTACCTGCTTGGCAGTCGATGGCATTAGCTGCAGTAAACCAAGTGCACCTGCACTGGAGCGAGCATCGTGCATAAAAGCGCTCTCTTGACGCGCCACCGCAAACACCCAGCTGGTATCTATGTTTTGTTGCTTGCTGTGACGCTGAATTTTGTCTTTGAAGGCCAGTGGGAAACGTAAATTCAAGTCATCCCAGCTGCGGGCACTGATCGTGCTGCGAATAGATTGATTATACCAGGACCAGTCGTGTGCGAGTTGGGCCGTTGCCATTTTTTGTTGGGTGGTTAGCGTTGATGTCAGGTGGCGCCACTCACGTCTGGCAGAGGTTAAATCGTTTAGCTGGTAAAACTCATAGGCACGCTGGATAGCGGGAAGGGCAGCGATTGAAGATAACATTTCGGAATTAGTCTGGCTAGGAATGTTGGTGATGCTGTATGGGCTGCCGATATGATTTGCTGAAAGGAAGCCATAAAAATTCCTGCTGTCGGCTAGCTTTTGGTAACGCTGTGAAAATGATGACTGTTCAGTCTGTAGACCTAATGCTTCTTCTGCACGAATTGTCCAATACATCCAACGTGGTTCATTTTGAAGGTCTTCGGAAAGGAAATCCAGCCAATGTAAAACAGAGTTCCAGTCCTGTTCACGTAGTGCCATACGAACACGCCACTCTACCAGCTTAGGGCTGTACTCGGAGCTGGCTACTTTTTCGACCCAGTTCAGTTTCTCATGTTTGAATTGTTTGAGTAGATACAGCGATATTCTTCCATTAAGTTCCTTTTTTTGTACATCGGAAAACTGGTGGTTTTTCTGATAGTGATTCCATAGTTTAAGTGCTTCGAGGGGTTCTCGATAAGAGAGCCGCTGCAATCCGGTATAAAGAATGTCTGCGGTTCGGGCATCGGTACGGGTAAAGTTTTCTGTTTTCTTAAGCCTGCCGGGTTGCCGATAAACTGAACGATATAGCTCTCCAAGCGCTTGTTGTTGGTCGGGTAAAAATCGGATCAGGTATTTGCCCAGTAGGCCATTACGCTGACTGTACGCCAGGTGAATACGTTTCCAGACCAGTTCAGGAGCCAGCGCTCCACTGGCATGCCATGCTTTGAAAAGCGGATCACAGACATCGGGGCGAGATCGGCCCGTTAACCATAATTTTTCGGCACCTTGCCATGCAGTTTGTTGATCGCCGCGGGCCAGATGGGATCGAAAGAGGTAACAATCGAGAGTGTCGGTGGTTACATCAGAAGTATAAAATTTTTCAAAATTCTCCCAATCTCTATGTTTACCTAATGTGCTCAACCATTTCCGGTGCAGTCGACGGGTAATAGGTAAGTCCGGGTATTGAGCTATGAATTTCTGGACAGCCTCATTTGGGCGTGTGTACAGACGCCGTTGCAGATCGCTATGAAGGAGGTATGGGTATAGTGCGTAATCTTCGAGCTGTTGAGCTTTGCGCTTGAAACTTCCGATCTGTCCTTGTCGCAGATGTTTAAGGGCTTGTTGGTAGAGAGCTCGTTCGGCGCTAAGGTCGACAGATGGTTCAGGGTGTTGGTTCGCCCGCACTGATGTAAGCATGAACAATAAGGGTATGAATAGAAAGGTCAGGCAAATCTTTAACATGGGTGGCTGCATCTATATTTCATGTGTCTCTTTAATTTTTGGTTTTTGGTTTTTGGTTGTTGGCTTTAGGTTACTGTGAAAAGCAATGTAATGCTTTTGATATTTTAAAAGTGTTAGATTCTTTATGGCTAAAGAAGGTGAACTTGTTCAGCAAAAAATGATAAGTAGAGGTATTAATTTTATTGGACTACAAAATTAATAAATCGTTTCCCTTGTTTCATTAAATGTTTCACTAGCTGTTTCTACTTTGTCCCTACAAAGGTGTAGAATCGCTTCCCGATATTGGTTACTTACTTAAGGATATTCATGCCTCTTGTACGCTTTGAAGGTGTTAGTACGGCCTATGGGGATAATCCGTTGCTGGATAGCGTCGATTTCTCCATTCGTCGTGGTCAGCGGGTGTGCCTAATTGGCAGAAATGGAGCAGGTAAATCTACATTTCTTAAACTTTTGCAAGGCGAGCTGCACCAGGATAGCGGAGAGATATGGCGTAAGCCCGGTTTGAAGATTGCTCAGTTACCACAAGAGCTTCCCACTAGTGATGACAAACTGGTGTTTGATGTTATCGCCGGTGGGCTAGCCGAAACTGGCAAATTATTAGCCAGGTATCACCATTTAGTATTGGAGGTTGCCGAAGATCCGAATGTGATGGACGAGCTTGAGCGCGTACAGCAACAGCTGGAAGCTATTGATGGCTGGGCTTTTCATCAGCGTATTGAGCGAATTATCCAACGCCTTAGGTTGCCGGCTGATAAGCCAATGAATGAACTCTCCGGAGGCTGGCAAAGAAGAGTAATTCTCGCGCAAGCCCTGGTTTCTGATCCTGATGTTTTACTGCTTGATGAGCCAACTAACCATCTTGATATTTTGATGATCAAGTGGCTTGAGGATCAGTTGCGAGACTTTTCCGGAGCGATTCTGTTCATCACTCATGATCGATCTTTCCTACAAAATCTGGCTACACAGATTGTTGAGCTTGACCGTGGCCACACGACGGAATGGGAGGGTGATTATGCAAGCTTTCTTCTGAACAAAGAGCACCAGCTTGAGATAGAAGAGCGCCATAACGCTGAGTTTGATAAAAAGCTCGCACAAGAGGAAACCTGGATTCGTCAAGGCATTAAAGCGCGAAGAACTAGAAATGAAGGCCGAGTACGGGCGCTTGAGGCAATGCGCCGTGAAAGGGCACAGCGCCGTAATCGTCAGGGAACGGCTAACTTTAATGTGGAGAATTCTGAATCTTCTGGTAAGCGGGTCGTTGAATTAATATCGGTCAGTCATGGCT
This sequence comes from Aestuariirhabdus sp., assembly GCA_030622755.1. Classification (GTDB taxonomy): domain Bacteria; phylum Pseudomonadota; class Gammaproteobacteria; order Pseudomonadales; family Aestuariirhabdaceae; genus Aestuariirhabdus. The sequence continues at coordinate 19,885 of JAUXFT010000012.1, read as the reverse complement.
TTGGTAATAAAGCGTTGATAAAAGACCTATCCTTGACGGTTCAGCGTGGTGATAAGATTGGTCTTATTGGATCAAATGGTTGTGGTAAAAGCACACTGCTTAAATTGCTTCTGGGTCAGCTTGAGCCCAATCAAGGTCGGGTTGAGGTCGGTACCAAGCTGGAAGTAGCGTATTTTGACCAGTTGAGAGATCAGCTTGATCTGGAGCTTAGTGTAATCGATAACGTTGCAGGGGGAAGAGAATCAATCACCATAAACGGTAAGGACCGCCACATAATTAGTTACTTGGGTGATTTCTTATTTTCAGGTCGCAGGGCGAGAACGCCTGTTAAAGCACTGTCCGGGGGCGAGCGAAACCGCCTGTTGCTGGCGAAATTGTTTAGTAAACCTGCGAATTTACTTGTTCTTGATGAGCCAACTAACGACCTTGATGTAGAGTCCCTTGAGCTTCTGGAGGAGTTGTTGGCTTCATTTGATGGTACTGTTTTGCTGGTTAGTCACGATCGGACTTTCCTGGATCGTGTCGTTACCAGTTCTCTGGTTTTTGAGGGGCAGGGTGTTATCAGGGAATATGTCGGAGGTTTTGAGGATTGGTTGCGCCAGGGTGGGAGCTTGGATCAGTTGCTACCTGAGTCTCAGCCGAGTTCGGTCGAGGAAGTTACTATAGATCAATCTGTTGTAGCTAAGCCTGAAAGCACTAAGCCTCGAGCAAAGCAGAAACTGAGCTATAAATTACAGCGTGAACTGGAGCAATTACCCTCTGAGATTGAACAGCTAGAGGTAGATATTGAAAATTTACAGCTAACTATCTCGGAGAGTGATTTTTATCAGAAAGGCCAGGAAGTTGTTGAGTCAACGTTGCTACTTCTGCAACAAACAGAATCAAGGCTAGAGCAAAAAATTGAGCGCTGGGCTGAGCTTGAGGAGCAAGTGTCGGGGGATGCTTAAATGATGTTATGGGGGACGAAAAATGAAGATTGAATACATCTTCAAGCTTGAGCACAATCTCGAGCTTCAATATGAAATAGATATTGACCGAAAGCCAGATCCATCTCGTGATCTATCTTTAGAGCCAGAATGGACCAGCCTAAGCCACTGCAAATGCTCGAATTGCCCTCTTGGTAGTGATAATAGCCACTGTCCAGCGGCCCTTGATTTACGCAAGGTGGTCGATGATTTTAAGGACCTTCCTGCCATCAAAAAAGCGTCAGTTACGGTTGTGAGTGCCGAACGTGAATATCTGAAGATGGTGGGCTTGGAAGAGGGTTTACGGTCGCTAATGGGGCTTATTATGGCCTCCAGTCATTGTCCGATACTTTCCCATTTAAGCCCGATGGCACGAAATCATTTGCCCTTCTCGACCATGGATGAATTTATATCACGTTCAGTGTCTACCTATTTAACAGCTCAATATTTTGTTCATCGAGATGGTGGGGAGCCTGACTGGGAGTTAAAAGGGCTGATCGATACCAATAAAAAGCTTCAGCTCGTTAATCAGGCTTTTTGGCAGCGAATTCATTCAGCCTGTGATAAAGACTCGAATTTAAAAGCGTTACTGAGCTTTTTTACGATGTCTTCCAGTGTTTCATATTCTCTGGAATCTCAGCTACAAAAGTTAAAAAAAGACTTCGTTTGAGGCGAAAGAGAGGTGCAGGCAGAACTGCACCTCTAGTTTGAACTGCTTTGTTATGGACGGCAGATGACGTGTAAGACTTCAATCACCCACTCGTACTGCCAGCACATCACAGCTTGCACCATGAAGAATGCTGGTGGATGTGGAACCGAGAATCAGCGCGAACCCATGTCGTCCGTGGCTTCCTACAACAATTAAATCCACATCAAATTCATTTGCCATACGGTGGATCTCCTTTTCAGGTCTACCGTAAACAACGTGCTGTTCACCGCGTTCAACGTCAATTTTTTCAGCGAGTCCATCTATTTTTTGACGAGCTTGCTCGGTTATTTCTTCCTGCAAGGAGGATAGATCTAGAGGGATATCGCTGCCATAGGCAACGCTAAGCGGCTCGACGACATGAACCAGGGTGAGCTTTGCACTATTATTACGGGCAATTTCCTGAGCTCTATCTAAAACAAGGTCTGCATCTTCTGTGAGATCGACCGCGACCAGAATATGTTTATACTGACTCATTCTTCTCTCCCTGAAATACCATTTACTGAATATCATAAATCATAACGTCGGAAAATATCATGACTTATCTCATTATCGGTGCTGTGCTCTTATATCTCGTTGGTACCATGGCCTGGGTGTTGCCATCAAAACGAGAGAAAAAGCAGATGCAGATGCGTCAACGGGCTAAAGCATGCGGTATGCAAATTCAACTTAAAAGTCGTGAATTACCCAGTGAGTTAGATAGGGGGTATGGTAAACCATACTTTATGCAGTATCTTAAAATACGTCCGGAGCCATTGGAAAAGGTCAAGCCTATACGTTTTTTAAAGTGTGGTTTAGATGAAGATCCGGTCCCTGGTTGGAGGTCAGATTTTGATTTTCACGAACATATGTCAGTGGCTTTGAAACCCATTCTGAGTGAACTCCCCAGAGACGTGTTTGCTGTTATACTGAGTTCAAGTGCAGTTGGTGTTGAGTGGCAAGAGAAAGCTCCTTTGGACGATGTGGATCGTATTAGCGCGTCTTTGGATAAACTTCTAAATGTTTCTTTGGATTAACCTTCCAATTTTTTTAAGGCGTTATAAAAGTTGCTGTATAGGTTTATAAGTATCTTTTAATTTTTTGATATTAAACGACTTTTTCTCAGTCATAAATTCCACTTTCGCCTGTTTATGAAGTCCAGAATTTTCTTCAGCTAATTAAGTTATTGACAATAAGTCTATTTTCCAAGAAGGTGTCACTCTCAATTCAAACGCTCGTATGAATATTGCGTTGTCTTGTTGCATTAACAAATATTATGAAGACCGGGCATGCTGCCTTCCTGCTTGAAAGCAGGAAGGGAATTCAATTCGGGCTATCGCTCATAGATAACGCTCGAAGTTACAGCACCATCAAAAACTTGCATTAACTCTAGTGTGGAGATCAGTTGATGATTTACGAAGGTAAAGCCATCACGGTGAAACCAGTCGAAAATGGCATAGCAGAACTTATTTTTGATCTGCAGGGTGAAACCGTAAACAAATTTAATGAATTGACTCTTAATGAACTTTCCGAAGCAACGCAAGCGCTTGCTAATGACAGCTCAGTAAAAGGATTGATTGTCACTAGCAGCAAAGGCGTTTTTATCGTCGGTGCCGATATCACCGAGTTCCTGCTTAACTTCGAAAAGCCTGAAGAAGAGCTTTTAGCAAGTAACCTGCAGGTAAACGCTATTTTCAACGCTTTTGAAGATCTTGAGTTTCCTACAGTAGCAGCTATTAATGGCATTGCTCTCGGTGGCGGCTTTGAAATGTGCCTGGCTTCTGACTATAGAATTATGTCCAGTGTCGCAAAAGTCGGATTGCCAGAAGTTAAGCTCGGAATTTTCCCGGGTTTTGGTGGTACGGTTCGTCTACCTCGTGTGATTGGCAGCGATAATGCTATTGAGTGGATTGCAGCAGGTAAAGAAAACCGTGCTGATGCGGCGCTCAAGGCAGGTGCTGTGGATGCGGTTGTTGCTCCAGAGAAGCTACGCAATGCTGCTATTGAGCTGGTTAATCGTTGCATTTCCGGTGAGCTTGATTACAAGGCCAAGCGCCAGCCGAAACTTGAAAAGCTACAGCTGAACACCATCGAAAGCATGATGGCGTTTGAAACCGCTAAAGGTTTTATTGCTGGTCAGGCCGGTCCTCATTACCCTGCACCATTGGAAGCGGTTAAAACTATCCAGAAAGCTTCTGGAATGGGCCGTGATCAAGCGCTTGAAGTTGAAGCCAAAGGTTTCGTTAAGCTGGCAAAAACCGAAGTGGCTTCCTGCCTTATTGGTTTGTTCATGAACGACCAGGCTCTTAAGAAAACAGCTAAAGAGTATGAGAAGCAGGCAGCTAAGACTGATCGAGCTGCAGTTCTTGGTGCTGGTATTATGGGCGGCGGAATTGCCTATCAGTCTGCTCTTAAAGGCACACCTATCCTGATGAAGGATATTGCTCAGCCGGGTATTGATCTGGGATTGAGTGAAGCTTCTAAGCTTTTAGTCAAGCAGTTGGGTCGCAAACGCATTAAGCCTGAGAAATTTGCAGATGTTTTGAACTCAATTGTTCCTACAATGAATTATGGCGACTTCAACACCGTTGATGTTGTTGTTGAGGCTGTTGTAGAAAACGTTAATGTTAAAAAGGCGGTATTGGCTGAGTGTGAAAAGCATATTGGTGAAGACAAATTCCTGACCTCTAATACTTCGACCATTTCAATTACTGAGCTGGCTACTGCCCTTGATCGTCCTGAGAACTTCTGCGGCATGCATTTCTTTAACCCGGTTCATATGATGCCGTTAGTAGAAGTTATTCGCGGCGAAAAAACCAGTGAAGAAACTATCGCTACCGTTGTTAACTATGCCAAGAAGATGGGTAAAACCCCCGTCGTTGTGAACGATTGCCCTGGCTTTATGGTTAACCGTGTGTTGTTCCCATACTTTGCTGGTTTTGCTGGTTTGATGCGCGATGGTGCAGATTTCCAGCGCGTTGATAAGGTTATGGAGCGTTTTGGCTGGCCGATGGGTCCTGCCTACTTGCTGGATGTTGTTGGTATTGATACTGGTAAGCATGGTGAGGCTGTTATGGCGGAAGGCTTCCCGGATCGTATGGCTCCAGACTTTAAAAGTGTGGTAGACGTAATGTATGAAAATAAGCGCTTTGGTCAGAAAACCAACGCTGGTTTCTACAAGTACGAAACGGACAAGCGCGGCAAGCCTAAAAAGGTTGTAGATGAAGCTGCTTACGAACTGATCAAGCCGGTATGTGGTGAGCCACGCGAATTCAGCGATGAAGAGATTATCGCCAGAATGATGCTTCCATTGTGCCTGGAGACGGTACGTTGTCTGGAAGATAATATCGTTGAAACTCCGGCAGACGCTGATATGTCATTGATTATGGGTATTGGTTTCCCACCGTTCCGCGGCGGCGCATTGAAATATATCGACTCCATGGGAGTTGCAGCTTTCTGTGAGTTGGCTGACAAGTACGCTGATCTAGGTGGCCTGTATAAAGCAACCGATGGCCTGCGTGAAATGGCGAAAAACGGTAAAACCTTTTTCGGTAACTAACAGCACACTGAGATCTGAAGCGAGAAATAATCTATGAGTTTAAATCCTAGAGACGTAGTAATCGTCGATTTCGGACGCACCCCGATGGGTCGTTCCAAGGGTGGCATGTACCGTAATGTTCGTGCTGAAAATTTATCTGCAGACCTGATCACTGGGTTGTTGGCAAGAAATCCTGACATCAATCCTGCTGAAGTAGAAGATGTTATCTGGGGTTGTGTTAACCAGACTCTGGAGCAGGGTTGGAACATTGCACGTATGGCGTCTTTGATGACACCAATTCCGCATACCTCTTGTGGGCAGACCGTTAGCCGTTTGTGTGGTTCTTCCATGTCTGCTTTACACACAGCAGCGCAGGCCATCATGACGGGCAATGGTGACGTGTTCGTTGTTGGCGGTGTTGAGCATATGGGTCACGTTGGCATGATGCACGGGGTTGACCCTAACCCGCACCTGAGTCTTGTTGCTGCTAAAGCGTCAGGCATGATGGGTATCACTGCTGAAATGCTGGGTAAAATGCACGGTATTACCCGTCAAGCTCAGGATGAGTTTGGTGCGCGTTCACATCGTCTGGCGCACAAAGCTACTGTCGATGGAAACTTCCGTGATGAGATCATCCCAATGCAGGGTCATGATGCCGACGGCAACCTGAAACTCTTCACAGAAGATGAAACCATTCGCCCGGAAACAACTGTTGAATCATTGGCGCAGTTACGACCAGCCTTTAATCCAAAGGGCGGTACAGTAACGGCGGGCACCTCTTCACAGATTACTGATGGTGCCTCATGTATGATCGTAATGTCTGCAGAGCGAGCTAAGGCTTTAGGCCTCGAGCCATTGGCGATTATTCGTTCTATGGCAGTGGCGGGTGTTGACCCAGCAATTATGGGTTATGGCCCTGTACCAGCTACTCAAAAAGCACTTAAGCGTGCTGGTTTGTCGATTTCAGATATAGATTTCGTTGAACTTAACGAGGCGTTTGCTGCACAGGCTCTGCCAGTTTTGAAAGATCTTAAGCTGCTTGACCAAATGGAAGAGAAGGTAAACCTCCATGGTGGAGCTATTGCCCTGGGTCATCCATTCGGTTGTTCTGGTGCTCGTATTTCCGGAACCTTGCTTAATGTTATGAAGCAAAACAGTGGTACGATTGGTCTTGCCACTATGTGTATCGGCCTTGGGCAGGGGATTTCGACCGTTTTCGAACGCGTCTAAATATTTGCCTTATGAAAGCCGGAGCTTGTCTCCGGCTTTTTTGTTTTTGGAGATCGATAAATTGATGGGTATCAAACCTGGTATTTATAGGCATTACAAAGGCAATGAATATTGCGTCATTGGTGTTGGGCGACATACTGAAACCGAGGAGGAGCTGGTGATCTATCAGGCGTTATATGGTGAGCGTGGGTTGTGGGTGCGTCCACTGGATATGTTTGTTTCCAGCGTTGAGTCAGGGAGAAGATCAATCCCTCGTTTTTGTTGGCTAAGAGATACTGAATAACGTCTCTTCTTTAAGGATTACTGCTTTAGTACTTGACCCTGTGATTATCTACCCTTATATATGTCGCAACTTATAAAAGCGCTATCAGATATGGTAGTTTGTAAAATTTTCTCCATACAGTCAGGAATTTATGGGTAAATCACTAGTTATTGTAGAGTCACCAGCTAAGGCAAAGACCATCAACAAGTATTTGGGTAAAGGTTTCGTGGTTAAGTCCAGCGTAGGCCATATCCGTGATTTGCCTACGAGTGGTGGTACTAAGAAACCCGTGGACGCCAAGGCACGAGCCAAAGCGGCAGCTGTTACCCGTAAAATGGATGCGGAAGCTAAGGTCATCCATAAGAAAAAGAAAGCGCGGGAACAGCTTATCAATCGAATGGGGGTTGATCCTGATAAAAAATGGTCAGCAAATTACCAGATTTTACCTGGCAAAGAGAAGGTTGTTGATGATTTGCGCCGACTTGCAAAAGATGCTGATCAAATCTTTCTCGCAACTGATCTGGATAGAGAGGGGGAGGCAATTGCTTGGCACTTGCGTGAGGCTATAGGTGGCGAAGACAGTAAATACAAGCGGGTAGTTTTTAACGAAATCACAAAAAAAGCCATAACCGCTGCTTTTGATTCGCCCTCCGACCTGGATATGGACAGAGTCAATGCGCAACAGGCACGACGTTTCCTTGATCGTGTCGTAGGGTATATGGTTTCTCCTTTGCTTTGGTCCAAGGTGGCTCGAGGATTGTCAGCAGGGCGTGTGCAATCGGTTGCTGCAAGGCTGGTTGTAGAGCGTGAAAGCGAGATTCGAGCCTTTATCCCTGAAGAGTTTTGGGAAATACATGCTGATTGCGATACATCAAATTCAGCCCAGGTTCGATTGCAAGTTACCAAAGAGGCCGGTAAAGCTTTTCGACCAGAAAACAAAGCAAGTACAGATGCTGCTTTGTCGGTTTTATCTTCAGCTGCGTATAAAGTTTCGAAGGTTGATGAAAAGCCCACAACTACCAAGCCCAATGCTCCTTTTATTACATCCACATTGCAGCAGGCATCCAGTACCAGATTGGGGTTTGGTGTTAAAAAGACGATGATGTTGGCCCAGCGTCTCTATGAGGCAGGTCATATCACTTATATGCGTACTGACTCTACTAACTTGAGTGAAGAGGCTGTTGCAGACTGTCGAGACTTCATTAGCTCTCAATATGGTGCTGAGTACCTGCCTGATGAAGCGATTCGTTATAGTAGTAAGGAGGGGGCTCAGGAAGCGCATGAGGCTATTCGACCATCTTCCGTTAAGACAAAAGCTGATTCACTCGACGGCTTTGATCCAGACGCTGTGCGTTTGTATGATTTGATTTGGAAACAGTTTGTTGCCTGCCAGACCACTCCAGCTCGTTTTTTAAGTACCAGTATTGTGGTTCAGGTGGAGGCTTTTGAGCTACGGTCCAAAGGGCGGGTATTGTTGTTTGATGGCTTTACCCGAATATTGCCGCCAGCCGGTAAAAAAGGCGAAGATGTAAGGCTTCCAAAGTTAACTGTGGGGGAAGAGCTATCACTGGTGAAGCTCGATCCCAAGCAGCACTATTCTAAACCTTCTGCTCGTTACAGTGAGGCAGCGTTGGTTAAGGAGCTGGAAAAGTGTGGAATAGGGCGTCCGTCTACCTATGCCGCAATCATTTCAACCATTCAGGACCGTGGCTACGTTTCCCTGAGGCAAAAACGTTTTTATGCTGAAAAAATGGGGGATATCGTTACCCATCGACTTTCAGAAAGCTTTCCTGAGTTAATGGATTTCGGCTTTACCGCAAAAATGGAAGAGGAACTCGACGAAGTTGCTTCGGGGAAATTTGATTGGAAAGCGCTTTTGGATGAGTTTTATCGTGACTTTAGCTTGCAGCTTGCCAAGGCTGAAAGTGAAGAGCAGGGGATGCGTTTAAACCAACCCACGCCTACCGACATAGAGTGCACCAATTGTGGCCGTGAGATGCAGATAAGAACCGCGAGCACCGGCGTGTTTTTAGGATGTTCGGGTTATGCATTGCCACCTAAGGAGCGCTGTAAACATACCGTAAACCTTATCCCCGGTGAAGAAGCAATTGCTCTCGACGATGACGAGGCAGAAGTAAAAGCGCTGAGAGCCAAACATCGCTGCTCAATTTGCGCTACTGCTATGGAAAGCTACCTGATCGATGAAACCAGAAAGCTTCATGTCTGCGGTAATAATCCTGACTGTGCGGGTTATGAGGTCGAGTCCGGTCAGTACAAAATTAAAGGTTATGAAGGGCCAGTTCTTGAGTGTGATAAATGTAGTGCCGAAATGCAGCTCAAAAGTGGTCGGTTCGGCAAGTATTTCGGTTGTACAAACAGCGAATGTAAAAATACACGCAAGCTACTTAGAAGTGGTGAGGCAGCTCCACCAAAGATGGATCCAGTACCTATGCCTGAGCTGGCTTGTGAAAAGGTAGATGACACGTATATCTTGCGTGACGGAGCCGCAGGTTTATTTTTGGCGGCAAGCCAGTTTCCAAAAAATCGTGAAACAAGGGCCCCTCTGGTGGCTGAGCTGTTGCCTCATCAAGCGGCACTGGATCCCAAGTACCATTTTTTACTTGATGCGCCGCGCCAGGATCCGGATGGTAATCCCGCCGTTATCCGTTATAGCCGTAAAACTAAAGAGCAGTATGTGATGAGTGAGGTTGCCGGGAAGGCGACAGGCTGGAAGGCTTTTCACCAGGGTGGAGTGTGGGTAGCGGAAGAGGCCAAACCTAAACCTAAACCTAAACCTAAAAAGAAAAAAGCCTGATGAGCTCTGCAGTGGATACCAGTCGTTTGTTACATCACGTTCGGCTGATGATTGCACAGTGGGTTCAGTATGGAGGCAAGCAGGACTCGGCTCTGTACGCGGCATATAGAGAGTCTGTGCTGGTTCTATTGCGTGCTTCTTATCATTGTTTTTGCCAAGAGCTGGCTTCTTCCCATGCTGGACAAAGCCTGCAGGCTGGGGTGTTGGAAGAGCTGATAAAGCAACTGCGACAGCAAGATGTAGTAAGTCCAGAACTTGCTGAGCTCTCTATTCTCGAACGAGCAACGAATGGATGGTTGCCGGCAATGCTGAGAGACCAGGCATCATCTGTTGTTGCTGGATCAATTGCTCAAAGTGGAGGTTTGGATCCTGAGCATTGTCAAAAATGGTTGGCTGAATTACAGGATTTGGTTGTGCGTCTGAGGCAGGCATCAATGGAATGGTGATGAAGGTTTGTTTCAAGTACTAGTATTTAAGTGGTAGAATAGTCCGCCCAAATGCGCGAGAGTTGTACGTCATGCCAGCATCCTATCTTGAAATTATTCAGCTTCCAACAGGTGAAGTTGTGCTTCAGCGTTCCGATGAAGAAGAGCCGCTGGTGACAATTAGTTTCTCCGAAGAAGCTCGCCTTTTTTTACAGGATGGCCATGTGGAAGTTGCAAAAGCTATGATTAATGCCGGTATCGCTGTAGTTGGGAAAATGTCCGAGAGCGGCCAGGAAATGGAAGCCCAGCGTACTGTCCACTAATCGAATCCTTCCGGCTTGGACTGTCTCAATCATTTCAAAACTCAGTAGTAAATATTTATGTAGTATTTAATCGGGCTTGATAAGTCTGGGCGCCGAGTATTTGTTGGGGCCTCTTTTTACGTTTGTCTTTATAATGCAAAGAAGCCCCATGTTTTTAGATTAGCGTCGTATAACCCCTACGCTTAGCCCTTCAATTTCAAAATCGTCCTGTGCAAGGTCCACCTCTATAGGCTCAAACTCGGAGTTTTCTGGGAATAAAGTGACTTTGTTGCGGTTTTTGTGGAAACGCTTCACCGTTACTTCATCTGCAATCCTTGCAACAACAATTTGCCCGTTTCTAGCGATATTGGTTTTGTGTACTGCCAGTAAATCTCCATCAAGTATGCCGATGTCTTTCATGCTTTCACCGTTAACTCTGAGTAAATAATCAGCGTTAGGGTTAAAAAAATCAGGCTTCATTTCGCAGTATTCTTCAATATGCTCAATCGCCATGATTGGACTACCCGCTGCGACTTGACCTACGATTGGCAATCCGCTGTTTTCTTTTTCTGGTATTTTAATTCCCCTCGATGCTCCAGCAACAATCTCGATTGCCCCTTTTCGCGCTAGAGCTTTGAGGTGCTCTTCTGCGGCATTAGGTGATCGAAAACCAAGCTCTTTAGCGATTTCTGCTCTGGTTGGAGGGAATCCGTTTTCTTCAAGATAGGATTTGATGAAGTCCAGAATTTCTGCCTGGCGGGATGTTAATTTCTGCATGCCTAATCCTCGGTTAGCTGTTTTTATATACAGTATTGGAATTATATACAGTTAAAGGATTTAGGCAAGTCAAAGCCTTGTCTGTTGGTTCCTAGGGAAATGTTTATTCTTTGTTGATAGTGAGAATATTAAGTTATTGACATTAAGATTTTTCAAACGTATGTTTAAAACGCTAATACAACACAAAAACATTTCAACTAATATAGAACAAAAATGTCTCAATCCAAAACAGTAGTCCGAATATTGGATGCAGCTGAGCAGTTGTTTTCAGAAAAAGGGTTTGCTGAAACCTCTTTGAGAAGCATTACCAGCCAGGCTGGCGTCAACCTTGCCGCAGTGAATTATCATTTCGGCTCAAAGAAAGCGCTTATTCAAGCGGTGTTTGCCAGGTTTCTTGATCCATTCTGTCTTCTCTTGTCAGCTGAACTTGATCGTCTGGATGAGGAAGGTGGTGAGCCCAGGGATCTTGAATCTAACTTGTCGTTGTTAGTGGATACAGTTTTACGTGTAGAGCCCAGGTCCATCAATGATCTCTCTGTATTTATGCGCCTTATAGGTATAGCCTATGCTCAAAGTCAGGGTCATCTTAGGCACTACCTGATAGATATGTATTCAGAGGTATTTCAACGATACTTGAACCTCGTTACGGCTTCTATTCCGCATTTGAATAAAGCTGAGCTTTATTGGCGGGTTAATTTCATGATGGGAAGCCTCATGTTCACAATGTCTTCTTTTGATGCCTTGCAGGCAATCTCAGAGCGTGACTTTCAAGAAAAGCCGAGTATAGAGGTTGTTTTACATAGAATGGTTCCTTTTCTGGCGGCCGGTATGCGGCGATAGATTGTTATCGATTCCCCTGCTCTCGGTTTTTTTGTACTCTGCTTCTCTATATCAATCAGGGCTAAAAAGTGTCGATTTTTGTCTCTATAGCGGATCAAAAACTTTATCGTGTGGATAGGGGAAAGGTTACTTTTTCTGCTCAGGTCTCAACCGCCCTTAAAGGAGTTGGTCAGCTGAAAGGGAGTGAACAAACTCCGTTAGGTGAACATTATATTAGAGCTAAAATTGGTTCAGATATACCCCTTAATGCTGTGTTCGTAAGCCGAAGATTTACCGGTGAAATATATACACCTGGACTTGCAGAAGCATATCCTGAAAGAGACTGGATACTTTCCCGCATCATCTGGTTGTGCGGATGCGAACCCGGTAAAAACCGACTTGGTTCGGTAGATTCAATGTCTCGCTACATCTATATTCATGGCACGCCTGACACTGAGCCTATGGGCATTCCTGTCTCCCATGGCTGTATTCGTATGCGTAATAAGGATCTTGTGGCATTGTTTAATAGCGCATCTGCAGGTGAATCAGTACAGATTTTTGAAGCGCCTTTTATCGTTGGGAAAATTATTGAAAATTCAACAGAGGTAGATTGATGTGTTAATGGTTCCAGGCCCTTTGATGCTAGATGTTGCTGGTAAAACATTAACTTCAGAAGATGCAGAACTTCTACGCAGCCCCTGGGTTGGGGCGGTAATATTATTTACCAGAAATTTCTCTAACCCTGAACAGCTGCGAGCTCTTACCGCGTCTATTCGAGAAGCAAATCCCTCAATATTAATTTCTGTCGATCATGAAGGGGGACGTGTTCAGCGTTTCCGTGAAGGCTTCAGCAAGATTCCAGCCATGGCTGTTTTTGAAACGCTATATCGCGAATCTCAGACCACTGCGCTTGATTTGTTACATGAAACTGGTTGGCTGTTAGCAAGCGAACTCCTTGAGTGCGGAATTGATTTTAGTTTCGCTCCCGTTCTTGATTTGAATTTTGGTAGAAGTACGGTGATTGGCGATCGCGCGTTTTCGCGTGATTCTGAAACTGTCGTAGAGCTTGCTGGTGCTCTTATCGGCGGTATGCACGAAGCTGGCATGGTGGTGACAGGAAAGCATTTTCCCGGGCATGGCTGGGTCACGGCTGATTCTCACACTGATATACCGGTCGATGAACGAAGCTTTGATGATATCTGTAGTTCAGACCTTGTTCCGTTTAAGCGTCTTGCTGCAAAAGGACTGGATGCAATAATGCCAGCGCATATTATTTACTCAGAAGTTGACGAAAAACCGGCAGGTTTTTCACCTTATTGGCTTCAAAATGTCCTGCGTGAAGAATTACAGTTCGATGGTGTCATATTCAGCGATGATCTGAGCATGGAGGGTGCCGCCGTTGCTGGTAGTTATTCTCAGCGAGCAGAACAAGCCCTTAAGGCTGGCTGTGACATGGTGCTTGTTTGCAATCAGCGTCAGGGTGCATGTGAGGTGCTTGATTATCTTGATCGAGTTAAGCCCTCACCTAACCCACGTCTGGAACGTTTGCGCTCCAGGACCTTGGGGGTAACAGTAGATAGTTGTCGGCAACAAAATATTGTACAGGCGTTGGCCAGGATCGTGAGGGCGGGGGATGAATGAGGCAATGAACTTTGCTGCGCAGTACACCGAGGGATTTGAAAGCTGGGTTTATGAAGTTTTTCTCGTGGTCTTTTTTACCCTCATTGCTAATTATCTGGCGACTCTGCTTTTTAAGCAGCTGCTCAAACAAGCCCAAAAAACTCAAAATCCGTGGGATGATGCCCTAATTGATGTGGCTCGCCGACCATTGGCCTGGTTGATCTGGGTTGTCGGTTTTTCCTGGGCGCTTGAGATTGCGCATAGCGGCTCAGAAGTTCATCTTTTTGATGCGGCAGGCTCGGTGCGAGATGTTTTGGTTGTATGGTTGTTAGCCTGGTTTCTTGTTCGCCTGATACGGCGGATGGAACAAGTGATGTCCCTAAAAAGTGGTGATGAGGGCTCGCTGGACGAAACCTCTTTGCAAGCTATCAGTAAGCTGCTACGAGCTTCAGTTATTATCACCGCTTCGCTCGTTGCCTTACAAACTCTGGGATACAGTATTTCCGGGGTATTAGCCTTCGGAGGTATTGGTGGTATTGCCATCGGTTTTGCAGCGAAAGATATGTTGGCTAATTTCTTCGGTGGATTAACTATCTATCTGGATCGACCCTTTAAAGTAGGGGACTGGATCAGGTCTCCGGATAAAGAGATTGAGGGAACTGTCGAGTATATTGGCTGGCGGCAAACACGGATTCGTACCTTTGATAAGCGGCCGCTGTATGTGCCCAACTCTACATTCACGAGTATTTCGGTAGAGAACCCTTCTCGAATGACGAACCGCCGCATCTACGAAACCATTGGCCTACGATATGATGATAGTGGCAAGATCGAAGCAATCCTCTCATCAGTAAAGCAATATCTAAACCAGCATATCGAGATTGATTCCAGCCAAACCTTAATAGTTAACTTTAATAGTTTTGGGCCTTCCTCGTTGGACTTCTTCATTTATACCTTCACTAAAACAACGAACTGGATTCACTTTCACGAGGTAAAGCAGGAAGTGCTTTTACATATTATGGAAATCATAGAATCTCATGGGGCAGAGGTTGCCTTCCCAACCAGAACGTTGAATGCTCCTGAGTTGGCAGCTTATATAAACAACCCCAAAGTTGATGTAGAGCGATGAGTCCCATAGCCATCATTGGTGGTTCTGGCCTGTATGCTATCGAGGGATTCGAACGCATCGAAACCCTCGATGACAGTACTTGTTGGGGCACATCTTCATCACCCGTCGTTCGTGGTATGGTTGACGGCGTTGAAGTGCTCTTTCTTGCCCGTCATGGTATTCCCCATAGTATTCCACCGCACAAAGTAAACTATCGGGCGAACCTGCAATCTCTCTATAACGCCGGAGCCAGAAGTATTATTGCCGTTAATGCAGTAGGTGGTATCAACACAAAAATGGGGCCTGAAGTCCTGGTACTTCCGGATCAAATCATTGATTACACCTGGGGGCGAGAGCATACGTTTTTTGCAGAAGGCCTGGATGAGGTAGTTCACGTTGATTTTAGCTATCCCTACAGTGAAGGGTTGCGCAAGCGTTTGATCTCCGCAGCTAATCGATTGGGCGTGGGTTTGGTTGATTTTGGGGTTTACGGTTGTACGCAGGGCCCGCGTCTTGAAAGTGCAGCCGAAGTTTCGCGCATGGAACGAGACGGGGTGGATGTGGTTGGTATGACTGCAATGCCAGAAGCAGGTCTCGCCAGAGAGCTTGGAATGGAATATGCAACTCTGGCATTGGTAGTGAACTGGGCCGCCGGGCGCACTGAAGCATTAATCACTATGGACGAGATTCACGAGGTTCTTGATGGTGGAATGTTAAATATAATCAATGTATTACGAGAAACTCTTAAACCGATTTATTAGTTTGTTACGGGTGAACCATTGGCTGTATCTGGTTGAGTGAGATTGGCTGGTATCTCTGGCTCTTCGATTACTTCTATTATCTCGCTTTCGTTGTGGTAAGGGGTGATTTTTATAAGCACACCTAACACGGGTGAATCTATGTAATGAAGTTCACCGCTGCGCATTCTTCTGCCTTGTTGTAAGCGGAATGTGCGAAACGCCTGATACCTGGTATTGGTAGATAACTCATTGTCCGTTGGCAGAGTTGAGGGTGTACCCTCAGGATCTATCTGGATGTTTTGTTTGCTCTGGATTGGAGCAAATTCCACAAGGGCAAGATCTGTTCTGGCGTGCAGGTAACGTCTTAGTGAATAGCGAATGCTACCTTGCAGGGAGTATTGATCATTAAATCGCTCCCCACCGCTTATCACGACCCACGAAGACTGGTCAGCGAAAACCATAGGTTGTCGCCACGCCTGATGAAAGAGGACGTTATACTCTTTGGAAACCTTGAGGTGAGTTGCCTCTGCGGTCAATTGATGAAGCTCGGTTGGCAGTATTACCCAGGCTTCATTATCATCACCTTGTAGGCTTTCGCTAAGTGGTTCTGCAGTATCAAAAAGCAGCGTTCCATCTGCATTTTTTAAATCAACCAGCGGTTTTTCGCTGGCAGGAGATTGTTTGTTGGTTTGTGAAGTCTCAGTGTTTGACGGTTGTTTATCGCCAGAAAAATCGAAATCATCTGTGAAGTTTTGATTCTTTTCTATTGTCGACTGATCAGTTTCCCGCTCCTCAGTCCAGCGCTCATCTGTCGGGGAGGTCGTATGCTGAAAAACGATCAGTTCAACTTCGAACCAGCGATCGGGGGCAGGGTCGCTGTCCTGATCTTGCGCATGCACCAGGCTTCCAAAACAGAGAAAACCTGAGAGGAGTATATATTTGGCGTCAAATAGTTTGATCATGAAGTTGTCGTTAGTAGTGTTAATAAGTGTTCAGTGTGTTCGAAGCGTTGTTCTATCGTTTCCATATCGAATTGATATTTGAGCACAGTCGCCCCTTCAAGGCGATATCTCTGTGGCTGTGATTGTATCAGCTTGACGATGTTGAATGGGTCGACCTTGGTACGGCTACCAAATTCAAACCGCCCACTTTTCGCGGATGCTTCGATTTTGTCTATTCCTTGCGCCGCTGCTACAAGTTTGAGTTCCGTAATTCGGAAGAGCTGTTTCGCGCTGTCTGGTAACAACCCAAAGCGGTCAATCATTTCAACCTGTAGTTCTCTAAGCGTGTTGGAGTGTTTTGCGTTGGCAATGCGTTTATACAAGATAAGCCGGCTGTGGACATCATGGACGTAGTCATCTGGAATAAGGGCTGGAATTCGCAGGTTAATCTCTGGGCCCTGTTCTGGTTCAAGATCCACGCTTGGCGTCTCGCCGTTGCGAATCGACTCTACGGCACGCTCTAGCATATCCATATACAAGCTAAAGCCGACGGTTTCTATCTGGCCACTTTGATCATCACCAAGAAGTTCGCCGGCGCCTCTAATCTCAAGATCGTGTGTAGCAAGAGTGAATCCAGCGCCGAGATCTGATGCGTTAGATATTGCTTCCAAACGTTTAATCGCGTCTTTCGTCATCGATTTCGGTGAGGGGGTTAGCATGTATGCATAGGCCTGGTGGTGAGATCTGCCCACTCTGCCGCGCAATTGGTGGAGCTGTGCCAGGCCAAATTTATCGGCTCGATCCATTATTATGGTGTTGGCGTTTGGAACGTCGATACCCGTTTCGATGATTGTTGTGCATACCAGAATATTAAAGCGCTTGTGGTAGAAATCGGTCATTACTTGCTCTAGATCGCGTTCACGCATCTGCCCATGAGCGATAGCAATGCGGGCTTCGGGTACCAGGTCAGCCAGATCCCTGGCTACTTTTTCTATGTCCTTTACCTCGTTGTGCAGGTAATACACCTGGCCACCTCTAAGTAGCTCACGAAGAATGGCTTCTTTGATGAGGGCTGAATCGGTTTGTCGAATAAATGTGTTAACGGATAATCGGCGAGCAGGGGGGGTGGCTATGATAGACAGGTCGCGCAAGCTTGCCATTGCCATGTTGAGTGTTCTGGGGATGGGAGTCGCCGTAAGGGTTAAAATATCCACTTCTGAGCGTAGGGATTTTAAAATCTCTTTTTGGCGGACACCAAAACGGTGCTCTTCATCGATGATCAGTAAACCCAGCTGCTTGAATTTTATATCGTTTTGAATAAGTTTGTGAGTGCCAATAACGATATCGACATGCCCCGAACTTAGTTGGTTTTGTACGCTGGCAATCTGTTTTGTGCTTTTAAAGCGCGACATAACTTCGACAATGACGGGCCAGTCTGCGAAACGGTCTCGGAAGCTATCGTAGTGTTGTTGAGCGAGTAATGTTGTAGGTACCAATATGGCTACTTGTTTACCGCTTTGTACGGCTATAAATGCAGCCCGCATGGCAACTTCTGTTTTACCAAAACCTACATCCCCACAAACAAGTCGATCCATTGGTTTCGTATTGGTCATGTCATTGATGACCGAGAGAATTGTGGTTTGTTGATCGGGGGTTTCCTCAAAAGGGAAGCCTGCCGTAAAAATCGCATAACTGTCATCCGGGGCGCTGAATTGGAACCCTTTTCGAGCGGCACGACGAGCATAGATGTCGAGTAACTCGGCGGCGGCGTCGCGCGCTTTCTCGGCGGCTTTACGCTTGGCTTTGCTCCACTGTTCATTTCCTAGTCTGTGAAGAGGTGCAAGGCTTGCATCGCTACCGCTATAACGGCTGATAAGGTGCAGAGATGAAACAGGCACATATAATTTAGCTTCACTTGCATATTCAAGCGTTAAAAACTCAGCGGCCTGATTATCGATTTCCAGGGTTTGTAACCCCTTATAACGGCCGACACCATGGTCAAGGTGAACAACAGGAGCATCAATGCTGAGTTCGGTAAGGTTGCGAATGACTTGCTCTGATTGGTCTTTCTGCTTACTTCTTCGTCGTCTTTGTAGTACTCGCTGTCCAAAAAGCTCCGTTTCTGTGAGCAGTAAAAATGAATCATCCGGATGCCAGAATCCTCCTTCTATTGGTGCGACGGTGATACCGTGTTGCGCGGTGTTTGTGCTTGAAAAAACTGCGAACTCATCGAACTTAGTTGGCTTGATATCGGCTTTGCCCAAAATCTCCAGAAGCTGTTCGCGACGGCCGGCGGATTCGCTGCAAAACAGAACACGTATTTCGCTGTTGTGCAGGAACTCCTCGAGAGTCTTAAGCGGCGTTTCGCTGTGTGGATCAATTGATAAGGGTGGCGGTGTTTTAAAACCGAAATTCGTTACGCCTGCTTTTTTGTCCAGCAGTGTTGATGACGTGTCTATTCGGCGAAATTTTTTCAGCTTTCCGTGATATTCATCGTTGCTTAAGAATACCTGATGAGGTGCAAGAATGGGGCGCTGAATGTCATAGCGGCGATTTTCATACCGCTCACGGGTATCGGTAATAAAGTGATCCAGCTGAGCTTCGCTGCCATCGATACAAAACAGCAAGGAATCCTCAGGCAGGTAATCAAATAATGTGGCGCATTGCTCGAAGAAAAACGGGAGATAATACTCGATGCCTGCGGGGCTTATGCCCTGATTAATATCCATGTAGAGAGGGCAGTTGCGGTAATCTACTTCAAAGTGTTCGTGCCACTGGGTTTTGAAGTGTTGAATCGCGCTTTTGGTTAGGGGGAACTCCTTTGCGGGTAATAATTTTATACTGTCAACCCGATCAATTGAACGCTGGCTTTCGGGATCAAAGGTGCGCAGAGTGTCTATTTCGTCATCAAATAGATCGATTCTATAAGGGCACTGACTACCCATCGGGAAAATATCAAGGATAGAGCCGCGAATAGCAAATTCGCCATGCTCAAAAACAGTATCGACACATCGATAACCCGCAGATTCAAACTCTCTGCGCCTTTTTTCGAGATTCAGTTGCTCGCCCTGCTGCAACACCAGGCTGTTAGCCATCAGGTAGTCGAGAGGCGGCAGGCGATGCATAAGGGTTGTAACGGATACGATCATGATACCCGCGGCTACCCTTGGCAGCTGGTACAAAGTGAGCAGGCGCTGAGAAATAATATCCTGGTGTGGGGAGAAGTGATCGTATGGAAGGGTTTCCCAATCAGGAAAGGGGAGGATCTCTATACCATCCTTCTCGGTAAGGAAAAAATGAAGGTGTTGTTCGAGTCGTTCGGCGCTGGCGCTATCGGGAGTGATTACGAGCACAACCCCTGGCTTTTCTCGAGCGGCACGAGCGATGATCCGCCCTAAACCAGCGCCTTCAAGTTGCCCCCAAAATCGTTTTTCTGAAGGTTTGGTGGGGAGTTGGAGCTGGTTGGAATCTGGCATGGTAACAAGGCGTATTGGATAGAGGTCGATTGAGGCCGAATGTTAACAGGTTATGAGGAGCGAAAGCAGTCTGCAGGCTTTGATAGTGTGTGAGAAGACCTTAAATTTGATTTCGTTAAGGGTATTGCGGATTTCACTTATTGATTTGAGTTTGTCTTGGTTGGATAATGATCGCCTTTCTTACT
>JAUXFT010000154.1 GCA_030622755.1 Aestuariirhabdus sp. | reverse complement strand
TCCTGTCGACTCCAGACCCAGTGGGGCTGCACCGGTTGTAGCCGGCGTGATAACCGCATCATACTCCAGCATGAACTCATCAAACGCCTTGTTCAATGCAGGTATCTGCGCCACGGCATGGTTGTAATCAACCGCCGTGACTTTTTGCCCACGCTCAATCATTTCACACAAGATCGGGCTTAACTTATCCCGGCCTCGTTCATACTCACGTCGGAAGCTGCGTGCCAGATCGGCTTCCATAATAGTCTTGTGCCACAGCTGGGTACTTTCCAGCAGCTCTGTGAGATCAACCTCTTCCGAGTTACTGCCCAGGAAACTACTAAGCTCATCGAGGCCACCCTGTACATCTTCATCTGCCTGACCCCAGTCCGGGGTTTTCACATAGGCCAGACGCGGTGCCACCACAGGTTCCTCGGCGGAGATCACGGATAACCTTGGGCATGGTCGTGGTCTCATTGCTGTATCGTGATCATCAAATGCCATCATCTGTTCTGCCATCAGCGCAACATCGGCAACGCTGCGACCGAACACACCAACATGATCCAGGGCATTCGATAATTGCAAAGCTCGATATCGGGAGATCAATCCATGACTGGGTTTATACCCGAACACTCCGCAATAGGAAGCGGGGCGAATAACCGACCCATTGGTCTGGGTTCCGATGGCTAAAGGCACCATTAGCGCAGCAACCGCCGCCGCCGACCCACTGGAAGAACCGCCTGGCGTGTGCGCTGTATTATTCGGGTTTTTTGTCTTGCCCGGAGCTAACACGGCCAACTCCGTAGTGACCGTTTTGCCCATAATGATGGCGCCCGCGGCACGCAACAGCGCAACACTGGTAGCATCCCCACCTGGCGTTCGACCAGCATGCAAAACAGTGCCATCACCCGTTGGCATGTCCTGGGTATCGAAAATATCTTTAATGCCTACTGGCACTCCATGCAGCGCTCCCGCTGGTTTGGCACTGCGCCGATAAAGGTCGGCCTCTTTCGCCTGCTGCAATGCGTAATCCGCATCGATATATTCCCAGGCACCTACAGAATCTTCCAGCTCATCAATTCGCTGTAAATAGGACTTAACCAGCTCTTCAGAACTTATTTCACCGGCACGAATGGCCGCTGCTGCTTGTACTGCACTCATCTCAAACAGATTCATCAATAACATCCACACCACAAAATCAGTAATAAAAAAAACAGCATCACCTTCTGACGAACTCGGTGATGCTATTTACCCTGGATCCAACCGCTTTAGCTTTACCCTTCCCTTTAACCTTCCCTTTAACCTTCCCTTTAACCAGGAAAGTGCACGGCACAAAATAATCTGTCATATATTAATTTGTCATAAATAGACTCTACCCAAACAGATACTCTGGCAACCAAAGAATAATGGCTGGGAACATATACATAAGAACCATAGCGAAAATCACAATCGCCAGGTACGGCATAATTCCCTTAAAGATATCCATTAGCTGCACATGTTTCGGCGCGACCCCTTTCAGGTAATACGCCGACATGGCCATGGGCGGCGTCAAGAACGACGTCTGCAGGTTCAGGGCAACCAATACACCAAAGAACAGGGGATCAACACCGAAGGTGCTCAGCATCGGCAAAAAGATCGGCACGAAAATAATAATAATTTCGCTCCACTCGAGCGGCCAACCCAGGAAGAAAATGATTAGCTGAGCCAGGATCAGGAAGCCTACTGTACCCAGAGCCAATCCCAGTACCCAGTGCTCAATCAGGTCGTGACCGCCCAGATAAGAGAACACCGAAGCAAACGTCCAGGAACCGATGAATAGCCAGCACACCATTGCCGACGTTCGCGCGGTCAGGAAAACCGCTTCTTTCAACCGCTGCCAGCTTAATGAACGATAGATAGCGGCCAGCACCAAACCACCAAATGAACCAACTCCAGCAGCTTCTGCCGGCGTCGCGACGCCTGCGAGGATAGACCCCAACACACTCATGATCAGGACAAACAATGGCACAAACGACGTCAGTAACTGCCAAATGATTGATGTCAGCGGTGGTACTTCCTCCTCTACTGGCTTAGGTGCCAAAGAAGGATTCAGGTAAGCCCGGATAATCACATAGAGCATATACATACTCGCCAACAAAATTCCGGGGAACAGTGCAGCGGCATACAGGCGCACTGGAGACACCTGAGCGATCGCGGCATACACAATCAGCATGATACTTGGCGGAATCAAAATCCCCAGCGTACCGCCTGCGCAGATAACGCCAGTGGCGAGCTTTTTGTCATACCCGGCTTTAAGCATGGCGGGTAATGCCAACAATCCCATCAACGTAACCACCGCTCCAACGATGCCGGTTGCCGTGGCAAAGATCGCGCAGGTAGCTAATGCAGCCACCGCCATCGATCCCGGAACATGCCGGGTGGCAAGCTGCATGCTTAAAAATAATCGATCGACAATATTTGCGCGTTCTACCACATAGCCCATAAAGAGAAACAGCGGGACCGCCACCAGTACATCATTCGACATGACCGAGAACGTGTTCTGTACAAACAGATCAAAAATTCTGTTTTCAAACAGATGTGACAGCTGATCTGGCTGGGCATAGGCGTAATAGCCAAAACCAAGGCCCATCGCGATCAAGGTAAACGCGATTGGAAAACCCAGTAAAACAATACCGATGAACAACACCAGCATAAAAATGGCAATTTGCGGATCAGTCATTTCCGATCTCCTGTGCCGGCTTCATTCCTGCTGGTACTGGCGCTGGTACTGCCATTATCACTGCCCTCCAGCTCACCCATCTCAACATGCTGATGATGCGCCATGGTTTCAGTTTCTTCGACATCGTGTAAACGCGGTGGCCATTCGCCGGTACGCAAACAGATAATGCAACGCATCGCTTCTGCAACCCCCTGCAGAAACACCAAAAATCCGGCAATCGGAATCAGGGTTTTAAAGAAATAGATCTGCACTCTGGCAGGACTGCTCCAGCTGACCTCCTTGTAACGCCATGAATCAGCGGCAAAATCGTAACCATACCAAACCAGGGCAAATACCCCGGGCAGTAAAAACAGAATATAAAGCGTCAGGTCTATCGTTGCCTGACCTCGGGGCGGCAATAAGCGATGAAGCACATCACCCCGAACATGACCATTGCGCGATAACGTATAGGCACCCGCCATCATAAATAGCGCACCATACATTTGTACCGCCATATCAAACGCCCAGGCTGTCGGTGCGTTAAGGACATAACGAACAAAAACTTCATAACAGGTGGCAAAAGTCAGCACCATGATGCACCAACCAAAGGCTTTGCCGACCCAGGCGCTTAAATTATCAACAAAATAGATGAAAGGATTCATATTTACTTCCACACAATGACGTACTGCAAATCAGTTCCAAACAGGGGGCCACGCCAGCGGCGCCACCCCCTTTCTGGCATCAGTAATCAGCTACAGGTAGCCGATTATGAGACTTTTACATATCACCAAAATAATGCTTGTAGGCAAGCCCATAGTCTGGAGCATTGGTCAGCTCAAACGCACCGACACGCTTCATCCAGGCTTTCTGCGACGCTACTACTTTGGCAAAGTACGGATCTTCCATAAACTTCGGTAGAACCGCATCCCAGGCTTTCAGCTGCGCATCCATGATGTCGTCAGGCGTTCTGCGAACCTTTACGCCATGTTCTTTCTTCAACACTTCAAGGTCATTGGAGTAGCGATGCTGGGCTTTCCAGGACATATCTGAAGACGCCGCCTCAGAGGCATATTGCAGAATCTTCTGGTGTTCTGCAGCCAGGGAATCGAACTTCTTCTTGTTGAAGATAATCTCAAACGATTCCTGAGACTGGTGGAAACTGGCCAGGTAGTAGTTTTTAGCCACGTCCTGCATACCAAAGTCCTTGTCAGACGTCGGATTATTGAACTCGGCCGCATCAATCAGGCCACGATCCATAGCGGGCTGAATTTCACCACCGGGAAGCTGCACTACGGACATGCCCATCTCCTGCATGACGTTCGCCGCCAGACCTACCGTACGATACTTCAAACCCTTGATATCATCGGCAGAATTAATTTCCTTGCGGAACCAACCCAGAGGCTGCGCTGGCATCGGGCCGGAGAAAAAGCCTACAAGGTTGAGTTGCAAAATATCGCTCATCAACTCTTCGTACAGCTCCTTACCGCCACCATAATGGATCCAGCCGAGCAACTGATTAGCTGTCCAACCCCAGCAAGGGCCGGTGCCAAACAGCGACGCCGCGGCATTCTTACTGTACCAGTAGGCAGTTACCAGGTGTCCGCCATCGACAACACCCTTGTGAACCGCATTTTGCAGTTCGGAAGTTTTAACAACTGCACCAACATCGAGGTAATCGATTTTCAGAGAGCCGCCGGACATTTCATTTACGCGTCTAACGTAATCTTCGGCATACTCTTTAAAAATACCGCCACCCCATGCGCCCTGAAGCTTCAGCACGGTTGGTGCAGCTGCAGTAGAAATCATTGGGAAACCCGCAGCAACGGAACCAGCTGCGGCCGCTAAACCGCCTTTCAGAAACTTACGACGAGCACTTGTTTTTCCAACTGGCTCAGCTTCGACGAGCGTTTCATTTCCTGCTTCTTCTTTTTTCATGAATATCTCTCCATTTATATTTTTTTATTAGTTAACATATTCAGCTGCTATCGAGTTAAACCTTCCTCCTCTGTAATACTACTAGTCACTGAATTCAAAAATCGTAAACCTTTTTCCGGGCTTATAAACTGCCGGTAACTTACACAGTTATTCACGCGTTAAACCAGACGATCGCGGGGCTCATCACCCGCAATAATTGCATCCACATTGTCCAAAGCCCTGAAGCCCATCGCATCGCGAGTCTCTCGTGTCGCACTGCCTATATGGGGTAATAAAAAAGTATTCTTCAACTCTCGGTAGCGTGGGTCAATATTGGGCTCATTATTGAACACATCCAATCCTGCCGCAGACAACTTCCCGGAACGCAACGCTGATATCAGTGCGTCATCATCAACCACTGCTCCACGGGCGGTATTTACCACTATCGCGCCATCCGGCAACAAAGCGATACGGTTTAAGTTTAGTAGATGGTGCGATTCTGGTGTAGCCGGACAATGCAGCGACAGCACATCACTCTGCGGAAGCAGTTGCTCAAGGCTGTCGTGATAAATAGCGCCTGCTTCCAGTTCAGGAGAAAGACGGCTGCGATTGTAATAATGAATTTCCATATCGAAACCACGCGCCCGCCGAGCCATAATCTGGCCAACCCGGCCCATACCAATAATCCCCAGCCGTTTACCGGTAATCTGGCTCCCAAGCTGGGCAACTGCGCCCCAATCGGCCCAGGTATCTGTTCTTATCTGGCGTTCACCCTCATAAGCCCGACGTGCTGCTCCGAGCATTAGTAGCATCGAAATTTCAGCGGTCGCATCATTGAGAACTTCCGGGGTATTCGTTACCAGGATTCCTCGCTGCCTGGCCGCATCCAGATCTATATGATCGACTCCTACAGAAAAGCTGCAGATGGCGCGCACAGTATCTGGTAAACGACCAATCACTTCGGCCGTGAGCTTTTCGGTATGACAGGGGATTATAACTTCGGCGCCTTCGGACAAACGTACAATTTCATCACTGCTATAGACCGTATCAGCCACATTGAAGCGCGCATCATAATCACGAGCTAAACGTAACTCGACCGCATCAGGCAATTTCCTGGTCACTAACACAACTGCTTTTCCACTCATAATGCTGAGCCATCCTTGCAAAACTTTCGGAGTGTCTTTGCGTGTTAAACCCTGATTCAGGACATACTATCAAGACATCATATCCGACATATATAAAGAGATTTTCGCCGAACTTACTGGAACTAATCATTTGAACGATAAATTTATGTACGCGGAATCTCTTTGGTTATTTTTGTTATCTGCAATCCTTTAAAACCATGACATCCTCCATCTGGAGATAAACAACACTAAAAGGTTCAACGACCACGATTTCTACTCTAAACATCATACTGAATAACCGTTAATACATCATACAATCAAAGAGTATAGGAAGAATAAAATTCATTATCCTGAAAATCTATCCATACCCCCGTTCCAGACATGTGAACCAGCATTAGCAAACCCTGCCCCCTCTCGGCTCCACGCCGAATCTCTTGTATTAAAAAACCCTTACAACTGAAGTTTTCGCAATATGAAAAGATTCAAGCGGCTTGATTTTTTTGTAGCTTTTCTTCACTAGGCTGTCGCTATTTTCAATAAAAATTTATTATGCAAACCCTCTTTTCGACCAAAGTCTAACGGAATTGAAACCCTATAAATTTCACCCATTACCCATTACCCATTACCCATTACCCATGGCTCACATGAACAAATACCAAAATTATTCACACGCTAATCTGTTTGATACCTCATTGTGGATTGAAAACCACAGAGAACGGTTCAAAAATAAGGCGGTATTTTTCAGAAATCTATCGGATCAATTTTCCATAGATTACCAGTTAATGCCTCGAGCCTGCACAAAGGTGACGACTCAAACCACCAGCTCCACCACATTCTGGAGACATTTAATTGAACCCCGGTAAAGCGTATTACATGAACATCCGCTGAAATTCCGCCAGCTCCTTTAACACAATCTACAACTACACTTCTCTCATAAAATACAAAGAAATCATCAGGATTTTTTTGTGCCAATAACTGAATATCTTTCATCGACATATCGACAGTTTCTTCAACCTGCATCTGCTGTCGGATATATGCAGGAATATCGATGCGGCATCCCCAGGGCTCATCATGAACAGATAACGTCTGCAGGTGCTGAGACTGCTCTTTAAGACGTCGAATCCATTTAAGCAAGAGTGCATCGAGGCGCGTTTTCAAACGAGCTATGGCGGGTATCAGGTCAGCATTGAAATTGCGCTGGAGATGCCGGGTGACAGAAGGCTCGATTTGAATATGCTCCTGAACACTTTTTTTGAAACGGTACAATTCGGCCAAAGCACAATTTAAAATCCATGCCTGATTCGCCAGTTCGACCAGATCATCACTGTACTGCTCCATTAAAAGCTCTCCATTATGTTGTGCATCGCCGGATGTTCTGTAAAAACACATTGTTCGTAGATGCCCATCGCCAGTGCAAAAACCGCCGGCATAAGATCACATATTATCGCCACCCTGCCGGACTTATAAAGCCACTCTCCCTCTTCATATAGTATGCGCGGGATAACCTGAACATTTTCATAGGATGCATATAACAGCACCAACACCAATTTTATAATTCTCCTTCTCCAGGTTTCTTCACTTTTCGCCGAGGTCTATCCATGGACTTAGTTCCTTTACCGATGCACTTCTGACACTTTTACGCGTGACAATCAAAACCAGTGCACTACCCGCCCCTGACCACAACCGCTATTCTTTTCACCTATTAGCCGTAACCCTGTCCTTATCATACCCACCAAAAAATCGAGGCTATCGCATTGCGAGCAACCCTGTTACCACTCACCTCATTGCTCGTCAGCTGCTTCATCATGATGCTGGGCAATGGCCTGATCAATATCCTGCTACCCGTGCGCATGGATATGGAAGCGATGCCTACCCAAGTCATCGGTATCGTACTCTCACTTTACTACGCCGGAATGCTAGTCGGGGCGCTATATGCCAGGCATCTGATTCAACGCGCCGGGCATGTCCGCATGTTCGCCGGTGCACTGGCATTGGCAGCGGCAAGCATTCTGGCTTGTAGCCTGTTCACTGATGCCTGGTTGTGGGGGGCCATGCGCGTCGTCATCGGTTTTTGTAATGCCTGTGCATTTACCGCTATGGAAAGCTGGTTAAGTGGGAGCGCCACGAAAGATAACCGCGGTAAAGTGCTGGCCTTTTACCAGGTAATAGTACTGGGTGCGCTGTTTAGCGGCCAGTTCCTTATCAACCTCGCTGACCCTCAAGAAACGGCATTATTTATCCTGGGAGGAATGCTTCTTTGCGTCTCGATTATTCCAATCGTCCTCAGTGGCAACAGTGGCCCACGCGTGGAAGATGTTTCATCGATGTCTCTGCTCGCGCTATT
>JAUXFT010000142.1 GCA_030622755.1 Aestuariirhabdus sp. | reverse complement strand
GCATCGACAGCGTGCTTGGGCTGGTGCACCCCCATCAGCACGAGATAGGTCTGGTCATATCCGGAATTAGCGTATTAGCGATCATCGCAGCTATTCCCCTTTATCGTGGCCTGCGACGAAAGCGTACCAAGCACATGATTGAAGTATACCGATCACGTCGACGCCTTCGACGTTAATTAGAGACTTTGACATTCAATAATTCAGATCGGATCTGCAGGCCTGCCGTCCAGTACTTCGAAAGCTGAAATCCCAAGTGGCCAGATAAAGGTCCGGGTCTCATTGGGTTAGCGTTATTTTACTTCCTCGATCAAACAGCTTAATCCTCAGCAATATCCCACAATGGTGAATTCGCAGTCTGAAAATAAAAACACAGTCTCCCGTTAAATTTGACGTAGCCTGAAACCTGACAAATTAGGTATGCTGACAGGCATTCAAATTCTGACGGAATTCGCCCAATCCATGCGCAGATCAACAGTAAAAATAATCGGCTTTATTTTGGTAGCTCTGGCATTACTGATCAGCCGATATTCCACTGAGATGAGCCAGTTTTACCATACGCTTCGTTTGTTTGACGCCGACGTGATCGTGCACAATTTCTCCAACATGAAGACGATGATGCCCTATAAAACCATCGAGCAACAGGGCCCGGTAACGTCTTTTGGTAGTGCGCCTACACCGCTTCCGGAAACCTTCCGCTATAACAATGAAACCCGCAGTATGGCTGATTTTTTAACATCCACCAGCACCACAGCTTTGGTGGTTGTTAAAGGCATGAATATAACCTTTGAAGATTATTACCAGGGAACTCTGGAGGACGATCGCCGTATCTCCTGGTCTGTGGCGAAAAGCTTTTTAAGTGCCATTTTTGGTGTCGCTGTGGAGGAAGGCTACATCCCCGACCTGAACGCTGCCGTTACCGATTACGTACCCTCTTTAAAAGGAAGTGGCTACGACGGCGTCAGCATTAAAAATGTTCTGCAGATGTCGAGTGGTGTTTATTTCAATGAAGATTACGCTGATTTCAACAGCGACATAAATCGTTTTGGCCGAATAATGGCGTTGGGTGGAAGCATCGATGACTTTGCTGCTTCACTCACAACTGAACGTGCACCCGGCACGTATATGCATTATGTCAGCATTGATACCCATGTAATTGGTATGGTGCTGCGCGCTGCTACCAATAAAAGCATTACGGAGTATTTTGATGAAAAGCTCTGGTCAAAAATGGGTACCGAACAGGATGCACTCTATATAACGGACAGCACCGGAGAGCCGATGGTTCTTGGGGGCCTTAATCTTATTAGCCGGGACTATGTCCGTATGGGCGTGCTGTACCGTGATAAGGGTAAATTTAATGGCCAGCAAATCATTCCTTCCCACTGGATTGAAGACAGTATCACCCCGGACGCGCCTCATCTTATGCCCGGCATTCGTGATACGGCTGACACCCATTTTGGATATGGCTATCAATGGTGGATACCGGAAAACTCCGACCAGGAATTCATGGCCCAGGGCATCTATGGGCAATACATCTATATCAACCGGAAAGACAACGTCGTTATTGTAAAAAACAGCGCTGACCGCCATTTTATGGATAATAACTTTGAAAGCGAACGCGTAGCCGTCGCTGCTTTTCGTTCAATATCAAAATCCTTATCAACTCGACTGCCAATTCAAAAATCAACAGCAGCTAACTAATTAATCTGCTTAACCACTGCAGAGTGAGCAACATGCCATCAGGGACTAACCCGCCTGATGACAGGTTATTTCGAAGAATTCTCTAGCATCTCACCCGCAATTTTTAGCTAAAAATCAGATTAATTCTGTTCGGACTAAATAAAAGCCTTTATCAAAATATATAAATGCCTTTAACTAAACCGCTAACGCAGGGTTATCTATGACAAACAAATATGATGCTATCGTCATTGGTGCCGGTCACAACGGTCTAACCAATGCGGCGTATTTGGCTAAAGCTGGCTTGAAAGTGCTGGTTTTGGAAAAAAACGAATATATCGGCGGTGCTGCCGTCAGCCGGGAATTACATGATGGCTGGTTGTATTCAAACTGCTCCTATGTGTGCACCTTGCTGCGGCAAAGCATTCATCGCGACCTCAATCTCAGCCGTCATGGGTTGATGATCATACCGATTGAAGGCAATACCGCTTTTGGCCCTGATGGTCAGTATTTTGCGGAATACCCCGACCCAGCCATGACCTATCGGGAGATCAAACGCCACAGCCCCCGCGACGCCTCGGCAATGTTTCGCTACGAAGCAGATCTAACGCGGTTCGCCAAACTGATTCGTTTCTTTCTGTTGCGCACGCCACCCGATCCAACCTCCTTTAAGCCCAGAGACATTAAAGAACTCATCTACATGGGCACAAAGTTCATGGAGATGGGTGAAGAGAATATTTATGAGTTCATGCGTTTCCTGACCATGAGTGCGGGAGATTTTCTCGATGAATATTTTGAAAGCGACCTGTTAAAAGCCAGCCTGGCCACCGCCAGTATTATTGGTACCGCGCTGGGTGTTTATTCACCCGGAACCGCTTATGTGTTACTTCATCATGTTATGGGGGATGTCGATGGTTCACTCGGCACCTGGGGACTGGCTCGCGGCGGCATGGGGGCGATTTCCAACGCCATAGCCGGGAGTCTCAAAGAGTTTGGCGGCGACATACAAACCTGCGCAGAAGTCGATGAACTGCTGGTCAGGGACAATACAACCTACGGTGTCCGCCTGGCCGGTGGCGAAGAGGTGTACGCCGACATTGTGGTTTCCAACCTTGATCCGAAGAGAACCTTCACCAGGATCGTTAATAAAAATGATATCAGCCCTGAACTTCGCAAGAAGGCCGAAAACTTCAAGATTCGCGGTTCTTCCGGAAAACTCAATATCGCCCTGACAGGCAAGCCATCTTTTCCTTCTTTTCCCGATGACAACTTATTGCAGAAAGGCTCCTTCATGTTTGTCGATTCCCTCGAAAGCATGGAACGCGCCTACGACGACTGGAAGCACAAACGCTGGTCCAGGACTCCCTTCGTCGAGATGACTCAAAGTTCGTGTTTCGACCCTACTCTGGCAGCACCGGGGAATTATTTTGTTTCCTGCTTTATCCAGTATTGTCCCGCAGATGTCGAAGGCGGCTGGACCGAAGCCAAGCGCGCCGAGTTTGCTGATTCGGTGATTAACCGCATCAGCCACTACAGCCCGAACTTCAAAGACTTGATTGCTCACGTAGAGGTTCGTACTCCCTATGAAATTGAGAATGAAGTTGGTTTGACCGAAGGCAACATCTTCCAGGGCGAACTGACTCTGGATCAGTTGATGTTTAACCGTCCCTTCCCGGGTTTTGCGCAATATCGCGGCCCGATTAAAGGCATGTATATGTGCGGATCCGGCACCCATCCTGGCGGCGGCGTGTCTTCTGCCTGTGGTGCCAACAGTGCTCGTGAAATCTTGATCGATCTGAAACGCAACAAAATTGATGGCCAGGATGTAGTGCCAAAGGAGCATGAAGATGCCTGACACTGAATACGACGCGGTGATTATCGGCGGCGGTCATAACGGCCTGGTGTGTGCCGGCTACCTCGCCAAGGCGGGGAAGAAAGTGCTGGTGCTCGAAGCCAATGACAATGTAGGCGGCATGGCGGCAAGCCACCCGTTTGCCGATGGCTATACTGCCTCCGTGGCACAAACCCTGCCACAGCTCTCGACTCGATTAATCAAGGACCTTAACCTCAAGCAACATGGATTTGAACTGGCGCATGATGGACTTCCAACCACCGCGCTGGACATCGATGGTAACCATATACAGATTAACGGTTCCAGCTTGCACGGTGTTTCTGATCAAGATAACAAAGCCTATCTGGAGTTTATCCAGATGATGGAAAAATACTGCAACGCGGTAAAACCATTCTGGGGGAAAACGCCTCCCAGAATTGGTTCAGGTAACTGGCAGGATAACGCTACCCTGGCCCAGTTTGGCTGGAAACTGCGGACCCTGGGCAAAACTGACATGGCCGAATTCATGCGTGTGATTGCCCTGCCTGCACAAGACCTGATGGATGAATTCTTTGACAGCCCGTTATTAAAAGCAGCGCTGAGCTGGGATTTTAACGTCGGCAATAAACTGGCGCCTCGCAGCCCGAACAACGCCATACTGAATCAGCTGTTACGAAACATTGGCGACCTTGCCCCGGCAAACAGCTATAACTCCGGCGCAATGCCGCTGCCTAAGGGCGGTATGGGCGGCTTTGTCAGCGCCTTGCAAAAATCCGTAGAGAGTCTGGGTGTTAGCATTCAAACATCATGCCGGGTACAACAGGTTGTGGTTGAAGATCACCAGATCAGGGGGGTATTACTGGAAAATGGCAAGAAGATTGAGTGCCCATGCGTTATCTCCAATGCTGATCCCAAAACCAGCTTTTTCAAGCTGTTGGGTGCCCGGCATCTTGAAGTTCAGTTTGCTCATCGCATCAATCGAAATCGTAACAAAGGCATGGTCGCCAAGTTACATCTGGCCCTCGATGACCTTCCCGGCTTCAACGGCCTGAAACAGATCAATGGACGTTTGCTGATCACGCCCTCCATGGCCTACATCGAATCAGCCTATGACCACGCCAAGTATGGTGAGATGAGTGAACAGTTAGCCATGGAGATCCTCATACCCTCCATTCAGGACCCCTCGCTGGCACCTGCTGGAAAGCACGTACTATCTGCCAACATTCAATACGTGCCCTATGAAATTAAAGGCGGCTGGCAGCAGCACAAACCGGCGCTGCTTGAAAATGCCCTGTCCAAGCTGGAGCAATACGCTCCGGGTATACGCCAACGGGTAACAGCCCATGAGCTGTTAACACCGCAAGATCTGGAAGCGAAGTTCAATGTTGAGGGTGGTCATTGGCATCACACCGAGCTCTGCATCGATCAGTGGTGGATGAATCGTCCGACCTATGGCGCATCGCAATACAAAACACCGGTCAGTGGTTTCTATCTATGTGGCGCTGGTAGCCATCCCGGAGGGGGAGTTATGGGACTTGCCGGAAAAAATGCAGCAGCGGAGGTGATCAAACATGACAACAACTAAACACGCTAACCTGTCTGCGAGTGAAATGGCGACCCGCATCATCGAACCACCCTATAAAGTCGATCGTCCGAAACTGAAACTCGCGCATGAGATCGATCACGTTCAGTTCGGTTTATTAAAGACTCCATTTTACCAACGAGCCAAAACTTTTAGCTGGACAGAATCCTGGGGCAACTGGAATGGTTATGCCAACGCGCTTTCATTTAAAGATCCCTACGTAGAGTATTTTTCTACCCGTAACACTTGCGGGGTTTATGATGTCAGCGCTATGTGCAAATACCGTATTCGAGGCAAGGATGCGGAAGCGATGCTCAACCGTATGGTTACCCGTGATGTCAGTAAACAAGGCGTGGGTAAAGTGGCCTATAACGTCTGGTGTAACGATCGTGGCCGCGTTATTGATGATGGAACTCTTTTCCGTTTTGCCGAAGACGATTTCCGTCTGTATTGCGCTGAGCCCAATCTTGATTGGTTGATGCTCAGTAGTGCTGGTTATCAGGATCTTGAAATATTTGAGGAATCTGACGACATTGCAGGACTCGCCTTGCAAGGACCAACCTCTTGCGCCCTGTTGCGCGCGATGGGGCTGGGAGAAGTAGAAAACCTGAAGCCGATGGAGTTAAACTTCTTCCCCTTTCCAATAAAGAACCCAGTCAAGAATCCAACCAACAATTCCGCCAAGAATTCCGCCAAGAAACCAACAGGCGAGATTATGATATCGCGCACCGGTTTTACCGGAGACCTGGGATACGAACTCTGGGTAAAACCCGAACTGGCACTGACCCTGTGGGACGAGCTGTTCGATGTCGGCCAACTGTATGGTCTGATGCCATTCGGAGAAGAAGCCTTGAACATGGCCAGGATAGAGGCCGGTTTTATTCTGCCGGAGGTTGAATTTCATGGCGCGCTGCACAGCGTGAAGCGGGACTATGATCACAGCCCGTTCGAACTCAGCCTCGACTGGATGGTGAACTTTAACAAGCCTCACTACAACGGACGTCAGGCATTGCTGGAGGAGAAGGAAAAGGGACCAAAATACCGCTTGCTAAAACTGGATATAGAAGGCCAGAAAGTCGCCGAAGGGTCGATCATGTACAGCGATAAGGCTTGTCGAAACGAAATTGGCTACGTCACATCAGCGCTGCTCAGCCCGGCCACCAAAGCCAATATAGCCATGGCA
Organism: Aestuariirhabdus sp.; assembly: GCA_030622755.1. Classification (GTDB taxonomy): domain Bacteria; phylum Pseudomonadota; class Gammaproteobacteria; order Pseudomonadales; family Aestuariirhabdaceae; genus Aestuariirhabdus. Next base: position 2,578 of record JAUXFT010000142.1, on the reverse strand, counting down.
TTGATTAAAGGCGACGCTGTTGATGGACCACTGTATGCGGAAATTTATTACCAGACCGAGCTACGCTGGCACCGCAAGGTGTCGAAAGGCACCATCAGAACCAAGCCCTTCTGGTCGCCTGACAGGGCTCGCGCTACACCGCCAGGGAACTGTTAGTAGGGCTTTTAGCTAATCGTGAAATGAATGAGCATCAAGCAATTGCCTGATGCTCATTAAAAACGGCCATGTAAAGAAGCACGCAGCAATGCCGTTAATTCGGATAAAGTATTAAAACCTATTAGCGGGCAACAGCATTTCGAGATGAGGAATACCATCTTCATCGTAGGGCTCCGATACCACCTCGAAGCCAAATTGATGATAAAAATCGACCAGATATTGCTGGGCAGATATACGAACTCCGCTGGCGGTATAAATTTCGCCAACACTGCTGACCGCCTCTGACATCAATTGCTTGCCCAGCCCCTCACCCCGCGTAGCAGGAGCGGTAACTACCCGGCCAAAAGAGGGTTCTGCATACTTCTCCCCGGGGAAAACTACCCTAAGATAGGCGACCAGTTGATTCTCACTTCCTTTTTCCTGCCAGCCCATCAAGTGCCATGCTCGGCGATCATAACCATCCGCATCCTGATAGGGACAGTTCTGTTCTACGATAAAAACTTCCTGTCGCAGCATCATAATACTGTAGAGATCATCTCGAGAAAGCTCCTCATACGAGGCCCATTGCCACTGTATCATTGCGAACCTATTCTATAACTGTTGGCGAATATGGGAGCAAGTATACTCATATTTGAGAGTAGTTATTACTTGAAACCACGAAACTGGAAAATGCATTTAAGATAACGAAACCATAAGCATCTTAAGAAAATACCTATGCCCCACATCTACCTGGAAAGAGGTACCTGCAAAGAAGATCCTGCAAAGAAGCTCCTGTACTTCATAATCGGGTCCGGCAGAAGAAAGTAAACCTTGAATTTTATCGTACCATTTACTATTGCAAACATTATAAGGTTGATCAAAAAATCGGGAATAAACATGTCAGGAAAAAAATTTGAATATGGTTTGTTTTCTACGGGTATTTTTACCGCCTTATTATGGCTTACCCCATTAGTCGGATTCCTCATCCCTGGTTTTCTAATCCACTACGTTTTTATGATTTTGTTTTTAGGATTTGGCCTGCGGCCACTGATCGAGAAAACCGGAATTTATGAAATCTACCAAAAAATCACATACTCGATAAATGAAAAAATGAATCGAAAAAGAAACCAACAACTGCAAACAAAACTGTCTCGCAAAATGCGGGATGATAAGTTGAGGCATTCCAGGAAAAAAGATCCCCGCCTGCCGCCTCGCTGGTGAGGCGAGGCAAGCGACTGAAACGCCTAGCGGGCAAGCACTTCAAGCAAGGGTTTACCGGCGACGGCATTGGCTTCGCGCAGTTTAAGTAACTGGGTCACGGTGGGTACCACGTCCACCGTCTCTACCCGGCGCCCAACCTGCTGTGGCTTTATCCCATAACCGGCAAACACAATCGGCACATGGGTATCATAACGCCAGGGTGAAGAGTGAGCGACTGCCGCGCCCCCCGCTTCCGGACTCCAGTTTGCAGCCCAGGCGATGTAGACATCCCCGGAGCGGGTATCGTTGTGATTATTAAGAATCTGCGCATGCACGGCATCTTGCGGTGTCTCGTTCGCCAGTAATGACTGACTGCTTACCGCAAGCCCGATGCCTGGCAACTGACTGAGGGAATCGGCCAGCTGCTGCTCTATCAGGCCCTGATCCAGTTCACGTTGCTTGATCGCTTGCCGATTTAAATACACATAGGGGGGGAAATAATCGAGCAGTAATTCCTCCGCATCCGGATAGTGCTGGTTTAAGGTGGATACTATATTCTCCTTGATCTCGGCCACACTGATGGTACCCGCACTAACGCCGAACTCGCTGGAGTAGGCGGGAATTTCCGGTACGCCATGATCGCTGGATAAAATAATCAGCGTATTTTCCAATCCCACGCGTTCGTCAACAAATTGCAGAAGGTCGGCCAGAGACTGATCGAGCCGGTTAATATTTTCTTCCTGCTCGAGGCTTGATGGCCCAAAAATATGCCCCACGTAATCGGTCGATGACAAACCGACTGAAAGATAATCCGTGATGGAGTCCTGCCCGATCTGCTCATTGTCGATGATCGCTTTCGCGAAATTGATGGTCAGATCATCCACCACCGGGCTGGCCATCAACAGGGTGTAAAAATACTTGCCGGTTTTCGGATCCTGTTGCGGCGTTGGGCCAAAACCATGGGGGAAAACCCGCCCGTAGCCGGGCATATTGGATTCATAGGGGCGGTCATCCCGTTCAGCGAAGCGGTATCGTTCAGGGTTCTCGCCTAATTTCCATTGCGTATTAGCGTAGCTATCCGCCAGTTTTTGACTGTTCCATTGATCGACCCAATCAGGGTAGGCGGAATAGTAGTAAGTAGAGCTGATAAAATCACCACTGTGGGTCGAGTACCAGAAAGATTTTCCGGCGTGCCCGCCCATCGCGACCGCTGCCCGGTCCTTACCGGCAACGGAAAACACCT
>JAUXFT010000118.1 GCA_030622755.1 Aestuariirhabdus sp. | reverse complement strand
GTGAGTATTACGATATTCTTCTGCCATCAAAACGCAGCTAAATTCGAAGCCCCCTGGCCGGTAACACCTCAGGCAGTCACTCACTTATCCGACGCGACTATTTGACGTAAGGTGTTCTGAAACGCTTCGACCGGCTGCCCACCACTAATCGCATATTGGTCATTAATGATAAAGGTCGGAACAGAATGAATACCTAGTCTCTGAAACTCTGCCATCTCCTGTCGGACCTGGTCGGCAAATTGATCAGAGGATAAGATCTCAGCAGCCTTTTCACCATCCAGACCAATAGAACTGACGATATCAGCGAGCACAGCCTGATCATTTAAGTGGCGGTTGTCAGTGAAATGCGCTTCAAACAAAGCCATTTGCAGTTCAGTCTGTTTGTTCAAGGTTTCCGACCAGGCCAGCAGGCGATGGCAATCGAAACTGTTAATCATCCGCATGTTTTTACTAAAGTGAAAGTTGAAACCTGCATTTTGCCCAGCCTGGGCGATATGTTGGCGGTTTTGTACGCTTTGCTCTGGAGTAATACCGTATTTCTCCGCCAGATGCTCTTCAACATCCTGCCCCTGTTCCGGCATATGGGGATTCAGCTCAAACGGATGCCAGGAGACTTTAATTTCAGGTAATTCAATATCAGCCAACTCAAGTTCAGCTGATTTTTTAAGCGAGTTAATTGCTGAGGCTAAATTTTTATAGCCAACAACACACCAGGGACACATCACATCCGAGACAATCTTTACCTGTATTTTTTTCATAGTATTTTTTTCATAGTATTTTTTTCATAACATTTTTTCATAAAAAGACTTCTTGACCCCTACGTCGTTGGCAAACATAGAAAATACTATTACTGACTATCAATTAACGGCACTCTGCATCTTCACATCAACCTGTGATGCATAGATAGAGCACACACAGCCTATTATCCTCTATTGTATTGCTTTCATTTATTCATTCATCATACATAAATGCACCACAAATCAATATTGCCTAAATCAAAGCACCACACGTTCATTATAGATAACGAATCCAGTACTCTATCTGCCCTGCAACCCCCCCTGTTAATAAGCCGCTGCAGCAGTCTGAACTAACCTTTAGGCTGATCAGTCCTTTTGTCAGAGGGCAATGCGGTTTAGAATGCCGCCACTTAATATCTTCCGCGCTCAGCTCAAACCTGCTACGGCATCGAGGTCCTGAATTGTTTAACGAATTAGCACTGAACGAACGTCTGCTAAAAGCACTGGATAAACTGGAATTAACCAAACCCACTCCCGTGCAACAAAAAGCCATCCCGGTCGCCATGGCAGGAAAAGACCTGCTAGTCAGCGCTCGTACGGGTAGCGGAAAGACCGCCGCATTTGTATTACCGATCCTTCATCGTTTACTCGCAAACGAAGCGCCCCAATCCGGTGCACGGGCATTAATACTGGTGCCCACCCGTGAACTTGCAAGACAGGTAATGAAACAGTGTGAGCAACTGGGCAGTTTCACCTTCATCAAATCCGGCATGATCATCGGTGGCGAAGGTTTCAAGGAACAGCGCGCCATGCTGCGAAAAAATCCGGAAATTCTCATTGCAACCCCCGGACGACTGGTAGAACACCTTGATTCAGAATCTCTCGATTTTAATGACCTGGAAGTACTGGTGCTTGATGAAGCCGATCGTATGCTGGAGATGGGTTTCAGTGAAGACCTGCTGCGCATCTGTAACGCCTGCCCGGGTGAACGTCAAACCATGCTTTTCTCAGCCACTCTCAAGCGCAGAGGGCTCGATGATGTGATTGACCAGGCTTTGGAAAAACCGAAATCACTGATTCTTGATACGCCGCGCAAGCAGCATACCGATATTAAACAGCAGATCATCCTCGCCGACGACACTGACCATAAAATCGCCTTACTGGAGTATATGCTGCAAAACGACGAGTTTGATAAAGCTCTGGTATTCAGCAATACCCGTGATATGGCCGATCGCCTGTGCGGTATTATGCGCGGAAAATCGCTTCCCGTCGGTGTACTGCACGGTGAGATGGATCAACGCGAACGTAACCAGATGATGCAACATTACCGCGATGGACACTACAAGGTCTTAATCGCTACGGACCTGGCCGCGCGAGGCCTCGATATCAAAGGCATCGACCTGGTTATCAATTTTGAAATGCCCCGAAATGGCGATGACTACATCCATCGCATTGGCCGCACCGGCCGCGCAGATGCTGAAGGCGCAGCCATTTCGATGGTCTGCGCGTACGACTGGAACCTGAAAGCCGGTATCGAAAAATACACCAACACCCGGTTTGCCAAACGTCAGATCGAAGGGCTTATCGCAAACTTTAAAGGCCCCAAAAAGCTTAAGGCATCGGGGAAAGCTGCTGGCAGCAAGAAGAAAAAAGTAGCTGGAAAAAATAAAACCGCCGGTAAGAAAATTTTCGGCAAGAAATCTGTCGGGAAAAAACCGGCGCCAAAATCAAAACAACACGATCCAAAAAGTAGCGGAAGACGTCGAGATGCTTCATTAAGCAGTGCCGAAGATTCTGGTTTCGCTTCACCAAAACGCAAGAAAACCACTTAGGCCTATCGACTACTAACGCCCTGAAAGACACACCAACGGATACATTGCTGATGAATGCTAACAGGGCGCTATTAATCTTGTTATGGGTAAACTCAGGATAGCCCGGATCACCAGCAATTTGTCGCGACGCATACCCGTAAACTGTAGTCGCTCAGACTTTATCGGATAACAGCTCTGCAGCAACATCAAAATCAAAACTCTCCAGTGCCTGCTCAAGCTCAAGGAACTGACTCCTGGTCAAGCCAAGCTCAGAAATATTTTCCACAGTGCGCAATAAGTCCAAAGCTTCGGTATCGTAATCAGAAATAGCTGCGCACATCTTTTCAATTAAGGGTTGATTTAACTGTCTGGCTTCACCACTGCTATCCGCAATAGATTCTTCACGATTATCATCCAGCCATTGCGACAAATCGGTCGAAATACGCTGTAAAATAGCACCGAGCTCGGGTAACTGAACGGCATCGTCCAGTCTAAAATCTTCTCTGGAAAATGCTGACTCCAACTCCCCGCTGAGCCTGGCCGCCTCGTTAGCACCGATATTAGCGGCAACACTTTTCAGGGTATGGAAATAACGAACCCTATCCAGTCTCGGTTGTTGGTCATTAATTTTTTCTTCCTCAAGCGCCGAATAATTTTTCACGAACTGGGTCAACAATTTAATATACAGCTCTTTTCTTCCATTCGTCGTCGCCAGGCCACGGCCAAAGTCAATGTCATCCTGAACAGGAAAATCAGCCGTTTCTATTTGTTGCTTTCTTCCCTGCTCCTTTTCTGTCTGTTGTGTCTCCGCCTGTTCTGTTGTGGGCAACGGTAACGCAACATCTGTTGATGAAGTGATCCACTGCGCCATAATTTCAAACATCTCGGCGACATCGATGGGTTTGCCAATCAAATCATTCATGCCGGCTTCCAGGGCACGATTACGATCACCGGTCATTACATTGGCCGTCATGGCCAATACCGGGAGATCATCAAGTTCCAGCTTTTGCCGAATAACCCGGGTGGCTTCATAACCATCCATGACAGGCATCTGGCAATCCATCAAAACGCCATCAAATGTCTGCTCGGTTAGAAGATCAATAGCCTCTTTACCGTTATTGGCAATGGTTACTGTAATCGCCTTTTCCTCGAGAAGTTCTTTGGCCAACTCCTGATTAATCTCGTTATCTTCGACCAGTAGTATGGAAGCCCCTCTTAGCCGCGCAATGGCATCTTGCAGCTCACGAGATTCCTGTTCAACCCTGCCGCCTCTCGCACCTTCAACCCCCAGCACTGAGAGAATGCCATCGTAAAGTGATGATGGAGTTACCGGCTTACTGAGAACACCATCGGCAGACAGGCCACGAAGATTCATCTCCTCGATAACTTCATGCCGTCCATAACCTGTCAGCATCATAATTGCCGGGCACTCTTTCGATGGGTATCGACGCTTAACAATTTCCAGCATATCTACCCCGGTAGTCGTAGGCATATTCCAGTCCAGCATCAACAACATAAATGGCTCACCAGCAAGCGCCGTTTTATGCACAATTTCCAGCCCATCATGGGCATTGGAAACACTCACCACTTCAAATTTAAGCGCGGTCAACTGGTTCTCGACAATATCACGTGCACTCTTGTTGTCGTCTACTACCAGTACACGTTTATTGGTCATATTGGTCGGCATTTCTACCAGCGGTGCTCGTAATGTTTTACTTTTCTCCAGACGTACCGTAAAGGAGAAAACCGAGCCGACACCGGGCTCACTCTCTACTTCGATAGAACCATTCATTAATTCAACCAGGCGCTTGCAAATCGCCAATCCCAAGCCTGTTCCACCATATTGACGAGTGGTCGAGCTGTCTGCCTGCTCAAACGAACGAAATAATCGTTGCCGCTGCTCTGCGTTCATACCGATTCCGGTATCACTCACCGAAATTTTTAAAAGCACATCATCATCGGTCTGTTTAATACTGCGTATCGCAACTTTTATCTCACCCTGCTCGGTGAACTTGACGGCGTTATTCCCCAGATTAACCAGCACCTGCCCCATACGCAGTGGATCACCCACTAACGCCGTTGGTACATCAGGTGCGATATCAATTAACAGCTCCAGACCTCTATCCTGAGACCGCAAACCGACCAGGTTAGTGAAATTTTCCAAAACAGATTCCAGCCTGAACTCAATACGCTCAAGGCGTAATTTGCCCGCTTCGATTTTTGAAAAATCCAGAATATCGTTAATTATTCCCAGCAAAGCCTGAGCGGATTTGTGCACCTTACTGATATAGCCTCGCTGCTTATTATTGAGTTCGGTTTGCAACGCAAGATAACTCATACCGATGATGGCATTCATCGGCGTACGAATTTCATGACTCATATTGGCCAGGAAATCAGACTTTGCTTCATCCGCATTTTGTGCAAAGTCTCTCGCTTCTGTCAAACGATGGGTCATCTGTACCAGCGTATTTTGGGAGCGTCGAATCAATATTCCCAACAACACAATAGCCATGATAAATATTGCGCCACCAGCAAACATGTAACGCCCAAGACTGCGAGCCTGTTCCATCTCTTTAAAGCGAACATCCCGAATGCCTGACAGAAGCGTATCCGCATGAACCGCTTCCTTGACCATATGCCCCGCCACCTCATTGGCCTGACGGCTGCCAATAATCACCTGACGAAAGTTACTCAGATACCGCTTAATATCTGGCGATACACTTTCAAATACCTCTTTTTCGTCGGCCTCGATCAACATGGCCTGAATACGCATAGCGAGAAATATGGAGCTATCTAAAAATTCGATTACTTCAGTGGCATAAATTTTCCGGCCCTCGCTGGTCTGCGCCAAACCAAAGTCTCTATCGGCCTGACGCGCATCACTGATGTGCTTCATCAACAGCGTCACCTCTTTTGAAAGATCAAGACGACGCACCATCAAGTCCTGAAGATCACTCACACGACCCTGGGTATCGGCAAATAATTGCGTTTCGTTACTTCGTAACGCTAAAGCCAGCTCAGTAAGCTTAAGTCCAGCCTGATCAAGCGCCTCAATCAAAGGGGTGTCAGAGGTGATCGTATTAAAATTTTGAAGTTTGGAAAATTCTTCGAGCGTAGATTGATACTGTTCATGGGTAGCAATAATTTCCAGAATCAGAGATCGAGAACGCAGGTTTTGCAGTTTCTCCTTCAACGCAGAAATTACCTGCGCCATCCGGACCTCTTCCATTCGGGCGCGCTGTAAAACCTTGACATTTTTTTGTAGTAAAAATTCTTTTTCAAAATTACGCGCAACTTCCGAGAAAATTGCCAGTTCATAGGAGAGCGACACATTCGACGAAATCGCTTCCATCTCTTCTCTCAGTTCCTTAACGGAAGCTTTATCGATATCGATATATTTCTCTTGCAGGCTTTGCAGGGCATCTGCACTGGCAGAGGCTTGTCTCGCGGCATCCACCATCTGGTTTCTGTCGGTAGTTCGTTGTTGCCGCAAGCTGACATAGCGATAAAAATCTGTCTGATACTTCTCTATTGCTGCCGTTGACTCGCCAGTACCTGCACTATCGTCAAGCCGTTGGCTGTGAAATTCCCTTGCCAGATCAAGCGACTGCTGAATTTTTTCCTTGGCCCGTTCAGCAGCTTCCAGATTATTGTCTCGAGTAAAAATAAGCTCATGCAACCGTGCGCCATCAAGCAGAATCATCAACTGTCCAGCTACCGCGTAACGATCTACCGCCAAAAAAAGTTTGTGTAAACTATAGGCTCCGGTCAAACCAACACCACAGAGCAAAACGATAACCAATGTAAACCCCACCACGAGTCGTCTTGATTCACCAACAACAGTATTGTGACTTTCATCCAGGGATTCAGTACGATCTTTCGCTGCTAACGCGCTTGACGTTTTTATCATCGATTATGTATTTCCAGTTACATTTTTATAGTCACTGCTTATCTGCCAGCAGCGTAAAATTATCCAGAAAAAGAGTTTTTAATTTCCAGTATTTTCGGTAAATTCTTTCTCAACAACGGCGCAATTTCCGGATCAAAATGATCACCAGCGTGATCTTCGATAAAGGTTAACGCCTTTTCCACCGTCCATGCTTCTTTATAAGGGCGCTCACTGGTTAACGCATCAAACACATCGGCGATAGCAACAATTCGGCCAGAAAGCGGTATATCCTCTCCCTTCAATCCCTTTGGATAACCCGAGCCATCCCATTTCTCATGGTGAGTTTCTGCCACCTCGATAGCCAAAGTAAGTAATTTCGAATTTTGCTCACCCAAAATGCCGCCACCCATCGAAACGTGCTGGCGCATTACCTCATTTTCTTCAGGGGTAAGTTTTCCAGGTTTACATAAAATGCTATCCGGAATGCCGATTTTACCTACGTCGTGCATCGGTGCGGCATTAAACAATAGTTCGACCCAATCCTCATTGGCCCCTGCGGCTTCGGCCAGAAATTTGCTGTACCAACTCATGCGCACTACATGCATACCGGTTTCGTTATCTTTGTATTCCGCCGCCTTGCCAAGACAGCGTATTACGGCAAGCCGCGTCTGTTCAATTTCCCGGGTACGTTCCTGCACGAGTTCCTCAAGGTGACGTTGCTGGTCATACAGGGAAAGATGAGCGCGCACACGACTTTTAACAATCGGTGGACTGTATGGCTTGGTAATATAATCCACGGCGCCCAGCTCAAAACCGAGCTCCTCATCAACACTTTCGGTTCTGGCAGTAACAAAAATTACCGGTATAGAGGATGTCCTCGGATCAGCTTTTAAGCGCCGACAGACTTCAAAACCATCCATGTGGGGCATCATGACATCAAGAAGAATAATATCTGGCTTAGTACCGGAATGAATAATCTGTAATGCCTTCAGGCCATCAGTAGCGGCCTTTACCTTATAGGTTTCACCCAGCAGCCCATGCAATACCTGAATATTCTCAGCGATATCATCGACCACCAGCACCACAGCACGTTCAGAGGTTTTGTCTTCCATTAGGGTATCCATTCCACCCAGGCTATCTTGCCTTGATGAGGAGTCGAAATCATCGATCAACCATCATCATCCACGTCCCATAATCCTAGGTCAAAAGAGCGTTTCCTGCTGTCATCAATCGAACTACTTACCCGCCAAATGACGCGCCTTCAGGGAAATGGTGGATTATTTCAAAAGGATCTGGAAAGCGCCTGCCAGAATCCGCGCAGGTTTATCGGCAACGACCAAACTATCACTTCACAACGCAGACAGAATCCAGCCAGAATTCAGCCAAAATTCAGGAAGAATCCATGTAAAAATCGTGAATTTAAAATACCGAAAAAGCGCTATCGTCAGCAGAAAGACAAGAGCAAAACAGAGTTCAGAGGGAATATAGAGATAAGCAAAAAATTGAGATAAGCACAACAACACGAAGAGAACGGAAAGGCAAAAGGCAAAAGGCACCGGTCTATGAGCATGATTACAGACGTAACACTTTAATGATAAAGATTACGCCCGTAACCTGACGCTGGCAGGTTGCTATGCGTTCAAGCTAACTGCAGTCATTCGCTGATGAGGTTTTTGGGGCATTGAATCAATTAATCAAGGCATCAATGGTGATGACCGCCAACGCCATGAGCATGACCATGAGACTGCTCCTCTGCGCTCGCATCACGAATATCTACCACTTCGATATCGTAGTGCAGATCGATGCCTGCCAGGGGATGATTGGTATCGACATCGACATTGAACTTGCCAACCTTAATGATCGTCACATGACGCGCACCATTATCTGTTTGCACGGGAACGGTCATACCCGTTTTCAAACGTGCTTTTTTAGGCACCATCAAATGCTTGATAGGAATACGCTGCTCGCTACCCTCAACGCGCTCACCATAGCCATCTTTCGCTGCGACAACGGCACTAAAACGTTCACCGAGCTCGCGATTCTCCATGACTTTCTCAAGCCCTGGAATCATATTCTTGTGGCCGTGCAGGTAAGCAGTAGGATCACTCCCTTTAGAGTTTTCCAATTCATTACCATCGCTATCGCTCAACGAATAATGGAACTGCACAACTTTATTGGCTTCAACCTTCATATCCCAACACTCCAGCCTGATTTCAAAAGAGCGCTATTATCAGGTGTCACTCTGTGCTTTGGCAACCGGTAAAGGGTTCATTAAATCGATACATCAACCCTGCCGATCAGGGCTGCCGAACAAAGCTGCTCCAAGGAAAAACCCCGGGCAGCACCCTGTGCAAAAATCCAGAAAGCACCCTGTGCAAAAATTGAGGCAGCTCCCGAAGTAATACTCCAGAAAGTTCCCTGACTATCAGAACGCTTAACATGCTCGTTAGTGCAACATTCTATTAAACAATCTTTCCAGCCGCTTTCGGCTTACTGGCAGCAGGTTTTCTGCTTGCCGGCTTACTGGCGGAAACGGTTTTCTTAAGGCTGCTGCTCTTGCTTCCTGCCTTGCCTCCTTTACGTCCTTTTGTCACCTTGCGCCCCTTGCCTGCCCAGGTATTATCCGGGCTCTTAACGCCGCTTAATGCCGAGGGCAGACTCGACTGACTCTGATCAATCAAGTGGTGCAAGGTTTGCAACAGAGGCGACATAAACCCCTGGTAGTTTGACTGTCGCTCACAGATCGCCTCCAACTGAGATTCCCAGCGTGCGGTCATATCCGGTGTTGCTGCAGTAGGCGGTAAACTGCTAATCAACGCTTTACCAACCTCGGTTGCACGAATCTGTTTGCCCGTACGCTGCAGATATTTACGCTGAAACAGCAACTCGATAATGCCCGCCCGTGTTGCTTCAGTACCCAGCCCATCGGTCTCACGCAGCACCCTGCGAATCTCGGGATCAGTGACGTAACGGGATATGCCCGTCATCGCGGCCAACAAGGATGCATCGGTAAAGTATTTTGGCGGCTGAGTTTGCTTGTCACGTACCTCTGCGCCCACGCACGGTAGTTGATCGCCTTTATTCAGCGTAGGCAGGGTTTGGATGGGCGGATCGTTGTTACCCTCATGGGTCTGATTGTATTGATCACCCTCTCCGTCATTTGTGTTGCGAGAGTTGCGAGAGCTTCGGGAATCTGGCTTCCCGGCAGCTTTAGCGGGTAACAACTGCTTCCAGCCGAGCTGGGTTACCATCCGTGCCTTTGCCTCAAACTGACCGCCTGCCAGATTAAGCAATACCCGCGTATCCCGATAACACAACGCCTCATAAAACTGCATCAGATACTGACGCGCAATCAATTGATACAGCTGTATAGCGCGAGGATCCAGCTTGCTATCCTTGAGGCCACCCTTAAGGGCTCGCTGGGTAGGGATAATAGCGTGATGGGCTGTCACTTTACTGTCGTTCCACGCACGACCGCGCACACTGAGGTTGGCATTACTAACCCCGGCCTTAAGATCGGGGCAATTACTGATAATAGCGCTGGTGACCCGGGGCACTTCCTCCAGATGCTGTTTTGGCAGATAGCGACAATCGGATCGTGGGTAGGTAATCAGTTTGTGTCGTTCATAGAGCTGCTGGCAAAGGTCCAGCACC